>JAXDIL010000126.1:0-79616 GCA_034664005.1 Thermoleophilaceae bacterium | reverse complement strand
ACGGTGATCGTGCTCGTGGGCTGTTACTACGGGTACAACGCGAGCGGCGGGCCCGTGGGCGTGGGCACGGCCACGGCGAAGTCGATGGTGCTGAACACGGTGATGGTCCACCTGGTGGGAATGGTGGGAACGCAGATCTTCTGGGGCTCGAATCCACGAGCGCCGATAGGCGGGTGAGGGAGACTTGAGCGAGGAACGCAGGGGAGAGGGACAGGAAGCTCGTCCGGAGGACGCGGAGACGCGTCCGCTCGACGCGCAGGACTGGGAGGAGACGCGCGGCGAGCAGGAGCAGGAGGAGCGCCCGCAGCAGGAGGAGCCCCCCCAGGCGGAGCCCCCCCAGGAGCGCGCCAAGAGCACCGGCGAGATGACGCATGAGCGCGGCTCGCAGGCCGAGGCCGACGAGTACCAGTGGCACACCGGCAGGAAGCGCGAGCACGGCTCCGACGACGCCGTGGAGTTCATCGACGTGGTCAAGGCGTTCGGCCGCAACCGCGTCCTGAACGGTCTCAACCTCGGCCTGCCGGACAACCAGATCTCGATGATCCTGGGCCCGTCGGGCACAGGGAAGTCCGTCTGCATCAAGCACATGGTCGGGCTGCTCTATCCCGACGAGGGCGACGTGATCGTGCACGGCGAGTCCGTGCCCGACATGGCCGACGAGGACCTGTTCGAGATGCGGAAGAAGTTCGGCGTCCTGTTCCAGGACGGTGCGCTGTTCGGCTCGATGAACGTCTACGACAACACGGCGTTCCCGCTCCGCCAGCACACCGACAAGGGCGAGGACGAGATCCGCGAGATCGTCTCGAGGCGTCTCGGCGAGGTGGGGCTGGCCGCCGCCTCCGAGAAGATGCCGAACGAGCTGTCGGGCGGGATGCGCAAGCGAGCAGGGTTCGCGCGCGCGCTCGTGCTCGACCCCGACATCGTGCTCTTCGACGAGCCCGATTCGGGACTGGACCCGGTGCGCACCGCACTCCTGTGCGAGCTCATCATGGAGGTCCACGAGGAGAACGGTGGCGCATACTGCGTCATCACGCACGACATCATGTCTGCCCGTCGCGTCGCGGATTACATCGCGATCCTGTGGAAGGGGAGGATCGTGGAATCTGGCCCCGCGAGCGAGCTTTTCAACTCAGACAACCAATTCGTGAGACAGTTTTTGTCCGGGGAGGCGCAGGGGCCACTCGGCATGGAGTAGCTAGGTAGGCGCGTCGGCGACGCGCTGCGGGAGGCGTCGGTCGCACAGACCGCGCTTGGACTCACAAAAAAGAGAGGGAAGGACTCGCGAGCCGCTCCACAGTGAGCGTGGCTCAACCGTGGCTCGCAGCCTTGCGGTCGCGGCGCTGATCGCTGCCGTTGCGCTGGCCGGACTCGCCATGTTCGGTGGCGGCGACGGCTACACGGTCAAGGCCACCTTCGCCAGCGCCGGCCAGCTCGTGCCCGGCAACGAGGTGCGGGTCGGCGGCCAGCCGATCGGCAAGATCAAGGACATCGCCCTGGACGACTCGGCGCACGCGATCGTGACCATGGAGGTCGGCGATCCGGTCGCACCGCTGCACGAGGGCACGACCGCCACGATCCGGGCGACCTCGCTGTCCGGCATCGCGAACCGCTACGTCTCGCTGAAGCCGGGCCCGAACAACGCGCCGAAGCTTCCCGACGGCGGCCGCATCGGCGTCGACGAGACCGACTCGCCCGTCGACATCGACGTGCTCTTCAACACGCTGGACGAGAAGACGCGCGGCGGCCTTCGCGACCTCATCCGCGGCACGGGCGATCAGTACGACAGCCGCGGCGTCGAGTCCGGCGACAGCATCAGGTACTTCGGCCCCTTCCTCGGAGCCACCTCGCGCCTGACTCAGGAGATCGCGCTCGACCAGCAGGTGCTCACGCAGTTCCTCCGCGACGGCGCGGACACCGTGTCCGCGATCGCCGAGCGCCGCGACGACCTCACGAACCTGGTGAGCAACACGAACTCGGCGATGCGGGCCATCGGTGACGAGAACGCGTCGCTGCAGCGGGCGCTCGAGCTGCTCCCGAGCACGCTCCGCAAGGCGAACACGACATTCGTGAACCTCCGCGGGACGCTCGACGAGCTGGACAAGCTCGTCGACGAGTCGAAGCCGAACACCAAGGAGCTCGCGCCGTTCTTCCGCGCGCTGCGCCCGCTCGTGCGCGACGCGCGGCCGACGATCGCCGACCTGAACGACCTGATCAGGCTGCCCGGCCCCAACAACGACCTGATCGAGCTGACCGCCAAGCAGCCGCGCCTCGCGGCGCTCACGGCGAGCGTGTTCCCGCGCGCGATCCGGGCGCTCGACCGCTCCGACCCGGTGATCGAGTACGCGCGCGGCTACACGCCCGACCTGGTCGGCTGGATCACGAAGTTCGGCCAGGTGGCGGCGTACTACGACGCGAACGGCCACTACGCGCGCGTCCAGCCGGTGTTCAGCCCGACGCGGTTCGACCGTGACTCCTACCGGCTCGTCGGCATCCCGGCGTCGCAGCGCCTCACCGGCTTCGAGCGCGGCACGCGGCCCACCTGCCCCGGCGCCGCCACCCAGCCCGCTCCGGACGGCTCGTCGCCCTGGCCCTTCCAAGGCTGCGACCCGTCGAGCGGTCCCCCGTCCGAGGACCCACCGGGCTGATGCGGCGCTTCGTCTACCTGGGCCTCATCGTGGCGATCCTGCCCTGGATCGTGATCGGCATCGTGCGCGAGTCCACCGACGACGACACGAGGGACGCCTACTTCGTGCGCGCGATCTTCGACAACGCGTCGACGGTGGTGCAGGGCGAGGACGTGAAGGTGGCGGGCGTGCCCGTCGGCGTGGTCTCGGACCTCGACGTGACGGGCGACAAGAAGGCCGCCGTCACGCTGCGGATCGACGACGCGAGGTTCATCCCCTGGAAGCAGGACGCCGAATGCGTGATCGGCGCCCAGGGCCTGATCGGCGAGAAGTTCCTCGACTGCCAGCCGGGCTCGACCGGCGCCGAGCCGCTCGCGCGGATCGAGGAGGGCAACGGCAAGGGCGAGCGGCTCCTGCCCGTGGATCGCACGAGCTCGCCTGTCGACCTCGACCTCGTCGGGGACATCATGCGGCTGCCCTACCGGCAGCGCTTCGCGATCCTCCTGAGCGAGTTCGGCACGGGCCTCGCCGGTCGCGGCGAGGACCTGAACGAGGTCATCCACCGCGCGAACCCGGCGCTGCGTGAGACCGACCAGGTGCTGAAGATCCTCGCCGACCAGAACCGCACGCTCGCGCAGCTCGCTCGCGACTCAGACACGGCGCTTGCGCCGCTGACGCGCGAGCGCGAGTCGTTCGGGGACTTCATCGTTCAGGCGAACGCCACGAGCCAGGCGTCCGCCGAACGGCGCGCGGACCTGCGCCAGAGCATTCACCTGCTGCCGGGCTTCCTGCGCGAGCTGCGGCCGCTGATGGCCGATCTGGAGGGCTTCGCCGACCAGGGAACCCCGCTGCTCGCCGACCTGAACGCCGCCGCGCCCGCGCTCGGCCGCCTCATCAAGGCCCAGGGCACGCTCTCGGACGCGTCCCGCGACGCCTTCCCGAGCCTCGGCGACGCGCTCGAGCGCGGCCGCCCGGCGCTGATGGACGCCCGGCCGCTGATCCGCGACCTCGGCGAGCTCGGCCAGCAGGCGGCGCCCGTCGCGGTGAACCTCGACAAGCTCACGAAGAGCCTCGAGGAGACCGACGCTCTCCCGCGGCTCAACGACGTCTTCTACTCCGGGGCGCTCGTCCTCAACGGGTTCGACGGCCTCGGCCACTACCTGCGCACGGCCCTGCTGACCAACGTCTGCTCGACGTACGCCGTGACCTTCAGCAGCGGCTGCGCGGCGACGTTCTACGACCCGAGCGCCGAGGCCAGCTCGGCCTCTGCCGGCGGTCAGCTCGAGGCGGCCAACGCCAAGGCCTCGCCGCAGCAGGGCAAGGGCAGCGTGCCGCCCGTCGGCAGCCTGCTCCAGGAGCTGCTGGGCCAGGCCGATCCCACCGTCCGTCAGCGGCGCGAGCAGAACCTGGCCGCGCTGCGACGCCGTAGCCAGCAGGGCTCGCCGGCCCTGGAGGGCGCCGACGCGGGACTCGACTACCTGCTGGGTGGTGAGGGCCGGTGAGCACGCGCCGCGGCCAGGCAGCGCTCACGGCGAGCCCGGTGCTGGTGGGCGCCGTGACGGTGCTCGTGACGATCGTCGCCGTCTTCCTCGCCTACAACGCGAACTCGGGGCTGCCGTTCGTCCCGACCTACGACCTGAAGGCGAACATGCCGAACGCCTCGCAGCTCGTGAAGGGCTTCGAGGTGCGGATCGGCGGCGCGCGCGTGGGCTTCATCTCGAAGATCGAGCCGAGGAAGCGCGCCGACGGCACCGCCTACGCGCAGGTCACGATGAAGCTCGACAAGACGATCGAGCCGGTGCCGGCCGACTCGACGCTGCTGGTCCGGCCGCGCTCCTCGCTCGGCCTCAAGTACATCGAGCTGACTCCCGGCCGCGGTCGCGCGGGCCTCGCGGCGGGCTCGACGATTCCGCTGCGCCAGGCGCGCCCGGCGGTGGTGGAGCTCGACGACCTGTTCAACATGTTCGACGCGAAGACGCGGGTCGGGCAGCGCAACACGCTCGACGGCTTCGGCGGCGGCTTCGCCGGCCGCGGCCAGGACCTGAACTCGGCGCTCGAGGCGTTCGTGCCGCTGCTGGCGGACCTCGAGCCGGTGGCCCGCAACCTGTCCGACCCGGCCACGCGTCTGGACCGCTTCTTCGCGTCGCTCGCTCGAGTGTCCGCGGAGGTCGCGCCCGTGGCCGAGGAGCAGGCGTCGCTGTTCGTGAACCTCGACACGGCGTTCACGGCCTGGGCATCGGTGGCGCGGCCGTTCCTCCAGGAGACGATCAGCGAGAGCCCGCCGAGCGAGCAGCTCGCGATCGAGCAGTTCCCGCGCCAGCGGCCGTTCATCCGCAACAACGCGGCCTTCTTCCGCGAGCTCCGGCCCGGCGTGGCGGTGCTGCCCCACGCCGCTCCGATCCTCGCCGACGCGTTCCAGGCGGGCACCGACGTCCTGCCCAGGACGAAGCGGATGAACGAGGACCTCGCGAGGGTGTTCGAGAAGCTCGCCGACTTCGGCGACGACCCGATGGTGCGCGCCGGCATCAGGCAGCTCACCCGCCTGTCCAGCTCGCTGCGCCCGACGCTCCGCTTCCTCACCCCGGCGCAGACGACCTGCAACTACGCGTCGATCCTGCTCCGGAACGCGGCGAGCCTGCTCTCCGAGGGCGACTCGAACGGCAACTTCCAGCGCTTCCTGACCGTCGCGGCCCCGACCGAGCGCATCAACTACTCCGTCGGTCCGAACAACGAGGGCGGCCCGTCCGACGCGCCGGCCGACGGCCCGCAGCCGCACAACCACCTGCACGTGAACCCGTACCCGAACACGGCGGCGCCGGGGCAGACGAACGAGTGCGAGGGCGGTAACGAGCGCTACGCGAACGGCGTCACGGTGATCGGCAGCACGCCCGGCAACCAGGGCCTGAAGACGGACGGGCAGCCATGAGGCGCGTGGGCGGCAGCCGCTTCAGCCCGTATCAGGTCGGCCTGATCGCGCTGGTCTTGATCCTGGTCGCCACCTACCTCGGCGCGTCCAAGGACATCCCGTTCACCACCCCGTTCCAGCTCAAGGCCACGTTCGAGAACGCGCCGCCGATCCACAAGGGTCAGGCGGTCCGGATCGCCGGCGTGGAGGTCGGCAAGGTCTCTGGCGTCGAGCCGATGGGCGGCGACTCGCCCGCGGTGCTGGTGACCATGAAGCTGAAGGACGAGGCGCTCCCGATCCACAAGGACGCGCAGATCAAGGTCCGTCCGCGCCTCTTCTTCGAGGGCAACCTCTTCTTCGACATCCGGCCCGGCACGCCGTCCGCGGGCGACGTCGAGGACGGCGACACGATCCCGGTCACGCAGACCTCGGCGCCGGTGCAGCTCGACCAAGTGCTCGGCACCCTGAAGACGGACACGCGCAAGGACCTCCAGAAGCTCTTGATCGGCTACGGCGACGCGATCAACGGCAGGCCGAAGCCCGGCGAGGACGCCGACCAGGACCCGGCCACGAGAGGCCAGACGGCCGGCCAGTCCCTGAACGACTCGCTCCGGGACTCGGCGCAGGCGCTGCGCGGCGGCGCGGTCTTGAACGACGCCACGCTCGGGACCGACCTGCACGACCTGTCGAAGCTGATCGGGAGCCAGCAGAAGATCTTCGCGGCGCTCTCCTCGCGCGAGAGCTCGCTGAAGGACCTGATCACCAACTTCAACACGACGATGGGCGCGCTCGCCGCCGAGGAGACGAACCTGCGCGCCACCATCCACGAGCTCCCGCTGGTGCTCGAGGCCGCTCGGCCGGCGCTCGACAACCTGAACGCGGCGTTCCCGTCGACGCGGGCGTGGGCGCTCGAGATGATCCCGGGCGTCCGCGAGACGCCCGCGACGATCGAGGCGGGCTTCCCCTGGATTCGCCAGGTGCGCGCGCTCGTGTCGCCCGCCGAGCTCCAGGGGCTCGTGGACGACCTTCAGCCGGCGGTGAGCGACTTCGCGGAGTTCACGGACGGCCAGGTCGACCTGCTGCCGGTCCTCGACGACTTCAACCGCTGCCAGCTCCACACGATCCTGCCGACGATCGAGCAGCGGATCGACGAGGGCGCGCTCTCCACGGGCCTGCGCAACTACGAGGAGTTCTTCCAGTCGATGGTCTCGCTGGCCGGCGAGTCGCAGAACTTCGACGGGAACGGCAGCTTCGCTCGGATCCAGGCCGGCGGCGGCTACGCGGTGCAGACGCCGCCCATCGGCGCACAGGGCCCGTTCCACTCGAGTGCCGCCGAGCAGCCGCTCGGCACGCGCCCGGCGAAGAGCCCGAAGCCGCCCTACAGGCCGAACGTCAAGTGCCACACCCAGCCGGTGCCCGACCTGAGCGACGCGCCGATCGGGGGCGGGCCATGATCCGCCAGATCAAGAAGCAGGCGCGCGTCTTCGTGGCGATCCTGTTCCTGTTCGTGCTGGCGCTCGGCATCGGGGGCTACATCCTCTCGAACCAGCGCTTCTACCTGCCGGCCGGCGTGCCCGTGCTCGGGACCGAGTTCTACACGGTCAAGGCGGAGCTGCCGAGCGGCCAGGCCGCCGTTCCGGGGCAGGGCCAGACGGTGAACATCGCGGGCGTGAAGATCGGCGAGGTCGGCTCCGTGAAGCTCGAGGACGGGATCGCGGTCATCGACATGAAGATCAGGGCCGAGTACCGGCCGATCTACAAGGACGCGACCGTTCTGCTGCGCCCGAAGACCGGCCTCAAGGACATGTACCTCGCGATCGACCCCGGGACGCGCGCGGCCGGCGCGCTGCCGGAGGGCGGCCGCGTGCGCGTGGCCAACACGCTGCCCGACGTGAACACCGACGAGTTCCTGGCTCAGCTCGACTCGGACACGCGCGCCTATCTCCAGATCCTGCTGAATGCGGGCGGCACCGCCTTCGACGACAAGGTCACCGGGGCGGACCAGCGCTACGACCAGACCGCGGCGCAGGACCTCCGCGAGACCTTCAAGCGCTTCGAGCCGGCCGCGCGCGACGGGCGCAAGATCACGCGTCTCCTGATCGGGCGCCGCCACAACATCAAGCGCGTGATCCACAACTTCCAGCTGCTCTCGACGGCGCTCGCGAATCGCGACGGCCAGCTCGCCGAGCTCGTGGACTCCGCCAACGCGAACTTCCAGGCGTTCGCCACGGAGGAGTCCGCACTGCGCGAGGCGCTGCGGCTGTTCCCGGGCACGCTCGACCAGACCACGCAGACGCTCACGAAGACCGCCTCGCTCGCCGGCGAGCTCGGCCCGGCGCTCGAGCGCCTGCGCCCGTTCGCGCGAGAGCTCGCGCCCGCCCTGCGCAAGACGCGCCCCTTCTTCGACGAGACCACGCCGATCATCCGCGACCAGATCAGGCCGTTCGCGCGTGACGTGCAGCCGACGGTCCGCGACCTTCGCGCGGCCACCAACGACCTGGCGGTAGTGACCCCGCGCCTGGCGCGCACGTTCGGCGTGCTGAACCGCTTCTTCAACATGCTGGCCTACGACCCGCCCGGAGCGCGGCGGCCCTTCAACTTCTGGGCCGCCTGGGCCGCGCATGCGGGCGCGACGATGTACAACCTCCAGGACGCCCACGGGCCGGTCCGCCGGAGCCTCGTGCTCGTGAGCTGCAACAACTACAACGTCCTCGAGCAGGTCATCCTCGGCAGTCCGCAGCTCGGTGCCCTCGCCAGGCTCCTGAAGCTGCCGCCCGAGGCCCAGGCCTGCCCGCAGAACCAGCCCCCGGACGACTTCATCCCATGATCAAGCAGGCGCCCAGCTTCGGCCGGATGTTCGCGATGGTCGCGTTCACGCTGTCGTGCGTCGGGATCCTCATGTTCCTGTGGCTCAACTTCGGTGGGGCGGTTCCGCTGCAGCCCGAGGGCTATCGCGTGAGCGTGGGCTTCCCGTCGGCCACGCAGCTCGCGCAGGAGGCGGACGTCCGCATCTCGGGCGTGAAGGTCGGCAGCGTGAAGGACAAGCAGCCGAACGCCCTGACGGGGCTCACGGACACCGTGCTCGACATCGACTCGCGCTACGCGCCGATCCCGAAGGACACGCGAGCGATCCTCCGCCAGAAGACGCTGCTCGGCGAGACCTACGTGGAGCTGTCCCCGGGCACGAAGGGGTCGGGCTTCGTGCCGGACGGCGGCAAGCTCGCCGCGGGGCAGGTCGCGGACACCGTCGAGCTCGACGAGATCCTGCGCGGCTTCGACCCGGTCACCCGGGCGCGCTTCTCCACCTGGTTCGATCAGGCCGGCATCGCGTCGAAGGGGAACGCCGAGGCCCTGAACGATGCGCTGGCGCTGCTCACCCCGTTCGCCGAGGACACCGACGAGGTCCTGAAGGTGCTGCGCCAGCAGAGCGGGGCGACGCAGCGCTTCGTTCGCGACACGGGCTACGTCTTCGACGCGCTCTCGGAGCGGAAGGGCCAGCTGCGCGACCTGATCACGAACTCGAATCGCACCTGGCAGGCGATCGCGAGCCGCGACGAGCAGTTCGCGGACACGTGGCGCGTGCTGCCGACCTTCCTGCGCGAGGGGCGCGCGACGACCCAGCGCCTCACACGGTTCGCCGACAACACGAACCCGCTGATCGACCAGCTCCGCCCCGCGGCCAGGCAGATCTCGCCGACGCTGGTAGACCTCGACAAGCTCGCCCCGGACCTCAAGGGGCTGTTCGTGAACCTGGACCCGCTCGTGCGCGTGTCGAAGCGCGGGCTGCCGGCCACCATCCGGGTGCTCGACAACACGGAGCCGCTGCTGCGGCGACTCGACCCCTGGCTGCGGAACCTCACCCCGATCGTCGATTACCTCGGGCTCTACAGGCGTGAGATCGCCGCCTTCCTGGCGAACGACGCGGCCGCCACGCAGGGCAGGGAACAGGGCTTCAACGACCCGTCGGAGTTCCTGCACTACCTGCGTGCGGCGAACCCGATGAATCCCGAGATGATGACCGGCTGGCCGTTCCGCCTGAAGTCGAACCGGTCGAACCCGTACACCGAGCCCGGCGGCTACGACAAGCTGCGCACCGAGGGCCACCTCGAGGTCTTCGGCCAGTACCTCTGCACGAACCGCGAGGTGCCGCCGCCGCCCGACCCGAACGAGTTCCTCTCCCAGAAGGAGGTGGACGAGATCACCCAGTTCGTCTTCGGCGGCGACGAGAACCGCGGCAAGGCCCCGCCCTGCGACCCGCAGGCGCCGCTCGGCCGCGTGGTGGGCCAGTCGGGAATGTTCCCGCGGTTGATGCGGGCGCCTTAGCGGCGCCCGATCGCCTATGCGGGATCAGATTGCGGAGGTCGCCCTTCGATGCCGTCGTTTACGGCGCCGGGGGGCAAAGCGGCCGCTTGCGCCGCGCCTGTCTCCTAAGCTGACTGCGTGATCGAGGGGGTCCTTCGACGGCTCGTTGGGGCCGTGACGCGCCGGCCGCTCGTAGTGCTTGGGGTCACCGCGGTGCTGGCGCTCGCTGGTGCCGCGCTTGCGCTTCGGCTCGAGCCGAGCGCGGCTACGGAGACGCTCGTCAACCGCGGCTCGCAGACGTTCAAGGACACCGAGCGCTTCAAGCAGGACTTCGGCGACGAGGCGATCCTCGTGCTCGTCCAGGGCGAGCTCACGCGGACCGTCCTGACGGCCGATCTCGGCCGGGTGCTCCGGATGGAGGGCTGCCTCAGCGGGAACGTGCCAGACAAGAAGGAGGGGCTCGGGAGCCTTCCGCCGGTCTGCCGCGACATCGCGGAGCTCAAGCCGGCCAAGGTGATCTACGGGCCCGGCACGTTCGTCAACACTGCGGTCAACCAGATCGCCGACGAGTTCACGAGGCGCCAGCAGGCGGCGGCCACCCAGGCACAGGCGGCGGCCGAGGCGGCGCGGCGCCTGTCGAAGCGGCGCGGCGACCCGCCGGCCGAGCAGCGGCGGCTCGCGGAGACGGCGGCCCAGGCGGTCCAGGCCAAGTTCATCAACGACTCGCTGCGGACGGCGCTCCAGTACGGCCTCACGGACGTGCCGCGGATCGACAACCAGACCTTCGTGTCGACGCTGGTGTTCGACCGGACGGCCGGGAAGCCCGGCATACCCAAGTCACGCTTCGCGTACATCTTCCCGTCCAAGGACTCGGCGCTGATCCAGATCCGGCTGCGGCCCGACCTGACCGAGGCCGAGCGGAACCGCGCGATCGAACTGATCCGGACGGCGACCAACGAGAGGATGTTCAAGCCGCGCGAGGGCGCTCGCTACGTCGTGACCGGGGTTCCGGTCGTGGCGGCGGGGCTGGCGGACGCGGTGCAGCGCGCGATCTTCGTGCTGCTGGGCGCGGCGCTGCTTCTGATGGCGGCCACGCTCGCGCTCGTCTTCAACTCGCGGCTGCGGCTGCTGCCGCTCGCGCTCGCGCTCGCGGCGGCCGCGATGACGTTCGGGGCGCTGTCCGTGGCCGGCGGCGACCTCACGATGGCGTCGATCGCGGCGCTGCCCGTGCTGATCGGGCTCGCGGTGGACTACGCGATCCAGTTCCAGGCGAGGTACAACGAGGCCGCGGAAGCGGGGGAGCCGGAGCCCGCGACGGCCGCGGCGGTCGCCGGCGGCCCCACGATCCTCACCGCCGGGCTCGCGACCGCCACCGGCTTCCTCGTGCTGCTCCTGTCGCCGGTGCCGATGGTGCGCGGCTTCGGTGCGCTGCTCGTGCTCGGCATCGTCCTGGCGCTGGGTTGCGCGCTGTGCGCGGGCTTCGCCGCGCTCGTCCGCTTCGGGCGGCCGGGGCCGGTCGAGGGTGGCCGCATCGCCGCGCTGCGCGCCCACCCGCGCGTGCACACGGCGGGCGAGTGGCTCGCGGACCGCTCCTGGCGCACGCTCGGGTTCGCGCTGGCGCGGCCGCGGCGGGTGCTGGCCATCGGGCTCGCCGTGGCCCTGGTGGGGCTCGCGCTCGACACGCAGAGCAAGGTGGTGTCCGACGTGCGCGAGCTCGTGCCGCAGGACCTCCAGGCGCTGAAGGACGTGAACGTCCTGCAGCAGGAGACGGGCGTCTCGGGCGAGATCGACGTGACGATCCGCGCCGACGACATCACCGACCCGAAGGTGATCGCCTGGATGACGAAGTTCCAGGACGGTGTGCTCCGTGAGCACGGCTACCGGCCGGGCAAGCGCTGCACCCAGACGCGGAACCCGCCGGAGCTGTGTCCGGCGCTCTCGCTGCCCGACCTCTTCTCGACGGCCGGCCAGACCAGTGTGCGGAAGCTGCTCGACGCGGTGCCGGCCTACTTCTCGCAGGGCGTCGTGACGGCCGACAGGAAGACGGCGAACCTGGCCTTCGGCATCCGCCTCATGTCGCTCGACCGCCAGAAGGAGGTGGTCGACGACATCAAGGCGCGCCTGAAGCCGCCCGAGGGCGTGCAGGCGTCCGTGGTGGGCCTGCCGGTGCTCGCCGCCGAGGCGAACGGCGCGCTCTCCTCACCGTGGCGGCGCGCGCTCACGCTGCTGGCGGCGCTCGGCGGCGTCTTCCTCGTGCTGCTCGTGGCTCGGCGCTCGGCTCGCGAGGCGGCCGTGCCGCTGATACCGATCGCGCTGGCCACGGGCTGGTCGGGGCTCGTCCTGTTCGTGCTCGGCCTGCTGCCGGGCCCGTTCGAGGTGAACCTGAACCCGATGTCCGTGACGCTCGGCGCCCTCGTGATCGCGATCTCGACCGAGTTCAGCGTGCTGCTCTCGTCGCGCTACCGGCAGGAGCGCGACCGCGGCGCCGGGCCGGCGCGCGCGATCGAGCTCGCCTACGCTTCCACGGGCGCGGCCGTGCTCGCCTCTGGGATCACGGCGATCGCCGGCTTCGCCGCGCTCGTCTTCTCCGACATCCGGATGCTGCGCGACTTCGGCATCGTGACGGTGGTGGACCTGAGCGTCTCGCTCGTCGGCGTGATGATCGTGCTGCCCGCGGCGCTCCTCTGGGCCGAGGAGCACGGCCCCTTCCGCGTACGCGACCTGCTCGCGGCGGTCAGGCCGGGCCGCCCGCAGCCGGACGCGCCATGAGCGAGGGACGCGAGGAGGGGGACCGCTTCGACGACCTGTCGGTCGGGGATCGGCTCGCCGAGCGCGACCGCACGCACCCCGAGCCCATGAAGCGGCCCGAGGTACCGCGCCAGGCGAACAAGTACGCGTGGCTCGTCGGGATCGTGATGTTCATGGTGCTGGGCGTGCTGGTGTTCGTCCAGACGATCCCGAACCAGGGGGAGGGGCTGTTCGGGCCGGAGCCGGGCGAGCGCCTGCCCCCGTTCGCGGCGCCGCTCGTGCAGAGCAGCCTCGAGGGCGACGCGAATGTCTGCCAGCGCGAGCCCTGCCCGAAGAACTCGGGGCCCGTGCCGGCCTGCGAGGTGAAGAGCAAGGACGTGCTGAACGTCTGCACGCTCCGCGACAGGCCGCTCGTGATCACGTTCGTGTTCGACCGCGGCGCCGACTGCTTCCCGCAGGTGGACAGGACCGAGCGCGTGCGCGGCAGCGTGCCCGGCGTCCGTTTCGTGACGGTCTACTTCAGCCGCAAGGAGCGCAGCGAGCTGCGCAACCTCATGACGGCACGGGGCTGGACTCAGCCCGTGGCGGTTGACAGCGACGGCCAGGTGGCCAACCTGTACGGCGTGGGTGGCTGCCCAACCACGGTGTTCGCGCGAGCCGGAGGCAAGGTGGCACAGACCAAGCTCGGCAATCTGACGGAGGCGCAGCTCCGGCGCGGCGCGCAGCGGCTGCTCGAGTGACCGAGCTCGAGCTCGATCTCGTCGACGGCTGGGTGGAGCCGGAGCTCGCCGAGGAGTTCCCGGAGCTCTCGCTGGTGCACACCACGCTGGACGTGCGTCCGGGCCCCTCGCCGCCCCAGGTGAAGCAGCGCCTGCGCATGCTCGCCGACCGCTACACCGGCGGCAAGGTGGTGCACATGCGCCAGGACCCGGTCCCGTGGGCGTACCGCGTCTTCTCGCGCCAGGTCGGCATCGACCCGGACCACGACCGCACGCCCGTCGAGGCCGTGGCGCTCCGGCGCCTCAAGCAGGGTGGGCTGCAGAGCGAGAACGTGGTGGACGACGCGCTCACGGTGGCGATCGCCGAGACCGGTGTGCCCCTGATCGCGCTCGACTCGGGGCGCGTGGTGGGCGAGCTCGGCCTCCGGCTCGGGCGTGCGGGTGAGACGCTCGGCGAGGTGCGGCCGCTGTCGTCGCGCCAGCTCGTCGTGGCCGATCGCCAGACGCCAGTGGCGCTGGTGCTCGGCGACGTGAGCGAGGCCGCCGGTGTCACGCCCGAGACCGAGCGGATGACGCTCTGCGCTCTCGGCGTGAAGGGCGTGCCGCGGATCAGCCTGGAGGAAGCCCTGTGGTGCGCGGCCGAGACGCTTTACACTTAGCCCCCGTGCCTGACGTGCTCGACAGGCCAGTCTCACCGGGGTTGACGTTCGCCCCCACCGACGAGCGAGCCGCTCGCCGCACGCTGCTCGACCAGGTCGCTCATCTCGAGAACGAGCTGGCCAACGTCTTCTGTGCCGCCTGGCCGCGCACGAACATGGCGCCGCCGCTCGTGGCGGGCCGTGGCGGCGGGCCTCGGCTGCTCTCGCTCACCGAGCTCGAGGAGCTCCGCGACGAGCTCGCCGACGCCGTCTCCGACGCGCGGCGCGCCATGTCGGACCGCACCTGGGCCGAGGATCAGAACCGGCGTTTGATCGAGGCGATGATGCTCGCTCCCGAGCAGTACAAGTGGCAGCGCGTCTCGGCCGAGGACATCGGGGAGACCGGCTGTCGCCACTGGCACGTGCGCCCGCGCTTCAGCTTCATCGGCATGTTCATGGGCTGGTGGCGCGTGGTCATCAGCTCCGGTTGCCCGTTAGCCACCTGAATGGGAAGGCGCAGCCGCAAGCGCGGTGATTCGACGCGCGCGGAGCGCGACGCCGCCCGCCGCGAGCGGCGGGCGAGCAGCGCGAGCCCGACGCCGCGACGGCCGACATCCGAGCGGCCGCAGGCCGCGTGGGGCAGCTTCCCGCTGTCCGAGCTCGTCATCTTCATCGGCCTGGTCCTGATCATCTGGGGCGCCGCCCGCGGCTCCGGTGGCGAGCAGATGCTGGCGGCCGGCCTCGTGATCGCCGCGCTCGGCGGCGGCGAGCTCGCGCTCCGCGAGCACCTGGGTGGGTACCGCTCCCACTCGGCCCTGCTCGCCGGCGTGGCGGCCTTCATCGCGGTCACGGTCGTGGCGCTCGGCCTCGGGCCGGTCAAGGTCTGGGCGCTGCTGCTCGTCGGGGCGGCCGTCTTCGCCGCTACGTTCTACGCGATGCGCGAGCTCTTCAAGCGCCGCTCCGGCGGCCTCGGCTTCCGATGACCGAGCGGCGCCTGCGGATCGCGGGCATCCACCACATCACGCTCCTGTGCGCCGATCTGGAGCGCTCGGTCGCGTTCTACCGCAACCTGCTCGGGATGAGCGTGGTCAAGCAGACGGTCAACGAGGACGACCGCCGCGCGCAGCACCTCTTCTTCGGCGACGAGCAGGGCACGCCCGGCACGCTCGTGACCTGCCTCGAGTATCCCGACCTCGACGAGGGGAGCGTGGGGCGCGGCTCGACGCACCACTTCGCGCTCACCGTCGAGAGCGACGAGGAGCTGGCCGCCTGGCGGGAGTACCTCGTGTCGCGCGGGATCTCGACGACCGAGGTGATGGACCGCACCTACTTCAGGTCAATCTACGTGCGCGATCCGGACGGGCACATCGTGGAGATCGTGGCGTCGACGGGGCCGCTGGTCGGCGCGGAGCAGGCGGGAGAGGCGTAGCGGGGAGGACGGCCGGCCTCTCCCCGGCCGCCCTCGCCCTGAGCTCCGGTCAGGCGGCCGTCAGAGCGCGCTCGCGAGCGGCAAGCGTGCCCCTCGCGGGAGCCGCGGGCACGCGCGTTGCTTCAGCGGGCTGAACGGCGACCGTCGGTCCTGCCGGGGCGTTCTTTGCGGTGAGCACAGCGGCCAGCGCGAGACGCTGACGCTCGGTGAGCGTTCCGACCTGCTTGTTCTCCGGAACGCCAAGCGAGACCAGCAACCGTCGACAGCGCGCCCTGCCCCAGCGCTTCTGGCTCATCAGCAGATCGCTGATCGACATGCTGTGAGCCTGCCAGGGGCAGCTGAGGACAACCTCAGCGGCCGAGAGCTCGCCCGCTCCGATTCGACGCTTCATTCGAGCCCGGGCGAGGCGCACGCGGTTCGCGTACTCCAGCGCCTGCAGATGCTGCTGCTCAGGACCAGCGTCGATCGTGGCCGACTTGCCCATCAGACCTCCCCGCACTACGTGCGATCTCGAACCAAAAACAGATAGATACCCCGGAGCCTCGGAGCGTCGTATTGTGGGACCCGGCTGCGCTTGGGCCAGCGCCGTGATCTTCAGTTGCCCTGAGGCCGGGGCCCATCAAAACGGCTCTCGCGCCGAGCGTCAACATCGTGTTCGGGCTCTCGGTCGCTAAGAGCGGGCTTTTCGTGGGTAAGGTCCAAGCCCATGCGTTCGACGAAGATCGTCGCGACGATCGGACCTGCGTCGATGGATCCCGACGTCCTCGAGAAGATGGTCGCGGCGGGCATGGACGTGGCGAGGCTGAACTTCGCGCATGGCACCCCGGAGCAGCACGCGGAGATCGCGCAGGCGATCCGCCAGGGTGCGGAGCGGGCGGGCCGCGAGATCGCGATCCTGGGCGACCTGCCCGGACCAAAGCTGCGGATCGGCCCCGTGGCCGGTGGCGTCGCCGAGCTGGCGCGCGACTCGCGCGTGGTGCTCACGCAGGAGCCGGTGGACGGCACGTCCGAGCGCCTGCCGGTCGCCTGGGAGGGGTTCTCGGAGCTCGTCGACAAGGGCGACGTTCTCTACCTGGCCGACGGCGCGGTGCGCCTGCGCGTGCGCGAGGTGAGCGACGGCGAGGTCGTGACGAACGTCGAGGTCGGAGGCAGCGTCGCCTCGCGCCAGGGCCTGAACCTCCCGAACGTGACGGTCTCCCTCCCGGCGGTGAGTGCGGAGGACATCGACCTGATCGACGCCGGCCTCGAGATGGGCGTGGACTTCTTCGCGCTGTCCTTCGTGCGCCGCCGCGAGGACCTCGACCCGGTGCGCGAGCACCTCGCCTCGAAGGACCTGCACGTGCCGCTGATCGCGAAGATCGAGAAGCCGCAGGCGGCCGCCAACGCCGAGGAGATCATCGACGCGGCGGACGGCATCATGATCGCTCGCGGCGACCTCGGGATCGAGCTGCCGATCGAGGAGGTGCCGCTCGTTCAGAAGCGGCTGCTCGCGCTCGCCGGCCGCGCCGCCACGCCGACGATCACGGCCACGCAGATGCTCGAGTCGATGGTGCACTCCACGCGCCCGACGCGCGCCGAGGTGGCCGACGTCGCGAACGCGATCTTCGACGGCACCGACGCGGTGATGCTGTCCCAGGAGACCGCCGTCGGGAAGCACCCGGTGCTGGCGGTGCAGATGATGGCTTCGATCGCGCAGACGACCGAGCGTGAGCTTCCCTACGGGCGCTGGCTGGCCGAGCGCGGCCCGCGCGCGAACAACCAGTACCACGCCATCGCGTTCGGGGCGGTGGGGGCGGTCTATCAGCTCGGGCTCAAGTGCATCGTGTCTCCGACGAACACGGGAACGACCGCCGGACTCATCTCCGCCTACCGGCCCAAGGCGCCGGTGCTGGCGCTGTCACCTCACATCGACGTCGTGCGCCGGTGCCGCCTGCTCTGGGGAGTGCACCCGCGGCTGCACGTGGAGCCGATGGACACGCTCGGCCTGATCGAGGCCTGCGCGGAGGCGGCCGAGCGCGAGGGGTTCGCTCAGGTCGGCGACAGGATCGGCATCACCGCCGGGCTCCCGGCCGGGAGCGCGGGCGGCACCAACCTGTTCAAGGTGCACACGCTCGAGGGCTAGTGGCGAGCGCTCCGCCGGCGCTCGCGGAAGGCCTTGGCCTTCTCCAGGTTCCCGCAGGACTCCATCGTGCACCAGCGGCCTGAGCGGTTCTTCGACCTGTCGTAGAAGGCCCACTCGCACTCCTCGCGCGGGCACGCCTTGAGCCGCTCCCAGCGGCCGTGCTCGACGGCAGCGGCGACGATCGCCATCAGCCGCGCGATCGCGCCGTCCACGCCCTCCGCCTCGGTCACGAGCTCCGGGTCGCGCCCCGGGGCGAAGCGCACCCGCACCTCGGCGCGCCGCACAGCCCGGTCGAGCCGCTCGACGCGGTCCTCGTCCAGCGGGAGCCCGTTGTTGTGGCGCAGCACGGCCCGCAGCCCCTCGCGGACCTCGACGGCGCGTCGGAGGTCGGCCGCGCTCACCGCGGCGCCGGCGTCGATCAGGTCGCGCTCGGCGAACCAGTCGCGCAGCGCGTCGGGGCTCGACAGCTCGTCCTCACCGCTGTCCAGGTCGACGCTGTTCACGAAACGCTGGACGAGGTAGAGCGGCTGCGGGGCCGTCTTGGCTGCTGTCGAACCTCCGGGCGCCATAACTAGCAAAAGAGTTTAGCTGGTGGTATCATCCCAGCATAATGATTTTGCCGGTTATCACAATCACGCACTCGCCGACACGGACGCCGCCTCGGTCCGGCGGCTGGCCGCGCTCGACGATGGACCCATTCCACCGGACCGCGGACATCGTCGAAATGCTGCGCCTGCGGGCGCGAGAGGAGGTGGCGGCATGAACGCGGCACTCAGCTGGGCAGTAGCCACAGCGCAGCACACCCGCGCAGCGCGGAAGCGCCGATAGCCTCACTCTCGTGAGCGCTCGCGCCTGGGTGCTGTTCGCGCTGGTCTCGGTGATCTGGGGGATGCCCTACCTGTTCATCAAGATCGCCGTCGACGATCTCTCGCCGAGCGTCGTCGCCTGGTCGCGGCTCGCAATCGCGGCTGCGGTGCTCCTGCCCGTGGCCTGGAAGCTCGGCGCGCTGCGCGGGCTCGGGGAGCGCTGGCGCATCCTCACGGTGTTCGCCGCCGTCGAGATGGCGATCCCGTGGCCGCTGATCAGCTTCGGCGAGGTGCACGTGAGCTCCTCGCTGACGGCGATCCTGATCGCCGCCGTCCCGCTGTTCGTCGCGCTGCTCGCGACTCGCTTCGACCACTCCGAGCGCCCCACGCCCACGCGCCTGGTCGGCATGCTGATCGGCCTGGCCGGCGTCGTCGCGCTGGTGGGGATCGACATCGGCGGCGACGGGGACCAGCTGCTCGGCGCGCTCGCGATCCTGTTCTCCGCCTTCCTCTACGCGATCGGGCCGATGATCGTGAAGAGCCGCTTTTCCGATCTGGACCCGCTCGGGCCGGTCGCTGCGTCGCTCGCGATCGCCACGCTGCTCGTCACGCCCTTCGCGCTGGCCGGCGTGCCGGATTCGGTGCCCTCCACGGACACGCTCGCGTCGGTCGCGGTGCTCGGCCTGCTCTGCTCCGCGCTCGCGTTCCTCTTCTTCTTCCGCCTGATCGCGGAGGTCGGGCCGGGGAAGGCCATGATCATCACCTACGTGAACCCGGCCGTCGCGCTGGCGCTCGGCGTGGCGATCCTCGACGAGAGCGTCACCACCGGCGTGGCGGCCGGCCTGCTCCTGATCCTCGCCGGATCGTGGCTGTCGACCGACGGTCGGCTGCCGCCCGGCCTCGCGGGGCTGGCTGCGCGCGTGCGGTTGGGGGTTGTCGCGGCAGAGCGACAGGATTAAGGTACTTGGCCATGCTAAAGCGCTCACTGCTCCTGCTCTCCGCCATGCTTCTCATCACCGCGGTAGTCGCTCCAGGAGTTCAGGCGCGGGGCCAGTTGGACATGTACGTGGCGAAGGTGAGCGCCTCGAAGGCGTCGCAGCTCCTGAAGAAGGGCTACGACGTGTCCGACATCAGGAACCGCGGGCGCAGCACGGCGGTGGACATCGTCCTCACGCGATCCGAGCGCAACCGGCTGGCGGCGAGTGGCGTGAAGCTGCGCCTGAAGCGCACGAGCTCGGGCAAGACAGTGCGCCAGGCTGCGGCCGCCCAGGCTGCCGGCGGATTCACCGTCTGGCGCTCGTGGGACGAGCCCGGCGGCATACGCGACGAGCTCTACAAGGTTGCCCGGAGAAACCCCGACCTCGTGAAGCTCAGGGTCCTCGGCCGCACGCTCCAGGGCCGCGAGATCATCGCGATCAAGGTCACGAAGAACGCGCGCCACGTGCGCGATGGCTCCCGCCCGGCGGCGCTCTACAGCGCGACGCAGCACGCCCGCGAGTGGATCAGCACCGAGGTCGCACGACGGACGATGCGCTGGTTCATCGACCGCTACAACGGCCCGAGCCGCGGCGCCGCGAACGCGCGCAACCGCGAGATCCAGGAGCTCTTGAAGCACACGGAGCTGTGGTTCGTGATCGTGGCGAACCCGGACGGCTACCAGTACACGTTCGACCACGAGCGGCTGTGGCGGAAGAACCTCCGCGACAACAACGTCGACGGCCAGATCACGAACGGAGACGGCGTCGACCCGAACCGCAACTTCAACGAGCACTGGAAGTACGACAACGAGGGCTCGTCCTCGATCTTCTCCAGCGAGACCTTCCGCGGCACGGCCCCCGCGTCCGAGCGGGAGACCCAGGCGATGGTGAGCCTGATTCGCTCGGCAGACCCGGAGATGCACTCGAACTTCCACTCCTACGGTCCGCTGATCCTGTTCCCGCAGGGCTGGATCGTCGGGGCGCCCGACGCGGACAACCCGATCTACACCGCGCTCGCCGGCACGGACGCGAACCCGGCGATCGCCGGCTTCGATCCGGGCCTGAGCGCCGAGGAGCTCTACATCACGAACGGCGAGACGACCGACTTCGCCGACGTCAACGCGGGCACGATCTCCTTCACCCCGGAGCTCGACGAGGGCTGCCCGGGCTGCGGCTTCGTGTTCCCGGACAACGAGGCGCTCGTCCAGTCGGAGTTCGAGAAGGTGCTCCCGTTCAGCCTGTCGCTGGCGCGTTCTGCGGACAACCCCGCGAAGCCCGAGACGGCGACCGGGATGACGACGAAGTCGTTCTACCTCGACCAGGACGACGTGGATTCCGAGAACGGCGCCCTGGCGATGTTCGACTTCAAGTTCAAGGAGTCCTACGGCGACCCGCAGGACGTGCGGGTGCTGGCGCGCAAGAGCCTCGGCTCGGTCACGGCCCGGTACCGGATCAACGGGGGCCGGACCCAGAGCGCGAGGACCTCGGAGTGGCGCGACGGTGAGGTCTACGGGGTGGGCAACGCCAACTACTACCGCGTGATGCGCGGCTTCGTGCGCGGCACGAGGCCGGGCGACAGCGTGGAGGTGTGGTTCGAGGGCGGTGGCAAGAAGAGCGAATCGTTCACCTACAAGGCGGTCTCCGAGAACCACCGCCGGACGCTGCTCCTGTCGGCCGAGGACTACACGGGCCTCTCGCCCGCGCAGCCCGGTGGCCCGCACTACCTCGACTACTACGAGGACGCGCTGGCCCAGAACGGCATCGCGCACGACGTCTACGACGTGGACGCACACGGCCGCACGGCTCCGGACGCGCTCGGCGTGCTGAGCCACTACGACGCCGTGCTCTGGTACACCGGCGACGACATCGTCGTGCGTGAGCCCGGCCAGGCTGGAGGCACCTCGTCGCGGTTGGCGCTCCAGGAGCTCTACGAGATCCGCGACTTCATGAACGAGGGCGGCCGCGTGGCGTATGTCGGCAAGAACGCCGGCTCCGCCGCTACGACCGGACTCACGCAGTACTACGACCCGTTCGAGAACCGCGACTGCGCGGTCACCGCGACCAGCGTGGCGCCGTACTGCCGGCCGCTGTACGGCTCGGGAGACGGCGTGAACGACGTGCTCGAGTACTGGTTCGGCGCGGCAATCGTGAACATCGGCGCCGGCGTGGACGACGACGGCAACGCGTTCGACGTGAACGGCGTCGACAACCCGTTCAGCGGGCTGTCATGGAGCTTCAACGGCGCCGGTACGGCCGAGAACCAGGACGGCTCGTTCGGGCCGAACTCGTACATCACGACGAGCGGCCTGATGCCGGCTGCGGAGTTCCCGCAGTTCAACAGCTGGGTCGCGGCTCGGTACGACCGCCCAGGCGGCCCGTTCGACCCGCACTCGGGCAGCTGGTACGTGCACTCGCAGATCGCGGACGTGTCCTACAAGCGGCTCCAGAAGACCGTGACGGTGCCTGCGGGCGGCGGCACGCTCTCGTTCTGGACCTCGCGCAACACGGAGCCCGACTGGGACTTCATGTTCGTCGAGGCGCACACGGTGGGCCAGGACGACTGGAAGACGCTGCCGGACGTAAACGGCCATACCTCGCCCAACACGGGTGAGAGCTGCCCGGCGGGCTGGCACGATCTGCACCCGCACCTCGAGCACTACCAGACCGTAAATCCGGACGGGACCTGCTCGCCCAGCGGCTCGTCCGGGACCTGGAACGCGGCGTCGGGCAGCTCGGGCGGCTGGGAGCAGTGGCAGATCAATCTGGCCCCGTTCGCGGGCAAGCAGATCGAGCTGTCGATCTCCTACGCGAGCGACTGGTCCGCGCAGGGCCTCGGCGTATTCCTCGACGACGTGACGCTGCTTGGCGAGAGCACGTCCTTCGAGACGGGCCTCGACGGCTGGACCGTCCCGGGCGCACCCGACGGCAGCGCGACGAATGCGAACGACTTCGAGCGCATCACGGGCGCTGGCTTCCCCGAGGGCGCGGCCGTCGCGATGGACGACAGCCTGCTCCAGGGCTACGGAATCGAAGGAATCACCGGCACGGAGCAGCGCAAGCAGGTCGTCGGCCGGACGATGCAGTACCTGCTGCGCTAGGCCGAAGGACTAGACCGGCGGCTGAGCCGCCTCGACCTCGCCCTTGACGCGATCGAAAACGTCAAGGGCGCGGTCGAGGTGGTCGCGCTCGTGCGTCGCCATGACGCTCGTGCGCAGCAGCGCCCCGCCGCGCTGGACGGCTGGGTAGATCGCCACGTTCACGTACACGCCGGCGTCGTAGAGCGCCTTCCAGAGGAAGACGGCCTTCCAGTCGTCGCCCACCAGCACCGGCACGATCGGCGTGATGACGTCGGAGCCGTCCGGCATTGCGATCGGCTCCATCACCTGGTAGCCGCGCTCCGCAAGCCCCGCATGGAGGTAGCGAGCGTTGTCGAGCACCCTCGCCATCAGCTCGGGCCCCTCGTCGGAGCGGATGATCGCCAGGGCGCCGAGCGCGGCGCCGATCGCGGCAGGAACCGCCGCCGCGGTGAACATGAACGAGCGCGATTGCACGCGCAGGAAGTCGATCACGTCCGCCGGGCCGGCGATGAAGCCGCCACAGGAGGCGAGCGACTTCGAGAAGGTGCC
Organism: Thermoleophilaceae bacterium; assembly: GCA_034664005.1. GTDB lineage: Bacteria > Actinomycetota > Thermoleophilia > Solirubrobacterales > Thermoleophilaceae > JACVRW01. The sequence continues at coordinate 56,720 of JAXDIL010000126.1, read as the reverse complement.
CATGCGCAGGTCCACGTCGGCCTCGACGTCGAACGCCTCGCAGGCGCCCGCACCGCGCGCGCCGAGCACGCCGACGCCGTGCGCCTCGTCCACCATCAGCCGGGCGCCGTGCTCACGACAGAGCGCGACGATGTCCGGGAGGGGGGAGAGGTCGCCCTCCATCGAGAAGACGCCGTCGACCACGACGAGCACGCCGCCGCCGTCGCCCTCCGACCGCTCCAGCATCAACTCGAGCTTGTCGAGCCGGTTGTGGCGGAAGGGCCGGATGCGGGCGCGCGACATCGACACGGCGTCGAGGATCGAGGCGTGGTCGCCGGAGTCGCAGATGACTGTGTCGCCCGGGCCCAGCAGCGTGCCGATCGCGCCCGTGTTGGCCAGGTAGCCCGTGGTGAACACGAGCGCGTCCTCGGTACCCATGAACTCGGCCAGCTCGCGCTCGAGCTCGAGGTGGAGCGAGAGCGTGCCGTTGAGGAAGCGCGAGCCCGTGAGGCCTGTGCCGAAGCGCTCGAGCGCGTCGCGCGCGGCCTGCTTCACCCGCTCGTCGCCGGTGAGGCCGAGGTAGTTGTTGGACCCGAGCATGATCCGCTCGTGGCCCTCCATCTCCACCACCGGCCCGGCGGGGCCCTCGAGCACGCGGAAGTACGGCATCAGGTCGTGGTCGCGCGCCGCCTGGAGCTGCTCCACGCGCTCGTGGTTCCGCGCCTTCTCGAAGAGATCGATAGCCGTAGGCATATAGTCCCGCGCCGTGTCAGTCGAGGTGGAGCCCGTCGCCTCGCGCAGCGACCTGCGCGAGTTCATAGAGCTTCCGTACCGGCTGCACTCTAACGCGGAGCAGTGGATTCCCCCGCTGAGGATCGAGCGGAGGCTATTCCTCAGCTCGCGCTTCAACGCCTTCTTCAAACACGGCGAGGCGCAGCTGTTTCTCGCGCGGCGCGACGGCCGCGTGGTGGGGCGGATCAGCGCTCAGATCGACACTGCATTCAACGAGTTCCAGGGGAACGCGTGGGGGATGTTCGGCTTCCTCGAGCTCGAGGACGACGTGGAGGTGATGCGCGGCCTGCTCGGCGCGGCCGAGGGCTGGCTGCGCGAGCGCGGGCGCGACCGGATGGTCGGCCCGATGGACTTCACGATGAACGACGAGAGCGGCGTGCTGATCGAGGGCTTCGAGCGCGAGCCCATGGTCCGCCAGGCCTGGCACCCGCCCTACTACCAGCGCCTCTGCGAGGAGGCTGGGCTCGAGAAGAGCGTGGACACGTTCATGTGGTCCCTGCACATCTCCGGGCGCGAGCGCGTGATGCCGATCGTCTGGGACCTCGCCGAGCAGCTAGAGCCCAAGCACGGGATCCGGATCCGGAAGATGAGCCGCCGCCGGCTGCGCAAGGAGCTCGACGCGTTCGCCGAGATCTACAACGAGGCGTGGGCGCGGAACTTCGGCTTCGTGCCCTACGAGAAGGAGGACCTCGACGCGTACGCGCAGGAGCTCCAGCTCGTCTTTGACCGCGACTGGTTCATGATCGCCGAGGACTCCGGCGGCAAGACCGTGGGCATGGCCATCACGATCCCGGACGTGAACCAGGTGCTGAAGAAGATGAACGGGCGCCTGCTCCCGCTCGGCTGGTGGCACTACCTGAACAGGCGCAGGACGATCGACCGCTGCCGCGTCGGCTTCCTGGGCGTCAAGCCCGCCTACCAGCACACGGGAGTGGCCGCCGGCCTGTACGCCGAGCACTTCGACATGGCCGAGCAGACGCGCGTCAAGGGCGGCGAGATGGGCTGGATCCTCGAGACGAACAAGGCCATGAACCGGGCCATGGAGGCTATGGGCGGCGAGATCGTGAAGAAGTACCGGGTGTACGAGCGGGTCCTCTGATAACTTCGCCGCGTGGTTGACCAAGCGGCTCTCCCTGACCCGGAGCACGAGGCGGACGTCCGGCCGCTCCCGGTTCTCGCCGAGGCGCGACCGGTCGAGCGCCGCGTCGAGGTCTCGCTCCCCGCGGCCGTGGCGGCCGCGACCGGCGGCTTCCTGCTGGGCGTGGCCACGTTCCTGCTGGTGAGGGTGCTGCGGCGGCCGAAGCCCGTCGCGCTGCGGCTTGGGCGGCGCAAGAAGTCCGAGGTCGCCGCTTCGCGCTCGTTCCTCGTAGACATCCACCTCCTCAAGGACCGATAGCCGCAACCGTCGAGCAGGACGTCGTGCCGTCGGGGCCGTACAGGCTCCCGGGGCCGGGCCGCGACGGCGTGATGGTCGCTCGCGACGGTGCGCTCACGCGAGCGCTCTGGGTGGGCGAGGACCAGGTGGTCGTCCGCGCGTGGGCGGTGGCCGGGGCGGTGCGGATCCGGGCGGAGGCCGACTCGGGGGAGGCCGCGGGCGTGGCCATCGAGCGCATGCGGTTCGCCCTGGGGACGGACCACGACCTGAGCGAGTTCCAGCGCCGCTTCCGCCGCGATCCGCTCGTCGGTCCGGTGATCAGGCGCAAGCCGTGGCTGCGCCCGCGCCGCCGCCCGGAGCCCTTCGAGGCGCTCGCCTGGGCCGTCTGCGAGCAGCTGATCGAGTCGGGGCGGGCGGCCGCGATCGAGCGGAAGATCGTGCGCCGCCACGGGCGCCGAAGCGCCTGCGGCACGCTCCGCGCGCCGCCTTCGGCCGCGTGGCTGGCGGGCCGCTCGCCGGCGGAGCTCGACGCCTGCGGGCTCGCCCCGAAGCGCTCGATCGCGCTCGTGCGCGTGGCCCGCGAGGTGGCGTCGGGGCGCGCCGACCTGAGCGAGCACGAGCCCGCCTGGCGCCGCCTCCGGACGATCCCGAACATCGGCAACTGGACGCTCGAGATGCTCGCGGTGGGCGGGCAGGGTCGCGACGACCAGTTGCCCGCGCTCGACGTGGCCTACCTCAAGTTCGTGGGCCTCGCCGCGGGCCTGGGCCGGCGCGCCACCGAGGACGAGGTACGCGAGTTCTTCGCTCCGTACGAGGAGTACGCCGCGCTCGCCGGCCACTACGCTCTAAACAGGAGGTTCCAATGACCGAGAAGCTCGACAAGACAGAGCAGGAGTGGCGCGAGGAGCTCTCGCCCGACCGCTTCCACGTGCTGCGCGAGAAGGGCACGGAGCCGCCCTTCACCGGCGCGTACACGCATTCGAAGGCCGACGGCATGTACCGCTGCGGCGCCTGCGGGGCCGAGCTGTTCAGCTCAGACACCAAGTTCGACTCCGGCACCGGCTGGCCGAGCTTCACCGAGCCCGCCGTCGCCGACGCCGTGGAGCTCCACGAGGACACGAGCCACGGCATGACCCGCACCGAGGTCACCTGCGCCCGCTGCGGCGGCCACCTGGGCCACGTCTTCCCAGACGGCCCCGGCGAGGGCGGCCAGCGCTACTGCATCAACTCGCTGTCGCTGGACCTGGACGAGCGCTAACCCGGCCCGCCGCGGCCACGCGCGTCCGCCCCGCATGGCTTCGATACGGCGACGTGTGCTGAAAATTGGGCGCTATGCGCCAGATTTCTCGGCCACATCCGCTGGGGCCAGCCGTGCGTAGAGCACCAGGTCCTGGAAGCGGCCGCCCACTTTCTCGGCCTCGCGCAGGATGCCCTCCTGCTCGAAGCCGAGCCGCGCCATCCCGGAGCGGCTCTTCGTGTTGCCCGTGGCGGCTCTGATCTGCACGCGGTGGAGCTTCCACTCGTCGAAGGCGTGGTCGACCAGGGCCTCCACGGCTTGGGTCACGATCCCGCGGCCCTGGTGCTCCTGGGCGATCCAGTAGCCGAGCGTCGTCGTCTCGGCCTCCCACTCGACGTTGTGGAAGCCGACCATTCCCACGATCCGCTCGTGGAGCACGATCAGCGCCTGGAAGCCGTTGTCCTCGGCCACCTGGCGCTGGGTCATGCGGATGAAGTTGTCGGTCCGCTCGAGCGTCTGCCCGGCCGCCCAGGGCATCCACTCGGCCAGGTAGTCCCGGTTCGCCACGACCACCGCGTAGAGCTCCTCCGCGTCGTCGACCTCTGGCAGTCGCAGGTAGCAGTCGTCGGACAGCGGGATTCGCACGGCGGACCGCCTAGAGCCCGGCGCCCGGCAGCAGCTCGTTGTTGTACGAGGAGGTCGGGTCGGGCGGATTGTCGAGCAGCTGCTTGTCCTTCATCCAGGCCGAGAACTCGTCCCACTGAGCCGGGTCGTGCCAGCCGAAGGGCTTGCCCTCGGGCGGGAAGAACAGCGGCAGCGTCACCTTCACGGCCGCGCGCTGGAGCTCCGGGTCGAGATCGGGGTTCGCCTCCAGCAGTCCCTCGATCGCCGTACCGGGGTCGCTGCGAAGCGCGCGCGTGCCGCGCGAGAGCGCGCCGATGAAGGCGCGGATCTTGTCGCCGTCGCGCTCGAGGGCGGACTCGTTCGCCACCAGCACCAGCTCGTTGTAGGTCGGGACGCCCGCCTCCTCGATGCGGATGATCCGCGGGCGCTTGCCGCGCAGCCGGAGTTCCTCGCCCTCGTAGTTCCAGAAGGCGCCGAGCGCGGCGTCGATCTTCCCCGTGATGAGAGCCGGGCTGAAGCCAAAGCCCACGTTACGGACCTTGACCGTGCCCGGGTCCACGCCCGCCTCGTCCAGGATGGCGCGCAGGTACGCGTCCTGGTAGTCGATCCCGGCGGTGCCGACGGTCTTGCCCTTCAGGTCCGCCGGCTTCGCGATCTTCGCCTTCGGCAGCGAGATGATCGAGGTGAGCGGCTTCTGGACGAGCGCGGCGACGCTCACGACAGGCAGCCCCTGGTCGCGCGCCCGCAGCACCTCGGGCTCGTAGGAGATCGCCAGGTCCACGCGGCCGGCGGCCACCTGCTTGATCGGCGCGGCCGGATCGGGCGGCTGGCGGATCTCGACGTCGAGAGCGGCCTGCTTGAAGTCGCCGCCCGCCTGCGCCGCGTAGATGCCCGCGTGGTCCGCGTTCGGAAAGTAGTCGAGCATCAGCTCCACGTGCTTCGAGCCGGTCGGCTGCAGCACGTCCTGCTTCTCGCCGCAGGCGGTGAGTGCGAGACAGGCCGCGAGGGCGAGCGCGAGGACGGTGCGGGTCATGTGACTTGTTCCTTTCGATTCCACGGACACGCCAAACGTTCCGCCAGGGCGACGAGCGCGAACAGACCCACCGCCATGAGCGTCAGCAGGACGATGCCCGCATACACGCGAGGCGTCTGGAGCTGATTGTTGCCAAGCAGCACGAGCCGGCCGAGGCCCTCATCAGCCCCTGCCCACTCGCCGAAGACCGCGCCGATCACGGATACGGTCGCCGCGATCTTCAGGCCGCTGAACAGGAAAGGTAGGGAGGAGGGCAGCTCGACGCTTCGCAGCGTCCTGAAGCGGGATGCGCCCATGCTCCGCATCAGCTTGAGCAGCTCGGGCTCGACCGAGCGCAGCCCGTCCAGCAGGTTGACCGTGATCGGGAAGAAACAGATCAGCGCGACGATGGCGAGCTTGGGCCCGATTCCGTAGTCGAAGGCCAGCACGAAGATCGGTGCCAGGACCACGACGGGGATCGCCTGCGAGGCCACGAGCAGCGGGTAGGCGGCGTCGCGGAGCGGCCGGAACAGGTGCATGGCGACCGCGAACAGGACCCCGGCCGCCGCCGAGATCGCCAGCCCCAGCACTACCTCGACGAGCGTCACGCCGAAGTTGTCGAGCAGCAGCGAGCGGTCGTCGCGCAGGGCCTCGAACGTCTCGACGGGCGAGGCGAGCGTCAGGTCGTCGACCGAGTCGAGCGAGGCGACGCCCTGCCAGGCGAGCACCGCCAGCGCGAGCAGCGCGGCGGCCAGGACGGCTCGCCCGGTGCGGGCGCGCGCGCTGCCGTTGGCGCTCACAGGCCGAGCGCCTCCAGCGCGCGGCGCTTCAGCGCGCCGAAGTCGGGGCTCGTCACGTCGCGCGGGCGCGCCAGCTCCACGTCGAGCTCCGCCACCACCCGGCCGGGCCGCGGCGAGAGCACCGCTACGCGGTCCGCGAGAAAGAGCGCCTCCTCGACGTCGTGGGTCACGAGCAGCACCGTGCGCGGCTCCTGCGCGAGCGCGTCCGCCAGCCAGCGCTGCATCGCCGCGCGCGTGATCGAGTCGAGCGCCCCGAACGGCTCGTCGAGCAGCAGCACGTCGCGCCCCGGCAGCAGCGTGCGCAAAAAGGCCACGCGCTGGCGCATCCCGCCCGACAGCTCGGCGGGCCGCGCCCGCTCGAACTCGGCCAGGCCGAAGCGCTCGAAGAGCGGCTCCGCGCGCCGCCGGGCCTCGCCGCGCGGCACGCCCTGGGCCTCGAGCGCGAGCCCGGCGTTGGCGAGCGCGTCGCGCCAGGGCAGGAGGAGGTCGCGCTGCGGCATGTAGGCGCAGGCGCTCCGCCGGGCGGCGGCGTCGCGCGCCCCTCCCACGGACACCACGCCCTCGTCCGGGTCCTGAAGGCCCGCCATCAGCTCGAGCAGCGTCGACTTGCCGCACCCCGACGGCCCGACCACCGCCATCACCTCGTGAGGACGGACCGTCAGGTCGAGTCCCTCGAGAGCCGTGACCCTTCGGTACCGGCGCGTGACGTTCTCGAATAGAAGAGGCTCCGTCACGGGAGCCTCGGCGCGGGTCTTCATCGCTCCCTCCGCGGGCATTACCCCACAGGTTCGAAGGGTCGGCGCCGGGCTCCTGAGCGCCATCTCAGCCCGCATCCGCGAGCGCCCCTGGTTTGCTCCGGCCCAGTCTATTAGGCCACGGCGTGCAGGTCCGCGATCGCGTTCACGAACGCCTCGAGCTGCTTTGTGGTCCAGCATTCGAAGACGCCGTCGCAGAACGGCTCGTAGGCCGCCATGACGGAGTCGCCGTAGTTCCAGTAGAGGCGCGGCTCGGGGTTGATCCAGAACGTGCGGCCGGCGCGCTCGGCCACGTGGCCGAAGACCTGCGCGTGCGGCTCGCGGCCGTTCGTGCGGGCGTCGCCGAGCACGATCACCGTGGAGCGCGGATCGAGGTCGTCGACGACCTTGTCCAGGAACTCGACCCAGACGCGTCCGTAGTCCGTGTAGCCGGACACGTCCGCCACGCCCGCGTCCGTGGCGATGCGCCGCGAGACGGCCGTGAACGAGCGCTCGCGCTCGAACACGTCCGTGACCTCCGAGATCCGCTCCACGAACACGAACGAACGCAGCTTGCGGAACTGGTCGTGCAGTGCGTGGAGCACCGACAGGAAGAAGACGCTCGCGCTGGTGACGCTCGTCGACACGTCGCAGAGCACGTACAGCTCCGGCCGTCGCGGCCGTCGCGGGCGGTACTTCAGGTCGAGCGGTACGCCGCCGGTCTGGAGCGACTGGCGCATGGTCCGGCGCACGTCCACCTGCCACGAGCGCCGCCTGCCTCGGTGCTCGCGCCCGTGCGAGGCGAGCCGCTTCTTCAGCTGCGCCACCGTGCGGTGCACCTGGGCAAGGTCCTGCGTGGGGTTCGAGGGCAGCGCCCTGTCCAGCTCGCGCAGCGGCTTGGCGGGGGGGAGCGCGCGCGTACGCTCGATCATCTGGCGCTCGAGCTCACGCCGCACGTGGCGCTCGAACTCCTGGAGGCGATCGCGCGGCACAGCGTCCGGATCGGGCTGCTCCGCTCCCAGCTTCTCGCCCTTCAGCCCGAGCGTGCGCCGGATGCGCTGCACGTCCACGCCGATCACGCCGGAGCCCTCGCCCTGGCGGCCGAAGGCTGCGATCGCGAGCCGCGCGAGGTCGCGCATCTCGCCATCCGAGCCCGCGCGGATCGCCTCGCGAATGCGCTCCCGGAGGGCGTCGAGGTCGAGCTGCTCCGCGCCCTGGAAGCGCTCCTCGGCCAGGCCCTGTTCGAGCGCCTCGCGCTCCACGGCGCGGAAGAAGAAGCGGTCGAACAGCACGTCCAGCACGTGCCGGTCCTCCTGCGACTTGGCGAGCGTCGCCGCGAGCGCCTCGCGGAAGTCCTCCTGCGAGCTCCAGCTCACCGCGTCGAGCGCCTGGAAGGCGTCGAGCAGCTCGGAGGTGCCCACGGCCACGCCCTCGCCGCGCAGCTCGTCCGCGAACTCGAGCAGCCGCGGCGCCAGCCCGGCGGGCCCGCGAGCCGCCGGCACGCCGCCGTAGAGCCCGGGGTTACCCCGTCTGTCGCCCGAAGAGGCCATCGCCGAGCTTCACTCCCACGCGCTCCGCCACCAGGTCGAGGTCGGTGCGGTGCTTGACGATGATCGACATCGTCCGCTGGAGCACCGCCTGGTCGATGTCCTCGGCCCCGAGCAGGAGCAGTGCGCGCGCCCAGTCGATCGACTCCGCGATCGATGGCGGCTTCTTCAGGTCGAGCGAGCGGATCATGTGGATGACCTCGACCAGCTTGCGCGCGACCGACTCGTCGAGCTCGGGCGCGTGCAGCCGGACGATCTCGAGCTCCCGCTCCACGTCGGGGTAGTCGAGCCACAGGTAGAGGCAGCGGCGCTTGAGCGCCTCGGTCAGCTCGCGGGAGTTGTTCGAGGTGAGGAGGACGAGCGGGTGCGTGCGCGCCTCGATCACGCCCATCTCCGGGATCGAGATCTGGAAGTCGGACAGCACCTCGAGCAGCAGCGCCTCGAACTCCTGGTCGGTCTTGTCGATCTCGTCGATCAGGAGCACCACGGGCTCCTCCGACGTGATCGCCGTCAGGAGCGGGCGGGCGAGCATGAACTCCTCGCCGAAGATGTCGTCCTTGACCTCCTGCCAGCCGGTGTCGGCTGCCTCGGTCTGGATGCGGAGCAGCTGCTTGCGGTAATTCCACTCATAGAGCGCCTTCGCCTCGTCGAGCCCCTCGTAGCACTGGAGCCTGATCAGGCTCCTGCCGGTGGCGCGCGAGACCGCCTTGGCGAGCTCCGTCTTGCCGACTCCAGCAGGCCCCTCCACGAGCACCGGCTTGCCCAGCCGGCCGGCGAGATAGGACACGAGCGAGGCGGGCTCGTCGGCCAGGTAGCCGACGCTGCCGAGCCGGTCGCGGGCGTCCTCGATGCTTGTGAACTCGCCGCTCATCCGCCTCGAAGGATACTTTCGGCTCCGTGCTCGCCGCGCTCGTCGTCACCATGGCCGATTTCCTGACCCCCGATGACGGGCCGGGGCAGGCCGGCGACTTCCGCGTCTCGCCGAAGTTCTTCCTGATCCTGCTCGGCCTCGGGTTCCTTATCGGGACGATCGGTCACATCGTGAAGTCGCGCCCGCTGCAGGCCGCGGGCATCCTGCTGATCTTCGCGGCCACGCTCTTCCTGCCGCTCGCCTACACGTTGTCGCGCTAGCCGTCGCGGAGCGCCTCGGCGAAGCCGCTGCGCCAGCTCGGGTGCGCGGGCCGCCAGCCGAGCTCCCGCTTCGCCTTCTCGTTCGACGCGCCGCGCAGCTCGAGCGCGAAGTCCGTGGCCTGCTTCCCGGCCACCAGCTTCGCCAGCCACACCGGAACGCGCATGGGGCGCTTCGCGCCGGCGGCCTCGGCGAGCACGGGCACCCATTCGTGGAGCGCGGCCGGCTCGTCGTCCGTGACGTTGTAGATCCCCGGCGCGCCGCGCTCGACCGCGGCAAGCGTCGCGTCGGCGGCGTCGTCCACGTGGATGAAGGAGAACACGCCGGTGCCTCTGCCGACGATCGGCATACGGCGCCGCCGGACGTCCGCCACGATCGACCCGTCGCTGCCGTAGTGGGTGCCGGGGCCGTAGAAGAAGCCGTAGCGCAGCACGAGCCCATCGAGGCCGTCGGCAGCGAGCACCGCTCCCTCCATCTGGTCGAGAGCCGTCACGCCGCCCTCGAACGGCCCGGGCGCGCTCTCGAGCAGCGGGTCGTCCTCCGCCTTCACGCGCGAACCGTCGTTTCGATAGGCGAAGGCGATGCTCTGGGACACGAACCGGCGCGCGCCGGCAGCGCGCGCGCCGTCGAGCAGGTTGCGGGTGCCCTCGGTCCGCAGCCGGTTCGTGGCCGTATAGAGGTCCTCCTTGCGGAAGTCCATTCGCTCCGGGAGGGCCGTGAGCTGGTGCACGACGACCTCCGGCGCCGCCTCGCGCATCGCCGCGTGGAGCGCGTCCCTGTCGAACACGTCCACGACGGCGGCCTCCGCGCCGGCGTCGCGCACCTGCGCGGCCCTCTCCTCCGAGCGGGTCATGCCGGTCACCTCGTGACCAGCCGCCACGAGCTTCGGCAGGAGCGGCCGCCCGATCGCGCCGCTCGCCCCGGCCACGAACACCCTCATGCCGCCACCTCCCGCTCGCGCTTCAGCATCCAGGCGAGCAGGAGCGTGCCGAGCGAGATGAGCACAAGGTCCGCGGGGCCGACCCAGGACGGCTCGGCCTCGCCCACGTCGATCAGGTGGTTGAGCGAGTGGAGCGCGTACGCGATCACGGCGAACGCGAGCACCGGCACCCGCCACGACACCTGCCGCAGGGAGATCAGGCCGACCGCGCCGAGCGCGATGTAGAACGTGGCGAGGTCGCCCATGTAGTGGTCGTTGCGCGGGCCGAACGGGCCGATCTCTTCATAGAAGAAGCCCGGCGTGATCCACAGGAGCAGCCCGGTCGCGAGCTGGACGACGACGAAGACGAGCAGGAGGATCCGCATAACCGGATGATCGCGCCCTGAAGCGGGTATAGCCACCTGATGGCGACAGACACGCTCGTGGAGCAGGTTCTGGAAACGGCGGCGGGCTCGGCGCGCATGGCGGCCGTGGGCGCAAGCGATGTCGCGGGGGCGCTCACCCCGGGCGCGGGCGGCCACCCGGACGACTGGCTGGACGCCTGGGATCCGGACTACATCCGCAAGACGGTGCCGGCGCTCCACTCGCTTATGCGGCTCTATTTCCGCTGCGAGGTCGACGGGCTCTCGAACATCCCGGCCGAGGGTCCGGTGCTGCTCGTGGGCAACCACTCCGGTGGCACGCTGATCGCCGACACGTTCGTGTTCGCCCAGGCGTTCTACAGGCACTTCAGCCCCTTACGCCGCTTCCACCAGCTCGCCCACGACCTTGTCTTCAGGGTGCCGGGCGCGCGGGCCAGCCTGTCGAGGTGGGGGACCGTGCCGGCCTCGCCCGAGAACATGCGGCGCGCGCTCGACCGCGACGCGGCGCTGCTCGTCTATCCCGGCGGCGACCACGAGACCTACCGGCCCTCGTGGGAGTCGAGCAAGATCGACTTCGCGGGCCGGACCGGCTTCGCGAGGCTCGCGCTCGAGCACGACATTCCCGTCGTCCCCGTGGTGGCGATCGGCGGCCAGGAGACCGCGCTGTTCCTCGGTCAGGGTCGCGGCATCGCGCGGCGACTGCGGCTCGACAAGCTCGCGCGGCTGAAGGTCTTCCCGGGGCAGATCGCGCCGCCGTTCGGGCTCACCATCCTGGATCTGCCGGGGCGAGTGCCGCTGCCCGCGAAGATCTCGGTGCGGGCGCTGAAGCCGATCGACCTGCGGAAGCGGCTTGGGCGGAGCCCCGACCCGGACGACGCCTACGAGCTCGTCACGGGCACGATGCAGGACGAGCTCGACGACATGGCCGCGGAGCGCATCCTGCCGGTCGTCGGCTAGCCGGCACGGCGCGCGGCCACGCCGATCCCGTCGCCCACGGGCAGCACGCAGGCAAGCCACTCGTCCGAGTTGAGGAGGTCGGCGTTGAGCCGCCGCGCGGAAGCGAGCGAGTCGGCATTCCAGCGCGTCTCGGCGTCCTCGGGGAGGGCCACCTCGCCGCTCATCAGGAGGTTGTCGACGACCATCAGGGCGCGCTCCGAGAGCTTCGCCTGCGCCAGCTCGATGTAGCGGGCGTACTCGCCCTTGCTGGCGTCCACGAACAGCAGGTCGAACGGCCCCTCGGCATTCGGCAGCGTCTCGAGCGCGTCGCCCTCCACGATCTCCACGCGGTCCGCGACGCCGGCCCGCTCCAGGTAGGAGCGCGCCTGCGCCGCGCGCTCGGGGTCGCGCTCGAGCGTCACGACGCGGCCGCGCTCGAGCTCTTCGGCCATGTGGAGCGTGCTGTACCCGATCGCGGTGCCCACCTCGAGGACGACCGGGTCGAGCACGCGGCAGAGCACGGCGAGTAGCCGGCCGGTCTCCCAGTGCACGATCGGAATCGAGTCGCGCTCGGCGTGCGCCTCCATCTCGGCCATGACCTCGGAGCGCTCGGGACGAAGGTCCCGCAAATAGGCTTCGACGACCTCTTCGAGGATGCGCATTGCGTGGAGCAGGGTACCCTGGGCGAATGGCTGGACAGGTTGAGGCAATCCGAATCGCTCCGGTGCGCGAGCAGCTCCCAGAGCCCGTCGACAGCATCGACGTGACCGCCGAGGGCCTCCCCGGCGACCGCTACTTCGGCCGCGGCGACATCACGCTGATCGAGGCTGAGGCGCTCGAGGCCTTCCACGAGGACACCGGGATCGAGCTCTCACACGCCGAGATCCGCCGCCAGATCCTCACCAGCGGCGTTCGCCTGAACGACCTGCTCGGCAAGCGCTTCCGCGTGGGCGAGGTCGAGGCCGTGGGCGCCGAGTGGTGCGAGCCCTGCCAGCATGTCGAGAGCCTCACCTATCCCGGTGTGCTCAAGGGCATGGTGCACCGCGCCGGCCTCCGCGCCGACATCGTCCAGCCCGGCCGGATCGCCGTCGGCGACGCGGTCGACCAAGTCAGAGACGCAGCCGCATAAACAGGTCGTTGCCGCCGGCCGCCTCGGACCAGCTCGCGAAGCCGACCGACCTGTAGAGCTCGAGCGCCGCAGCGTTCACCTCGTTGGCGTCGAGGAGCATGCGGGCACAGCCGCGCTCGCGTGCCCGCTCCAGGGCCGCCTCCACGAGCGCACGTCCGAGCCCGGAGCCGCGCGCGTCCGCGTGCACGAAGAGGTCCTCGAGGCAAGAGTCCTCCACGCCGGTCCAGACCGAGAGCCGGTAGCGCAGCTGGCAGACGCCCGCAGCGGGCTCGCCCGCGAGCAGGAAGTCCGTGTTCGGGTCGGCCAGCAGCCGCCGCACGGTGCCCGCGATCGCCACGTCGTCGGGCGCCGCGCGACCCTGCCAGTCGCGGAAGCCGCTCATCAGTCGCGCGACCTCGGCGGCGTCTTCAGTTGTGGCCAGTCTGATCAAGGGACGTAAGTATTCTGCTGGGCCATGGCGCTGATCGAGGTTCCGTCGGGTCTTGAGGGGGTTATCGCGTTCGATACCACCATCGCCGAGCCCGACAAAGAGGGGGGCGCGCTCCGCTACCGCGGGGTCGACATCGAGGAGCTCGTGGGGAACGTGCCCTACGAGCAGGTCTGGGGGCTCCTGGTGGACGGCCAGTACGAGCCCGGGCTCCCGCCGGCCGAGCCGCATCCGCTGTCCGTGCGCACGGGCGACCCGCGCGTCGACCTCCAGGCGGCGCTCGCGATGCTCTCGCCGGAGTGGGGGCTCGATCAGCTGATCGACATCTCCGACGAGCAGGCGCGCGACGACCTCGCACGCGTCTCGGTGATGGCGCTCTCGTTCGTGGCCCAGTCGGCGCGCGGCGTCGGCAGGCCACCGATCCCGCAGGCGGAGGTGGACAAGGCCACCTCGATCCCCGAGCGCTTCCTGCTCCGCTGGCGCGGCGAGGCCGATCCGCGCCACGTGAAGGCGATCGACGCGTACTGGATCTCCGCAGCCGAGCACGGCATGAACGCCTCGACCTTCACGGCGCGGGTCATCGCCTCCACCGGGGCCGACGTCGCGGCCGCCCTGTCGGGCGCGGTCGGCGCGCTGTCCGGCCCGCTCCACGGCGGAGCGCCCTCGCGCGTGCTGCACATGCTCGACGAGGTGGACGCGATGGGCGACGCCGAGCGCTGGGTCAAGGAGGCGCTCGACCGCGGCGACCGGCTGATGGGCTTCGGGCACCGCGTCTACCGCGCTGAGGACCCGCGGGCGCGCGTGCTGCGCCGCACCGCGCGCGAGATCGGCGCGCCGCGGCTGGAGGTGGCCGAGAAGCTCGAGGAGGCCGCCCTCGCCGAGCTGAAGGCGCGGAAGCCGGACCGCGTGCTGGCCACGAACGTCGAGTTCTGGTCGGCCGTGGTGCTCGACTTCGCCGACGTGCCGCCGGACCTGTTCACGCCGATGTTCGCGAGCGCGCGCGTCGGCGGCTGGGCGGCTCACATCATGGAGCAGAAGCGCGAGGGCAGGCTGATCCGCCCGAGCGCCCGCTACGTCGGACCGGAGCCGCGTGCCGCGGACGCGCTCAACGGCGCGGGTCCCACCGCCTGATGGAGGCGGCGACAGAGCAGCGCGTCTCGTCGTTCGCCAAGTCGCTCTTCCTGGGCGAGATCCACGAGGAGCTCGTCTTCCCGTTCCCCAAGCCCGACCCTGCGGAGCAGGACAGGATCCGGGCGCTGACCGCGTCGCTCCGCGAGATGCCGTACGACGCGAAGAAGGTCGAGGAGGACCGCTGGATCGGCGACGACACGATTGCCGAGCTGGGCGAGCGCGGGCTGCTCGGGCTGTACGTGCCGGAGGAGTACGGTGGCCAGGGCCTGTCCCAGACCGGCTACTGCCGCGTGTCCGAGGTGTTCGCGCAGATCGACGCGACGCTCAGCGTGATCAGGGGCGTGCACCAGTCGATCGGGATGAAGGGCATCGCGCTCTACGGGAGCGACGAGCAGAAGGAGCGCTTCCTGCCGGACCTGGCGAGCGGCCGCAAGCTCGCCGCGTTCGCGCTCACGGAGCCGAACGCCGGCTCGGACGTCGCGGGGATGGAGACGCGCGCGGAGCGCCAGGCGGACGGCTCGTGGCGCCTCGACGGCCTGAAGCACTACATCGGCAACGGCTCGAAGGCCGGCGTGCTCGTGACCTTCGCGAAGACCGGCGAGAGGAAGTACACGGCGTTCATCCTCGAGCAGGGGATGGAGGGGCTCGAGGTCGGGAAGCGCTTCGACACGATGGGCCTGCGCGGCAACGACCTGCGCGAGCTCCGCTACAACGGCATCCGCGTCCCACCCGAGAACGTGATCGGCGAGCCGGGCGACGGCTTCCGCATCGCCATGCAGATCCTCAACAACGGGCGGCTCTCGCTCGGCACGGGGTCGGTGGGCGGCGCGAAGTTCCTGCTCGACCAGACGATCCGCCACGTGAAGGAGCGCCGCCAGTTCGGGATGCCGCTGGCGGACTTCGAGCTCGTGCAGGACAAGATCGGCTGGGCCGTCTCGTACCTGTTCGGGCTGGAGTCGATGGCCTACCTCAGCACGGGGCTGGTGGACCAGGGCGTGGAGGACTACTCGCTTGAGTCGGCGATCTGCAAGGTGGCCGGCACGGAGTTCCTCTGGTACGCGGCGAACCGCTCGCTCCAGCTCGCCGGCGGCGCGGGCTACATGCGCGACGAGCCGTACGAGAAGTACCTGCGCGACATCCGCATCTTCCCGATCTTCGAGGGCGCCAACGACGTGATGCGCGCGTTCATCGCGCTCGCCGGCATGAAGCCCGTCGGCGACCGGCTGAAGGAGATGGGCGACGTATCGCTCGCGGACCCGATCGGCTCGATCGGCGTGCTCGCCGAGTACGTGGCCGGCCGCATCGCGCGCGAGGTGAACCCGGACCGGATCACGCTCGCGCACGACGAGCTCGACGACCTCGCGGGCTCGGTCTCCGAGCAGGTGAAGCGGCTCCGCGCGGTCACCGAGAGCCTCCTGCGCGAGCACCGCTCGGGCATCGCCGCACGCCAGTTCCACCAGAAGCGGCTCGCCTCGGCGGTCTCCGACATCTATGCGCAGGTGGCCGTGCTGTCGCGCGTGACGGCGCACCTCGACGAGCACGGCATCGAGCCGTCCGGGCAGGAGCGCTACATCTGCGACACGTTCTGCCGCCGCGCAGCCTCGCGAGTGACCCTGGCGCTCGACCAGGTCGAGCGAAACGACGACGAGCGGATGATCGCCATCGCGAAGCTCGCCTACAAGCGCGGGGAGTACGGGTACGCCTTCTTCGAGGATTGAAAACGGGCCTACGCCGCCACCGGCGGCTCCGAGAACTAAGAGCCTCACCCTCGTAGCAGCGATCCTCGGCACGACCGTGGTGACCGTCGACTCGACGGTCGTGAATGTCGCACTTCCCGCCATCGCCGACGATCTCGGCGGCGGCCTCGCCGGACAGCAGTGGACGGCGAATGCCTATCTCGTGACGCTCAGCTCGCTGATCCTGATCGGCGGCTCGCTGGGTGACCTGTTCGGGGCGCGCCGGGTCTTCGAGGTGGGCGTCGTCGGGTTCGGCGTCACGTCCGTGTTCTGCGCGGTGGCGCCGACGATCGAGCTGCTCGTGCTGTCGCGAGCGCTGCAGGGTGTCTGCGGAGCGCTGCTCACACCCGCGGCGCTGGCGGTGATCGCCGCGACCTTTCCGCCGGACGAGCGCGGCCGCGCGATCGGGGCGTGGACCGCGTGGAGCGGGATCGGCACGGTGCTCGGCCCGCTGATCGGAGGGCAGCTGGTGGATGCCGCGTCGTGGCGCTGGATCTTCGCCATCAACGTCCCGATCGTCCTGATCACGCTGCTGCTCGTGCGGCGTGTCATGCCGATCGCCCACACCCGCGCGCCGGATGCCCGTGTGGACGTGGTGGGGGCAGCCCTGTGCGCCTTCGGGCTCGCCGGGATCACCTACGGGCTGATCGAACAGCCGCGCAACGGGTGGGAGGCCATGGGCGTCTGGATGCCACTCGTGGGGGGAGCGATCCTGTTCGCCTCGTTCGTGGTCTGGGAGGCGCGCAGCCGCCACCCGATGCTGCCGCTGTTGCTGTTCCGGCGCCGCAACTTCACGATCGGCAACGTCGAGACGTTCTCGATGTACGCCGGGCTGGGGCTGCTCTTCTTCTTCCTCGTGCTCTACCTGCAGCAGGTGGCCGGCTACAGCGCCGTGGAGGCGGGGTCGACGACGATCCCCGTCACGATCGTGATGTTCGCCCTGTCCGCCCGCTTCGGCGCCCTCGCCGACCGGTACGGCCCGCGCTTCTTCATGGGGTTCGGGCCGCTGATCGCGGCGGCTGGGCTCGCGCTGTTCCTCCGCATCGACGCGCAGGTCGACTACATCACCGACCTCCTGCCCGGGCTGCTGGTCTTCGCCGTGGGGCTCTCGATGACCGTGGCGCCGCTGACCGCGACCGTGCTCGCCGACGCCGACGAGAACAACGCCGGCGTCGCGTCCGGGGTGAACAACGCCATCGCCCGCGTGGCCAGCCTGATCGCGATCGCCGCGGTGGGCGCGCTCGTGGCGTCGTCGTTCGGCGCATCGCTCCGCGACCAGCTCGGGCCGCGGGCGAACAGCCCGCAGGTGAGCCGGGCGATCGCGGAGGCGGAACGGCAGCCGCTGGCGCGCGCCGTGGCCAGGGACGCGCCCCGTGAGGTGCGTGCCGAGCTGTCCCGCGCGTCGCGCGACGCGTCCGTCGACGCATTCCACCTCGCCATAGCGATCGCCACCGCGCTGGTCGCGCTCGGCGGACTGCTGGGGCTCGTGGGACTCGTGAACCCGGCCCGCGAGGTGAAGGCCTGCGACTGCCCGGGCGGCCAGCTCGTGGGCGCTACGGCCGAGGCGGCGGGCTAGCGGCTAGAAGTAGCGCGCCCGCTGGCGGCTGAGCCCGAAGCCATGGTGATTCCGCACGTTCACGCAGCGCATGCCGGTCTTCCGCGAGGTGCAGCGAAAGCGGCCGCGCTTGATCGATTCGCCGTAGGCCAGCTTGCGCCCGCCGGACACCGCGTCGTTGGCACAGGTGAAGCGACCATTGCCGCGCCGGCCAACCTGTAGTCCGTTGCCCCAGTCCCCGGGACAGCTCTTCGGCTTCGGCGGAGGAGTCCAGTCCCGCTCCGTGATGTCGCAACGAGCGAGCTCGGTGGCCTCGATCACGCAACGGATGTTGTTCGACGGGCTGTGAAAGAAGACCGCGGCGGACGCCGGCGTGGCCGCGACGAGCGCGCCGATGACGACCGTGAGCACGAGCAACGAGCGCATCCCGGTCCACTCTAGCCCGCCCCGACAGAGATGTGGCTTGAGGGGTAGGGGGCTCGCCCAGAGCCTCCACGGGGTGAAGATCGGCATCGTCGGCTGCGGCCATGTCAGTGACCAGTACTTTCACGGCCTCGCGCGCTACGAGCACCTGGAGGTGGTCGCGTGCGCGGACCTCGACCGCGCCCGCGCGGAGCTGAAGGCAGCGGAGCACGGGGTTGCGCGGGTGCTGGCCCCGGACGAGCTCCTGGCCGATGCCGCGGTCGAGCTGGTGGTCAATCTGACGCCGCCGCAGGCACACGCGGAGGCGAGCCTCGCCGCGATCCGCGCGGGCAAGCACGTGTGGAGCGAGAAGCCGCTGGCGACGACCCTCGACGACGGCCAGATGCTCGTGGAGGCCGCCTGCGCCGCCGGCCTCCGGCTCGGTTGCGCGCCCGACACCTTCTTGGGCGGCTCGATCCAGACGGCGATCAAGCTCGTGGACGACGGCTGGATCGGCGACACGATCGCGGGCGGCGTGGCGATGGTCACGGAACACGGCTACGAGACCTTCCACCCGCAGGTAGACAGCTTCTACCGGAGCGGCGGCGGGCCGCTGCTGGACCTCGGTCCGTACTACGTCGCCGCTCTGGTGGCGATGCTCGGTCCGGTCGCGCGCGTGACGGCGGCCGGCCGCGCCACGTTCCCCGAGCGCATCGTCGGCGTCGGCCCGCGGCGCGGCGAGCGCATCCCGGTGGAGGTGCCGACGCACGTCACGGGCGCTCTCGAGTTCGAGTCCGGCGCTCTCGTAACGCTGCTGGCGAGCTGGGACGTCTGGGCCACGCACCTTCCCTACATCGAGCTCTACGGCAGCGCCGGCTCGCTCTCGGTAGCGAACCCCGACGAATTCCACGGCGAGCCACGGCTACGCAGGGCCGGCCCGGAGGAGCTGGAGCAGCCCCCGCCACCGCCCGGCAGCGTCCACTGGTCGCGAGTGCCGCTGGTGCAGCCGGGAGACGTGTCCCGCGGGATCGGAATCGCCGACATGGCACTGGCAATCCGCGACGACCGTCCCCACCGAGCCAGCGCGGAGTTCGCGTTCCACGTGCTCGAGGTGCTCCTGGGCCTGGAAACCGGAGCCTCCAACGGCCGCCACGTCCGGATCGAGAGCCCTTGCGAGCGCCCCGCCCCGTTGCCCCGGTAGGCGGCTGACGGGAGCGTGCTCAGAGAGGACAGAGTGTTTTAGGCTCCTCACCATCCATGAGCAAACGGAAGGGCAGACAGCGCGACACAGCCTTCACCTTGTTCGGCGATGAGGAATTCCGGGAACTTTTCTATGACCGGCGTAATACATTCGACGCCACCCTGCGAGTAAGGGTCGAGCGCGAAGCCAAGGCGCGAGGAATACGAAATGTCAGGAAGCGCAACTAGCTCAAGTGGTGCAGAAGATTTGACGACTAGCAATACACTGGTTCCCATGGCCAGCGGCAAGTACAGGCTTCGGACAACGCTGCGGGAGCGCCTTCCCGAACCTCTTGCTGCGCGCATCTCCAAGGGTCGCCGGGATTGCGGCAATCACGAGTGGTACAAAGCCGCAGAGAGCACCTGGCTTTGCTACCACTGCGAGCCGGGTGAGACTCACACTGTGCCGTGGGACGAACGCGAGCTAGAGGCGCGCCGGTTGGAAGCTGGCGCAATGCTTGTGCGAGCCGGTGTCGAGAAACGCGGGCGCGCCCGCACAGCGGCCCACTGACCCCGTCGAGCAACCCGTCGGGCTAGGCCGACGACGTCCGGGCCGGCATGCTCGTGTAGCCGCGGACGATGTTGTTCGGCAGCCGAGTTGGCATGCCGATGAGCCGGTAGTCCGGCATCTCGGCGAGGATCGTCTCGATGACGATCTGACCCTCCAAGCGCGCGAGCGGTGCGCCGATGCAGTGATGAATTCCTTCGCCAAAGGCCAGGTGCCGCTTCGGCTCTCGTGAGATGTCGAACCGATCTGGGTCCGGGAAACGGCGCTCATCACGATTAGCCGAGCCGGTGAGTAGTAGGACCGTGGCGCCCCGTGGAATCTGCTCGCCGAGCAGCTCCGTCGCGGCGACCGTCGTTCGCTTGATGTTCTGGACCGGAGCCTCGAAGCGCAGGACCTCCTCTACGGCCTCTGGTGTCGCGCCGAGGTTTGCCGATAGCCACTCGCGCTGGTCTGGGTGGTCGGCAAGGAGTCGGAGGCTCTGAGTGATGAGGCTGGCGGTCGTCTCGATCGCCGCCACGAACAGGATGAAGACCATCCCGAGCGCCGACTCGCCGATCTTGTCGCCATCCGGCGTCGCGGTCGCGATGCTGGTCAGGAGATCGTCTCGCGGCTGCGCCCGGCGCGAATCGATCAGCCCCGCGAAGTAGGTGCGCAATTCGCTGCCGGCCCTGACCGCGAACGGCGGTAGGTGCCCAAGTGTGGGTACCCGCAGTGCGAAGGTCTCTTCCCACTGCCGGAGCTGGTCGCGGTCCTCGGCGGGGAACCCCATCAGTCGTGACACGACCACCACCGGCAGCTGCCACGCGAGCTCCCGCGCGAAGTCGACGGCTGGACGGGTCTTCAGATCCGCCACGAGGTGCTCGACCTGCTGCCTCACGAACGGCTCGAGAGCAGCGCGCAGGTTCTTCGGGATGAACTCGTTCCTGACCACGCCGCGCAGCATGTCGTGGAGCGGTGGATCCTCTTCGAGGAAGTTCCCGTCGCCGAACTCACCGCCGGTGTCATCGATGTCCACCCCGGAGGCGGACGAGTAGGTCTGCCAGTCACGCGAGACCGCAACGACGTCGTCGTATCTCGATAGCGCCCAGAAGCCGAGCTCCGCGTTTCGGTAGACCGGGAAGTCGTCCCGGAGCCGGCGGTAGACCGGGTACGGGTCGGCCTGGACGTCAGGCGAGAACGGGCTGTAATCGACTGCGTCAGTCACTCGTGCCGGTTGACCGAAGGAGTTCTTGGAGTTCCCGGCTTCCCGACATGAGGTCTTGGAGCTCGCTGCTCGTGACATCTGCCCGGGAGCGTTCGGCGCTGACGGTGCCGTGGTCCAAGACGACGAAGCGGTCTCCAACCGCGTATGCGTGAGTCACGTTGTGCGTAATCAGGATCACGGCGATGCCTCGGTCTCGCGCCGTTTCGACATGCCGGAGCGCATTGGCGGCCTCTCGCACGCCCAACGCCGACGTGGGCTCGTCGAGAATCAGGACAGACGCACCAAAGTGCAGGGCTCGCGCGATCGCCAGGGACTGGCGCTCGCCCCCAGAGAGGGTGCCCACGGGTTGCGACCCGTCTCGCAGGGTGATTCCCATCTCGCCGAGCGCGGCGCGCGCGGTTCGCTCCGCAGCGTCCCAATCGACCAGACGACTCGCCCGAAGTGGCTCGCGGCCGAGGAAGAAGTTTCGAACGATCGACATCAGGGGGATGGTCGCCAGGTCCTGAAAGACCGTTGAGACACCCGCGTCGAGTGCCTGTCGGGGAGAGGCGAAAGACACCTCTGAGCCTCGGACGAGCAGCTGGCCGCTGTCGGGGCGGAATACCCCCGATAGCACCTTGATCAGGGTCGATTTTCCGGCCCCGTTGTCACCGAGGAGACAGGTCACGGCGCCGGTGGGAGCGCTCAGCGTCACGTCGTGCAGGGCCTCGACCTGGCCAAACCGCTTCGAGATCGCATGGGCCTCAATCGCCGGCGAGCGCAAGGGAGCGTTCACGAGGCCGCCTGGGCGTGCCGGGTGACGTAACGGTTCACGAGGACGGCGGAGAGCAGCATCGCGCCGAGGAAGGCCTGGAACCAGTCGGCATCGGCGCCCGTGAAAAAGATGCCCTGGCTCACCATGCCGAAGATGAGGGCGCCGAACGCGCCGCCGATCACGGTTCCGTAGCCGCCGGTAAGGAGGGTCCCCCCGATAACCGCCGCCGTGATCGCCTGAAACTCCTTGAGCTGCCCCTGCTGGACGTCGGCTGCCCCGTTAACGAGCACCCCGATCGTCGCGACCAGCGTCGCCGACAAGGCGGTGAGGACGAACAGGATCACCTTCACCCTGGCCACGGGCACTCCGAGCTTGCTCGCAGCGTCCGCATCGCCGCCCGCGCCGTACACCCAATTCCCGAAACGCGACTTGGCAAGGACGACGCTCGCCACGAGAGTCATCGCGATCCACCAGAAGACAGCCGCTGGAAGTCCGAGCAGTTCACCCGCAAGCGCCGACCTAAGGAACGAGCCCGCCGTGGCCTCGTCCACCCCGCCGACCTGAGTTGCTCCACCGGTCACGTCGTGGGTGAAGGCGATCGTGACGCCCCGAAGGATGAACAGCGATGCCAGCGTGACGATGAAGGAAGGCAGCGCCGTGCGAATCACTAGCAGGCCGTTGATCAGCCCAACCAGACTCGCGCCGGCGAAGGCGAACCCCATCCCGGCCCAGAGCGGCCAGCCAAGCTCGACCACGGGGTACGCCATCAAGACGCCCGCAGCCCCCAGCATCGAGCCCACGGAGAGATCGAACTCCCCGGCGATCATCAGGAGCGTGACTGCGATGGTGATGATCCCGAGCTGCGCCGCAACCTCGAGGTAGTTCGCCGTCCCCTGGGTTGTCAGAAAGCCCGTCCCGCCGGCGATCAGCGCGAAGAAGAGCCACACCGCGAAAGCCCCGGCGACTGGCGTGACCTCCGGGCGGCGCCGCAGCCCGCGGAGCCAGTCCGGTCCAATCGCCGGCGTCGTCACCGGATGCCTCGCTTGCTGAGCTCAATCACCTCAGCGGCGTTCGCCTTTGTGACGTAGGAAGGGCCAGTCGGGACGAACGAGGGCGGGCGGATGCCGTACTGGTGCTGCAGGGCGAGGAGGACCACGGGGAGGTAGCCCGCAAGAAATTGCTGCTGGTCGCTCGCGAACAGCAGCTTCCCGTCACGCACCGCGCTGAGCACGCCCGGCGAGAGGTCGATCGTCGCAACCGTGACCTCGTCCTGCTTGCCGCTTTCCTCCACTGCGGCGACCGCGGGCTCGGCCACGGTGGCGGCCGCAAGAGCCAGTATCCCGTCCACGCCGCCACGCTGGAGGATCGCCTTGACACGATTCTTGGCAGCCGTCCGGTCGGTCTGGTCGATCGCGATCACGTCGACGTTGCCGGTACCGATCGCCTTCTCGAGTCCCTCGCAGCGGCTATCGAGGTTTGGCGTTCCGACCGCGGGGTTGAGGCACGCGACCCGTTTCACTCCGGCGGCCTTCAGTTGCAGGCCTGCCTTGAAGCCGACCTCGAACTCGTTTTGTCCGACGAACCCAAGTGCACCGGTCTTCGCGACCGAGTCCTCGCCGGCCGCGGCGATGATCACAGGGATCCCGGCGTCGACCGCGTCCTTCACAGGGCCGTCGAGCACCTCCGGCGACTCCTCGCTCACCACGAGCCCGTCGGGCTTCCTGGCGATGGCGGCCTTGATGAGGCGAACCTGCTCCTGGAAGTCGTACTGCGCGGTTTCCTTGAACTCGACGTCAACACCCATGTCCTTTTCCGCCTGGGCGGCGCCGTTCTTGATGACCGTGTAGTACGGGTCGCCCGGGACGCCCGCGAAGGCGAACTCGATGTGCATGCCCGCTCGGGACGAGCCCGTGTCAGGCGCGCTCTGGGTCTTGTCGTCGCCTCCACAGGCGACAGCTGCGAACGCGGCGGCCAGCGCCAGCGACACAGCTGTCACCCGGAGACGCTTGGCCTTCAGCGTTCTCACGTGTGTGTCTCCTTTGCTGCCAGCTGAAGGCAGCCTTCGACGGGTGCCCGGCGATTAGACCGACGGCCAAGAACCCGAGCGAGGGCTAGTTCTGTCTACGGCAGTCCGGCGGTCAGGTCCCTGACCGGACTCAGCGCGCCCGGTAGAGGAGGTCGTACCAGGGCGGGCTCTCAGCACGGTGATCGGAGAGCTCCGCTACCGGGTCGTACCAGGGGTCGAGGATGCTGTCGACCTCCTCACGCGCTCTTGATATTTCGACAAGCAATAGAGCCGGACGGTGTCGTCGAAGGTCCAGGCCGCGGAGGGCCGGTGCCTCGAATCCCTCGAGATCGAGCGACATGAAATCGAGGTGCGTGAAGCCGTGCTGGTCGAGTAGCGATGAGAGCGTGCAGGCTGGGACCTCGATCTCATAGGTCTCCACGTCCCGCTGGTCGGGAAGTCGTCGACATGTGTCGAGCCATGCCGCATCCGCCTCCGCGCTTCCGCGGCCGCCAGCGACGATCGAGGAGCGGTTGCAGTACGTCATGCGGATCATGCCCGCGGCGTGGTCAGGTGGCACCAGCGCCGCCTGTTCGACCTCCGACGCCGGACGATTGATTCGGCAACGTGCCGCGAGCTCCGGGATGGGCTCCACCAACAGGCCGGTCCAGCCGCGCGAAAACTCGAGCAGCGCTGTGTTGCTCTGGGTGAGGCCGTCGTGGGCACCGGCCTCCACGAAGACGCCAGCTTCCCCCGGGAGGTAGGGAAGCACGCGTTCGTCCATCCCGTCGAGTGCGAAACCCATGTCAGTGCGGCGCTGGCGGCCAGGTCTGCACGGGCCGGTAGTTGGCGGTGAACACGGTCTCGAGGTTGCTCATGACCTTCTCGAAGGCCTCGGCGTAGCGGTCGATCAGCTCGGACGGCTGGTTGAAGAGCGGGTGCTCCGCCGTCCCGATCACGATCGAGCTGTCGAGCAGGCGACTTGTGACCGGGTATGCGTCCGGGTCCCACGTCGGGTGGGCGCGGGTCTGGAACACGGGTTGGGACGGCAGCGGGGCGAGCTGCCAGAGGGAGGCCGCGACGCCCTCCGCCTGCAGGGCGAAGAGCAGTCTGTCCCGGAGCTCGATCGGCGGACCGGCAAAGCCGACCTCATGAGAATCCAGCACGATGCGGTAGCGGTAGAAGACGGAGCTGCGGTCGTCCGGCACGAGCGGCGCGTGCAACCCCGGGAAGTCAGCGAGCGCTGCATTCAAGCTCCTGGCGTTCCGCTGCGCGGTCCGGTTG
Organism: Thermoleophilaceae bacterium; assembly: GCA_034664005.1. GTDB lineage: Bacteria > Actinomycetota > Thermoleophilia > Solirubrobacterales > Thermoleophilaceae > JACVRW01. The sequence goes on along the minus strand of JAXDIL010000126.1, from coordinate 31,879 downwards.
AAGCGGTCGAGTCTCGGGAGCTGCGACCTCGCGAGCGCTGCCGTCAGCTCGTGGCTTCGGTAGTTCCAGCCCACCGTGTGCGAGCGGTAGGCGCGGTAGCGCCCCGGCGGGAGCGGCGGGGTGTCCTCGCCGAAGATGGCGAGCCGGCGGGCGGTAGTGAAGCCGGCCTCGTCGTCTGTGACGAACAGGCCGCCTTCGCCCGCGCTCAGGTTCTTGGACCCGTTGAGGCTGAACGCGGCGCAGTCGCCCAGCGTCCCGGCTTGCGCACCGCGGTAGATCGCGCCGTGCGCCTGGGCTGCGTCCTCGATAACCGCGAGCTCGTGACGCTGGGCAATCGCGCGGATCTCCGCCATGTCCGCCGGCAGCCCGTGGGCGTGGACGGGGAGGATCGCGCGCGTCCTCGGACCCACGAGCGCCTCTATCCGGCGGGGATCGATCGTGTGGATCGACGGACCGATGTCGCAGAAGACCGGGACAGCGCCTTGGTGGAGAACGGCCATCGCCGTCGCCACGAAGCTGAACGCCGGCACGATCACCTCGTCGCCAGCGCCCACCCCGGCAGCGGCGACAGCGCAGTGGAGCGCGGCCGTGCCGCTGTTCGTGACCAGGCAGAATCGCGCTCCCACATAGCGCGCCCAGTCCTCCTGAAGGGCCGTCACCTCGGTGGCATTCGGCCCCCAGAGCTCGCCCCGGTCGAGCACCCGGGTCAGCGCAGCCCGGTCGTCGTCGGTTATCTCCGGCCAGCGACGATGCGCGCCGGCAGGGATCGTGGGCGCACCGCCTGTCATCGCTAGGGCGGTAGCGGTGCTCACGCGGACGTCACCTCCACACACGTTCGGGCGGCGGCGGCCTCGAGGATGGCGTCGCAGACGAGGGCGCAGCGATAGCCGTCCTCGAAGTCCGCGCCAAGTGGCCGCACGGTCGTGGTGGCGGCCACGGCCATCATGAGGTGCCGGAGCTCGTGGGTGAAGCTGTCGCCCCAACCGATGGCGTGGCCGGGAGCGGGCCACCACAGCTCCATGAACGGATCTGCGGGCCCGGTCACCTCGAGCCGCCGAGTCTCCTTGCGGCGCATGGTCAGCTCGAGCTCGTTGAGGCGCTCCACGTCGAACGAGAGCGAGCCGTCCGTGCCGTCGACCTCGAACGCACACACATTGTCCCGCCGGCCCGCGGCGCGCGAAGCCTCGAGGGTGCCCAGGGCACCGTTCTCGAACTCCACGGTCGCCGCGAACGCGTCCTCCACGTCGACCGGCTGGGAGTCGCGCTCGGGCACGAACGTTCGAGCGGTTGCCGTAACCGCCGCGGGCTCACCCACGAGGAATCTGGCGAGATCGACGATGTGCGAGCCGAGATCTCCCACCGCCCCGCTGCCCGCCTCGGCTCGGACGAAGCGCCACGTCCGCTGCTGGTCGCCGCTCAGCGCCGAGGACGCCAGGAAGCGCGCCCGGAAATGCGTCGGCTTCCCCAGCTCGCCGGCGTCGAGCAACCGACGCGCCAGCGCGACCGCCGGTAGGAAGCGCAGGTTGAAGCCGCACATGTGCACGATCCCGGCGTCGCGCGCCTCGATCCAGAGCCGGCGCGCCTCGAGTGCGGTGCGGGCGAGCGGTTTCTCGCACAGCACGTGCTTGCCGGCGCGAATTGCCGTCAGGGTGGGTTCGAGGTGGAGCGCGTTCGGGCCCGTGTTGTCGAAGAGCGCCACGCGCTGGTCCTCCAGCTGAGTTCGCCAATCGCAGGCTGCCCGCTCCCAGCCCCACTGGCTGCGCGCGCTCTCCAGCGCGTTCCGGTCGCGCCCCGAGATCGAGAACAGCCGTGGCACCGCCGCGGGCCGCTCCTCAATCGAGCTCAGCGCTCTGTAGGCGCGCGAATGGGCCAGCCCCATGAAGCCGTGGCCCAGTAGCGCTACGCCCACGGTCCTCACAGCGCCTGGGCCGCCCGGTTCGCGAGCCGCAGCGCCGCGAGTGCGTCGGCGCCGTCCACGAGCGGTTCCGCCGCTCCGCTCACCACCGCGGCGAAGTGCGCGAGCTCCGCGATGTACGCAGCGGCGTGCCGCTCGGCGTGGTCGAGGGCGAGTGGGGCGCTCACGCTGCCGCGAGCGAGCAGCTCGGTGGTGTCCCGACGCGCCGGGTAACCGCACCGCGCCGTACCGGCAGAGCCAACCAGTTCCGCGCTGCATTCGAAGCCGTAGCGCGCGTGCCGGTGGACGTCGATCAGCCCCAGCGCGCCGCTCTCGAACCTGAGCGAGATGGTCGCACCGACACCTTCCGGCAGCGCAGCGGCATGGAGCACCGCGGCCTCGCCACCGAGCCAGCGCGCGGCGTCGAGGTCGTGGATCGCCACATCCACGATCAGATCGCCGAGGCCGGCCTCGTCGTTGGGCGGCTCGGCGTTCCGGTGCGAGCAGCGGAACAGCGCGAGCGACCCGATCGAGCCGCCGTCGAGCGTCCTCCGGAGTGCTCGCCAGTCCGGATCGAAGCGTCGCTGGAACCCGACCTGGAGCGTCACGCCTGCCGCGTCCACGGCAGCAACCGCCTCGGCGCAGGCGGCACACTCGAGCCCGAGCGGCTTCTCGCAGAAGACATGCTTGCCGGCCGCGGCTGCTCGCTTGACAAGGGCGGGGTGGAGGGCGCTCGGCGCCGCGATGACGACCCCGTCGAGTGCCAGATTGTCCAGCAGCTCGTCGAACGAGGTCATGTACGCCACACCGTGTCGCGCCGCCAGCTCGCGCGCGACCGGCTCGTCCACGTCCGCCACCGCCGAGAGTTCCGCTCCGGGCACGCGGTTGGCCAGGTTGTCCGCGTGCAGGCGTCCGATTCGACCAAGACCCACGACGGCAAGTCGCGCGCGCCTAGCGGTTGGCATAGGTCCGTTCGTGGCTGTGCGAGTAGAGCTCGATCGTGTTGCCGAACGGGTCCTCGCAGTAACACATGCGGTAGGGCGCGTCCGCGAAGACGTGCCACACCCGCGAGCTACGGCGACCGCCGCTCGTCGCGATGCGGGCGACAGCTCGGTCCAACTTCGGCGGGACGACGCAGACATGGAAGATGCCGCGCCACTTCGCGAGGGGCTGCTCGAACTCGAAGAGCTCGAGCGCGACGCCGTTCGACCCGGTCAGGTGGGCCTGCCGGAAGGAGCCGACGTCCGCACCGAGGACATCGGCCGCCACGGTGCCGGCGTGGCCCTCGTCCGCGCTCACCCTGGAGATCGGACCGAGCCGGTCGAGCCCGAGGACGTCGGTGTACCACGCGACCGCACGGTCGAGATCCGCGACGCTCATCCCCACATGCGTGATCGCGGTCATCCGCGCGAGTCGACGCCGCAGCGACGGAGCGCGCGGATCAGCTCCGCCGGTCTGACGTCGTCCGCGATCACCGTCTCGCCCACGGCCACCGGCAGCACGAAGCGGTAGCCGCCGCCTCGAATCAGCCGGATTCGCTCGGTTGCCCGCAGCAGCCGGGCACCGTCGAGCTCGACGGGCAGCTCCACCGCCGTCGTCGGAAGACCGACACGCCGGAGCAGTCCCAGCATCTGATCGAGGCGGCCGCGGCCCAGAAGGCCACGCCCCGCCGCGAGCTGTGCCTCCACGGCCATCCCGAACGCGACCGCCTCGCCGTGCAGGACCTCGCCGTAGCCCGTCACCGTCTCCACCGGGTGCGCGATCGCGTGTCCGAAGCCGAGCGTCCGCCTGGAGTCCTCCTCGTAGGGATCGCGCTCGATCAGTTCGGCCTTGATCGCGCCGGCGCCGTGGACCAGCGCCTCGAGGGCCCGCTCGTCTCCGGCGAGGATCGCCTCGGCGCTCTCCTCGATCAGCCGCCAGTACGCCGGCGACGCGATGATCGCCTTCTTGATCGCCTCCGCGAGTCCGGCGCGGAGCTGGCGCTCACCGATCGTCGCGAGGAACGAGATGTCGGAGATCACCGCGCGCGGCTGTGAGAAGCCCCCGATCAGGTTCTTGGCGAGCGGGTGGTTGACCGCAACCTTTCCGCCGATGCCCGCGTCGACCTGCCCGATGAGCGTGGTCGGCAGGTTCACGTAGGGGACGCCGCGCATGTACGAGCTGGCGACCCATCCGCCCATGTCTATGACGACGCCGCCGCCGAGGTTGACGATCACGTCGCGGCGCCCGATCTGGGTTCCGGTCAGCCAGTCGAGCAGCGCGAACGCCTGGCCCGCGGTCTTCTGGCGCTCGCCCGCCGCGATCGTGGCGACCTCGACGTGTATGCCGGCCTTCTCGAGGGCACCCACGACGAGGTCGCCGTACAGCTCGCCGACGTTCTCGTCGGTGATCACCGCGACCTTCGCCTCGCCGACCAGCTGCAGCAGCCGCTCGACGGTCTGCTCCGGCGAGCGGGTCACGACGATGCAGTAGGAGTCGTGCCGCTCGGCGCTTGCGACCACCTCGCTGCCGGCCGCCGGCAGCTCGATCGCGTCCACCGTGTGGACCAGCGTCGAGCTGAGGACCTGAAGCGGCATCGCCCCAGTGTCCGGCGGGCTTGCCGAGACGAACATCCATCGATCGGTTGATTGAGTGGATGATTCGGCGCGCGTCGATCGATGGATGCTGCCCGGTTGATGTGTGCCCACTGTTGGCTACCGGACCGCAGAGTCCCTGGCCGCCCGGGGTCACCAGAAGCGCCTCGCACAGCGGCGAATTCCCGAGTAATGTTCATAGATATAATCACAAAATCACTACACCCGGCCAGCCCGGTCCCCGAAAGCAGGGGGATCGTGGAGCGCGCGTGGGAGCTCGGCCTGCTCGACGCGGAGGCGGCCACGATCGGCGAGCTGCGCGAGCTCTCGAATCACCCCGGCCAGATCCACGGCCTCTGGTCGTGCGGGGAGGCGTGGCGGACCCGCCGACGCAGGTGAACACGCGCATGGCCGCAGGACTCGGCGGGCGGCCGTGAGCGCGGCCGCGCCTCAGCCGCTCGACGGCCTGCGCGCCGTCGTGACGGGTGCCGGCGGCGGGATCGGGGCCGGCTGCGCGGCCGCTCTCGCGGAGGCCGGGGCGGAACTCGTGCTCGTCGGCCGCTCGCGCGCTCGCCTCGCCGCCGCCGCGGCCGCCGTGGAGGCCGCGGGCCGGTCGGCCGACTGCCGCGAGTGCGACGTGACCGACGTGACTGCTGTCGCCAAGACGTTCGCGGCGCTCGGAGCGGTCGACGTCCTCGTGAACAGCGCCGGCGCGAATATCCCGGAGCCGTTCCTAGAGGTGACCGAGGAGCACTTCGACTCGCTCGTCGCGCTGAACCTCAAGGGCGTGTTCAGCGTGACGCAGGCTGCGGTCCGCGCGATGCTGGCCGTGGGTACGCGCGGCAGCGTCGTCAACATCTCGTCGCAGATGGGCCACGTGGGTGACGTGAATCGCTCGGTCTACTGCGCGACGAAGCACGCCGTCGAGGGGCTGACGAAGGCGCTCGCCGTGGAGCTGGCCCCACACGGGATCCGCGTGAACACCGTGGCGCCGACCTTCGTCGAGACGCCGATGACCGCCCCCTTCTTCGCCGACGGCACCTTCCGCGACTCCGTCGAGTCGCGCATTCCGCTCGGCCGGATCGGAACCGTGGAAGACGTGGTGGGCGCTGTCGTGTTCCTCGCATCGCCGGCGGCCGGCCTGATCACGGGCACGAGCCTGCTGGTCGACGGCGGCTGGACCGCGCGCTAGCGGCGCCGCGCCGCGGTGGCGCAGACAGGGCAGGAGGCGTCGCGCCGCAGGTCCTCCCACTCGCACTCGAGCGTGCGCATGTCGAGCACCATCGCCCGGCCCTGCGTGGCGGCGGGCACCCCGAGAAGAAGGTGGAGCGTCTCCATCGCGAGCAGCGTGCCAACTATCCCCGAGGCGGGCCCGAGCGTCGTAGCGGGCTGAACGTGCGCCCGACGCCACTCTGTGAGCTCGTCGTACAACGGGAACCCGTCGCGGATCTGCCGCTCCTGGCATTCGAAGCAGGCCGTGACCCCCGGAACATATGCGGGTCCGATCCGGAGCACCGGCGGCTGCTGTGCCGCAGAGAGGTGTGCGACACCGAGCTCCACGCACGCGGCGTTCACCCAGCGCTCGAGCTCGTACGGCGGCCAGTCCGCCAACTGAAGGAGCGCGTCGGCACCGCGCACGAGAGAGGACACCTGCTCGGCTGAGCCGACCTGCTCCCGATGCGCCACGACCTCGATCGCGGGGTCAAAGCTCGCGACCCAGCGCGCGGCGCACTCGACCTTTGGAGTGCCGATATCGGCGGGGCTATAGAGGATCTGACGGTTGAGATTGCTGAGCTCGACGTTGTCGTGGTCCACGAGCACGAGCCGGCCCACGCCGAGCGAGGCAATCGCCCCCAGCGCCCAGGTCCCGAGCCCCCCGCAGCCCAGAACCGCGACCGTCGAGGCTCGCAGCCGGCGCTGCGCCTCGAGCGGCTCGGCGAACTCCCCGAGATAGGGAAGCTGGCGGGCAAAGCGCTGAGCCCCGTCGAGTTCGCGCGCCGCGAGCGCCTCCTCGATTACCAGGCCGGCGTCGACGAGCGGCGCCAGCCGTTGCGCGGCCTCGTCGCCCGCGGCCACCTCCAGTGGCCGCTCCGCTAGGCCGAGCAGGAGCGCGGCGTCGTCCGGGTCGGGATCGCGGACAACGAACTCCGTTGGTTCCCCGTTCCGGAGCAGGTATACATCTCCGTTGCGCGCCCGGAACAGCTCTACCGAGGCGCGCAGCCGCAGGCGGGAGGCGCCGCCAGCCGGCGGCGCCTCCGCGGCCGCGACTAGTTCCCCTTCCAGACGGAAAGGACCGGGGCGACCCGACCATCGAGCTTCTCGATCTTCACTGAACTTCACCTCCCTTCCCTCGTCGCGCGCGTCCGGTGACGCGCGATGTACACGGCCTTCGAGTTCTTCAAGTCGTCGATTTCCTCGGAGAACGAGCCATCGAGCGTCATCCCGTAGCTCGCGGCGCATTCGAGTCCGGCCGCCGCGAGCGCCGCGCGGACCGCCTCCTCCGGGTAGTGACGCTGCCGGTGCATGGCCTCGGCTCGCGACCACCACCCGTCAGGGCGCCGCTCAAGAGCCACGAACGCGGCCTGAGCGATCTCTCCCGCGGCCAGCTCGCTCGACGTGCGCCCGTCCCAGACCAGCACGGTGCCCTCCGCCTGGATGACCGTGGCGAAGTGGTAGTAGGCGCGGTAGGCGGCGAGCGTGTTGGTGTCGAACAGCGCGACGCCGTCCGGATCGAGGTTCCTGCGAACGCCGTGCAGCGCCTGGATGAGCTCGTCCTCGGTGAGGCAGTAGTTCACCGCGTCGTCTAGGCAGGTGACCAGATCGAAGCTGCCGAGGCGCGGGAGTGCGCGCATGTCCTGCACCGACAGCGCAACGCGCCCGTCCGCCTTGAGGAGCGCGCGCTCCAGCATCGCCGGTGAGATGTCGCATGCGCTTACCTCGTAGCCGCGTTCGAGGAACGGGAGGAAGCTCTTCCCGGTGCCGCACGCGATGTCGAGCTGGCGCGCCCCGCGCAGCCCGGCCTCCTTGGCGAGCCGTTCCAGGTCGGCGGTCCACGCCTCATAGTTGTGGTGGGCGGTGAAGTCGTCGTAGTTGCGCGCGAAGGCGTCGTACGCATCCGCGACTGCCGGTCTCCGCGTTCCGGCTGCGGCGTCGCGGGACCCGCCGACCACCTGCCCATGCGGCCAGGCGGGTTCTCCCTCACACCTCCTGTCATTAAATGACTGGATCGCTGGACCGTACTAGATCCCGGCAGGATCTGTCGCACGCTCAACGGTCGTGCGCCTTGCGATCAATCGTCGAGTGGAGCGCTTCGGAGGCGATCTCGAGCGAGCGGTCCACGTCGTCGGCGCTGTGCGCGCAGGAGATGTGGTTGCGACCGATGTTCTCCGGCATCTCGAACACGCCCCGGCGGACCAGCTCCTTGCGGTAGGCCACGAACAGCTCGTGGTCGTTTCGCTGGACGTCGTCGTAGCTGTGCAGCGGGCCCTCCATGAAGAGCATCACGTAGAGCGAGCCGTAGCCGGACACGACGACCGGCACGCCGATCTCCTCCGCGATCTGGCGCAGTCCGTCGCGCATGCGCTCGCCGAGCGCGAAGACGTGCTCGTGCAGCGCCCCCGACTCGAGCTCGGCCAGCGTCGCCGCCGCTGCCGCCATCGCCACGCCGCTTCCGTTCGTGGTGCCGGCGAAGGTCACGTCGCCGGTGGCTGTCGTGTTGAAGCGCTCGAGGTGCTCGGCGGGTCCCAGGACCGCGGCCACCGGGTAGCCGTTTCCGAGCGCCTTGCCCATGCAGGTCAGGTCGGGCATCACGCCGCAGATGGCCTGGTAGCCGCCCACGTGGTGGCGGATGCCGGTGATCACCTCGTCGAAGATGAGGAGCGCGCCGTGCTCGTCGCACAGCCTCCGGAGACCCGCGAGGAAGTCCGCGTCGGGCAGGATGCTCGGCGAGTTGTGGGCGATCGGCTCGACGACGATCGCGGCGACCTCGTCCGCGTGCGCCTCGAGCGTTGCGCGCGTGTCGCCGAGGTCGTTGTAGCGGCACACGAGCGTGGCGTCGACGGCGGCTGGCAGCATCCCTGCCGACATCGGGTCGCGCTGCCCGATCCGATCGGGCGCGCTCATCACGTTGCGGAGCACGTAGTCGTGGAAGCCGTGGTAGAGGCCCTGGAACTTCAGGATGCGGTCGCGCCCGGTGATGCCCCTCGCGAGCCGGATCGCGTGGAAGGTGGCCTCCGAGCCGCTGTTGCAGAACGCGGCCTGGTCGGCGGAGGGCACATGGCGCACCAGCCGCTCGGCCACCTCGACCTCGACCTCGGTCGTCCCGACGCCGAATAGCACGGCGTTACGGGCGGCGTCCTCGACGCGTGCGCTGACCGCGGGATGCGAGTGCCCCAGGAACACGCCGCCGTACGCGGCGTGGTAGTCGACGTAGACGTTTCCGTCCATGTCCTCGAGGTAGGCGCCCTGCCCGCGGCGGAAGCAGAGCGGCGGGTCGATCTTGCGCCGCGCGGTGTTCACACCCCCGGGCGTCGTCGCGGCCGCCCGCTGCAGCAGCGCGGCGGATGCGGCCGTTGTCTCGGCGGGGCGTACGTCTTCGAGGCTCAGTTGGCTCGTGGGCATCTAAGTCATCTAATCACTTGACATCTGCGCCGGTCAAGGGGAAAGTACCGCTTCAGGTGCAGAGATTGAATCACTCAAGGGCTCCTCAGGAGGCCGCCACGGCGGGGCCGGACGATCCCGCGAGAACGCTTGCCCTCGGGCTGCGGGTCCTGCAACTCGGGCCGATTCTCATCCTCCTCGTCCTCTGCGTGGCGCTCGCGGCTCTCACGCCCGTCTTCCTGACCGAGCGGAACGTCACGAACCTCGGCTTCCAGGTCTCGATCGTGGCAGTGCTGGCGCTCGGGCAGCTGCTCGTGATCCTGACGCGCGGGATCGACCTGTCGGTCGGCTCCATCGTGGCGCTCTCGGGCGTGCTCGGGGCGATGGCGCTCGACGGCTCGTTCGCGTCGAGCGGCTTCGGCGTCGTGCTGGTCATGCTCGCGGTCGGCCTCGCCGTCGGGCTCATGAACGGGGTGATCCTCGTCAAGGGGCGCATCCTGAACGCCTTCATCGTCACGCTCGGGACGCTCAGCATCGTGCGCGGCGTCGCGCTGCTGGTGGCGGACGCCCAGGTCAACGTCGGCATGCCGTCGGTCGTCGCCGCGACGGGCGCGGACAAGCTCGGCCCCATCCCCGTTCCCGCCGCCCTCGTGGTCGTTCTCGCGACCGTCGCCTGGGTCATGACGACGAAGACCCAGTGGGGCCGCTGGATCTACGCGGTCGGCGGCGACCCCGAGGGCGCGCGTCGGCTCGGCATCCCGGTCGACCGCGTCCTGATCTCGGTCTACGCGCTCTGCGGGCTGTCCGCGGGCATTGCCGGCATCCTCGTCGCGGGCCGCACCGGCGTCGGCGACCCGAACGCGGGCACGCTCGTCGAGCTCGATGCGATCACCGCGGTGATCATCGGCGGGGCGAGCTTCTTCGGCGGCCGTGGCGGCGTCTGGAACGTCGTGGCGGGCGCTCTGATCATCGCCGTCATGCGCAACGGTCTGAACCTGCTGGACGTGGAGCCGTTCTGGCAGATGGTCGCGATCGGCGTGCTCGTGATCGTCTCGCTCGAGCTCGACGTCCTGCGCGGGCACCTGGAGGAGCGATTGCGAGCCGGGCGGGCAGCGGCGTGAGCGCTCTGCTCGAGGTGAGGGGCGCAACCAAGAGCTACGGCGCGGTGCGCGCTCTCGTGGACGTCGACCTCGACCTCCACAAGGGCGAGACGCTCGCGTTGCTCGGCGACAACGGCGCCGGGAAGTCGACGCTGATCAAGGCCCTCGCGGGCGCGCAGCCGCTCGATCAGGGCGAGATCCTGCTCGACGGCGAGCCGGCGGCGTTCCGCTCGCCCGTCGACGCGAGGCGCGCCGGCGTCGAGACGCTCTTCCAGGACCTCGCGCTGTTCGACAACCTCAGCGCGACCGCGAACTTCTTCATCGGCCGCGAGCTCACGGGCCCGCGCTGGCTTCGCCGGCTCGCCTTCCTCCAGGAGCGGCAGATGGCCCAGGAGTGGCAGGAGCACCTGGACCGCCTCGGGGTGCGTATCCGCGACTCCACGCAGTCCATCGGCGTCATGTCGGGCGGCCAGCGCCAGGCCGTTGCCGTGATTCGCGCCGTGGCCTTCGCGACGCGCGTCGTGATCCTCGACGAGCCCACCGCGGCGCTCGGGCTGCGCGAGTCGCGCCACATCCTCGACCTCATCAAGCGCCTGCCGGAGCACGGCGTCTCAACGATCTTGATCTCCCACAACCTCGAGCACGTCATGGAGGTAGCCGACCGTGCGGTCGTCCTCCGCCAGGGCCGGCGGGTGGGAGAGGCGGTCCCGTCTCGCGAGAACCACGAGCGCCTCGTTGCGCTGATCGTGGGTGGCGAGTCGGGAGCGTCCCAACGACAAGGCCCCGACGACGGAGGTTCCAAATGAAGGGAAGTTGGCCGGTTGTTGCAGCGTGCGCGTGTGCGCTCGCTCTTGGGGTCGCCGCGTGCGGCGGCGACGACGACAAGTCTGGCGGCGGAGACAAGAAGGGCAGCGCCGCAACCGAGGAGAAGGTCACGATGAGCTTCATCCTCGCGGCGCTCGACAACCCGTTCTACGTCGCCCAGAAGGACGGCATCGAGGCTGAAGCGGCCAAGCATCCCGAGGCGGACGTCTCCGTATCGGCGGGCCGCTCGCGGACCTCGGCCGATCAGGTCGTTTCCCTGATCGAGGACGCGACCGCGAAGGGCGTGGACGTGATCGCCGTCAACGGGTCCGACACCAAGCCGCTGATCCCGGTGCTGACGCGTGTCATCGACCAGGACATCCCGCTCGTGCTCTTCGATGCGCCCGCGGACGAGCTGAAGAGCCAGTACGCGGGCTACGTCGGGACCGACAACGGCGCTGGCGGACTGGCCGCCGGCGAGTGGCTCAAGGGGCAGCTGCCGGATGGCGGCGACGTCGGCCTGATCGTCTGCGTGGCCGGGCACCCGGTGACCCAGGCGCGCGTCGACGGCTTCAAGGAGGGCGCCGGCGACGGCTTCAAGGTAGTGGCCACGCTCGATGCGGAATGTGACCGCGCGAAGGCGCGCAAGGTGGCCGAGGATCTGCTCGCCGCCCATCCCGACGTGGATGCCGTCTTCTCGACGAGCGACACGCAGACGATGGGCGCCCTGCCGGCCTTCAAGGCCTCAGGCTCGGATGCGCTGATCATCTCCTTCGACGCTCAGCCGGAGGCGGTCGACGCCATCAAGGCGGGCACGCTCGACGCCACCGCTGGCTGGTCGGCGAAGGAGCTGGGCGCCGAGGCGTTCCTGTCGGCGCTCGCGGCTGCGAAGGGCGAGCAGGTGCCGGCCTCGAAGACGATCCCGACCACCGTCGTCGACAAGACGAACGCCGACAGCTGGGAGGGCTAGGACCGCACGTCCGAATCGACGAGGCGGCATCCAACGGGTGCCGCCTCGTCGTGTTTCACGGCTCCCGAGCTGCGACTAGTGCGGCACGCCCGCGGGCTCGCCCTCGTAGCGAGTCCCACGGCCGGCGCTGGCCGAGCCCGTCGCGTGCCGTGCGCGCCGGTGGCTCGACGCACGCCGTGTTGCGAACAACGAGAACAGGAAAGACACGGTCAGCGCGACCGCGACCGCCGCCTCTCCGGCGCCGGGCGCTATCGAGGCGACCGCCATCGCCACTGCCGCAGCGAGTACCGACACGAAGATGATGCCCCTAAGTACTGCGGTGCGATCGCTCATCACTCACCTAACTGTAGACCGAGCATGCCGAGGACCCAAATCGCCATAGCCGCTGTGCCCACCGCCACCGCTCCATTACCCGCTTGTGTCGCCGTTTCCTCCAAGGTCAGGCCGGAGACGTACGCGACGAGGCCGGCCAGCACGGCGCCCACGGCCGACCCGGTGCCCACGAATCCCATATCGACAGGGTCGGGCAGGAATGTGAACTGGACAGCGAGCCTGAGCATTGTCCAAACCCTAAACGGGAGCGGTTGGTTATGCCCCGGTCGCGCGAGGGAGCGTTAGCTCGGTGAGGCCCGTTTCGGGGCCGCCGTCGGCGCGGATCCACATGCGGCGCGCCGTCACGTCGTAGACGACGGTCGCGAGCGTCGCGCTCCGCTCGACCCACGGGAGCGACTCGTCGGTGCGCCGGTAGACCGGCTCCTGCTGCTGTTCGGCCGAGAGGAGCGCGCGCAGGTCCTCGACCGCGCTGCCGTCGCCTATCTGCCGCAGCCCCGCCCGCACGTGTGCCAGCCGCCTCAGGGTGCTCGCCGCGCCGTGTCCCTCCAGCGTGAGGTCACGCGCCGGCTGCGCCGCCAGGAAGTGGTTCGTGTGCGCGAGCGCGCCGCGGTCGTCCGCCGGCACGGGCTGGGTGGCGAGCGGGGAGAGCTCGTACGACGTGGCCGCTCCCGTGCCGCGCGCCCCGTCCGACACCACGGTGATGCAGGCGGACGACGACATCCGGAGCGAGTCGATCAGGCGCTCGGCGGCCCGGGCGTCGTCACAGCTGTCGAGCAGCATGCGGAGGACGACGTGGACGGGCACCCCGTCGATCCCGCCGTCGGCGCTCGAGGAGAGGAAGTTCAGCGTGATGGCGAGGCCCGAGCTGTTCAGGCCGGTCTTCGCCACGATGCCCGCCTCGGTGAACGTGGCGAACCAGCCGTCGCTCCGCTCGACCGTCCAGACCAGGCGCGAGCCGGCCAGGTCGGGGTGGAAGTCCCAGTTCTGGGCGAGCATCGTGTGGGCGCCGTCGCGTGAGCCGACCCTCGCCGCCACGGAGCACTCGCCGCTGCCGGTGGCGAGCGCGCCGCCGGCGAGCAGCTCGGTGCGCGCGTTCACCGCGAGGAGGACCGCCGCGCGCTGGCCGGCGCCCGAAGCGATCCCCTCGATCTCGTCCATCAGGTCCGGCCGCAGCTCGGCGAGCCGCGAGCCCAGCTCGTGGCCGAGCCGCTCGACCTCGCCGCCGTCGAGCCCCACGTCCTCGGAGAACAGCCGCGTGTATACCGCGACTGTGTTCGCGACCGGGCCCACCTGCGCGCGCCCGAGCGCGAGACCGCGCTCGCCTGGCGTGGGCTCGGCCGAGTGGTGGAGCGCCAGTCCGGGGATCGTCACGAGAGCCCCGCGGCCGCGTCCTCGTGGGTGGCGAAGCGGATGCCGCGCTCGCGCAGCTCGATGAGCCAGGCGGCGAGCGCACGGAGGCGGTAGCCGCGGCCGACGATCTCAGGGTGCATCGTGAGCGTGACGAGGCGCGCGTCGTCGACGGCCTGCTCGAGCTCGGTCTGCCAGGTCTCGAGCCAGGGCCGCACGTCTCCGGCGGGCCGCGCCGGGCCTGCGCCAAAGAAGGGCCAGTCGTCGAGGCTCCAGTGCACGGGCAGCTCGAGGATCCGGCGGTCGGGCGGGCCCTCGAAGTAGGGGCGGTCGTCGCCCATGCAGCTGCTGTCGTAGGCGAAACCGTGCTCGTGGAGGAGCCCCAGCGTCGTCTCCGTGAGCTCCCATGAGGGCGAGCGGTAGCCCTTCGGAACCACGCCGATCGCCGCGAGGGCGCGCAGCCCGAGCTCGATCTCCGCGCGCGCCTCGTCGGGCGTCAGCTCGTGCTCGTCGAGGTGGTTGTGCCCGTGGTGGCCCACCTCGTGACCGCGCTCGACGATCGCCCTGATCGCCTCGGGATGGCGCTCCACGGTGGCGCCCGGGACGTAGAAAGTCCCGCGAGCCTCCAGGCGCTCGAGCAGGTCGAGGATGCGTGGCAGGCCGCGCGTGATGCCGAAGCGCCGCTCGGAGTGGGAGGAGAGCCGTTCGGGGCCCACGTCGGGACCAAGGCCGGCCTCGGCGTCCACGTCGAAGGTGAGGCACACGGTGGCTGTGGCGGCCGAGCTCATCGGCCCGCGAGCACGAACGCCTGCTGGAGCGCCTCGATGTCGGCCCGCGCCTGCTCCGCCGGCGTCTCGCAGCGGACTCCACGAGCGATGCAGTCGTGGAAGTGCTCGAGCTCCGCCATGTAGCTCTCGTGGAGCGCGTGCTCGACCGATCTGGTCGTGGCGCCCGCGCTCGCCCCGATCGACTCGAGCACCGTCGGCGCCTGGCGCAGGTATGGAGCGGGGAAGGTGAGGCGATGCACCGCGTTCGCAGCGTAGAAGGACACCGCCTCTCTGAACTCCTCGAGCTCCTCCAGCAACAGCCAGGTGCAGTGCCAGCGCCCGCCGGACGGCAGCAGCCAGGCCACGCTCGCCGCGCGACCGCCCGCCCAGTGCCCCGCCGAGACCGGCTCTAGCGGCAGCTGGACTCCCCCGCGCTCGAGCGCGCCATGGACGAGGTTCACGTCGTGGACGAGGCAGGCGAGGTAGACGTAGCCGAACGCCTTGACGGCCGCGGAGTCGCCGCGCCCCACGGCGGCCTCGACCTGCTCGCGCTCGGCCTTCGAGAGCGCCTCGGAGGCCGCGCTCGACGGCGGCTCACCGCGCACGAGCTCGTCCTCGCGGAAGAACGGCGGCCGCGCCATCCAGGGGTCGTAGGTCACGACGTCGACGAAGCGAAGCGCCCGGGCATCGGGCGCGACGCGCTCGTATGCGCTCCGCACGGCGGGGTCGTAGCGCTTCATATAGCCCACCATCACCACGCGCTCGGCCTCGCCGGCGGCCCTGACGATCGCGTCGGCGTCCGCCGTGTTCATGCACAGCGGCTTTTCCACGAGCACGTGCAGGCCCGCGCCGAGCGCGGCGAGCGTCACCTCCGTGTGAGTGGCGTGAGGCGAGCACACGACCAGGCAGTCAAGCTCCTCCCGGGCGAGCATTTCCTCCCAGTGCGCGTAGGTCCTGAGCGGCGCGAAGCGCGCGGCCATCGCCTCGCAGATGCGCTCGCTCGGGTCGGCGAGCGCCGCCAGCTCGAAGCGGGAGCCGAGCCGGCGGAGGTTCGGGAGGTGGGCAGCCTGAGCGATCAGCCCGCCGCCGACGACACCGGCCCGCAGACGGCGTCCTTCGCTCATCGCTTCGCGGGAAGCCCCGCAGCCCGCTGCATCGACTCGGGCCCCGACGCGAGCAGGAGCCCGCCGTCGACGAGGAGGCTCGCGCCGTTCACATAGCTCGCCTCGCCCGAGGCCAGGAACGCGATCACGTTCGCGATCTCCGCAGGGTCCGCGGCGCGGCCCATGGGGATCGTCGGGCGCGGCTGCGAGTGGACGTCGAAGGGCTCCGCGTAGTTCATCGGCGTCGCGGCGTGGCCGGGGGCGACAGCGTTGACGTTGATCCCATGCGGCGCGAGCTCCAGCGCCAGCACGCGCGTGAGCGCCTCGAGCGCCGACTTCGAGGCGCAGTAGGCACCGCCCCCGCTCAGCGGGGCGAACGCGAGGACGGACGAGACGTTCACGATCCGGCCGGATCCGCGCTCGATCATGTGCGGCGCCACGGCGCGCGCCATCGCCCACGGCCCGGCGAGGTTGACGGTCAGGACGCGCTGGAACTCGTCGAGCGTCTCCTCGGTCAGCTCCGCGCGCCGGTTGACGCCCGCGCAGTTCACGAGCACGTCGATCCGGCCGAGCTCGGCCAGCACGCCCGCGACCAGCTCGTCGGCCCGCGCCGGCTCGGAGAGGTCGAGTTGCCACGCGCCGGCGCGCGCGCCCAGCTCCTGAGCGCGTCCGACAACCGCCGCGGCGCGCTCCTCGCCGCTGGCCCAGGTGATGGCCACGTCCATGCCGCGCTCGGCGAGCGCCAGCGCCGTGGCGGCGCCGATGCCCGAGCTGCCCCCTGTGACGAGCGCGCTGGGCCGCTCGCCGGAATCGTTCGTCATGGTCCTCCTTGGCCACCGCTCGAAACGGCGGTGACGGTTTCGAGATAGCTCACGCTCGCGGCCACGTCCTGTTCGGGAGTGGACGACACGCCCGGGCGCCGGTCCTGCTCGATCGTCACCGGCCCGTCGAATCCAATCGCTTCCAGGCGCCCGAGGAGCAGCTCGAAGTCCACGGCCCCCTCGCCGAGCGGGCAGAAGACGCCGGCCGCGATCGCCGCCCAGAAGCCCGTGCGCTCGCGCACGGACCTGTCGCGTACGTCGGCGCGCACGTCCTTCAGGTGCAGGTAGTCGACTCGCTCGCCCCAGCGGTCGAGCAGGGCAGCCAGGTCGATGTCCGCGTACTCGGCGTGCCCGCTGTCGAGGCAGAGGCCCAGCACGGGCCCCGGGAGCGCCTCCAGCACCGCGTCCAGCTCGTCGTCGAACTCGAGCGCCGAGCCCACGTGGTTGTGCAGCACCGGGCGCAGCCCGTAGTCCTCGGCCGCGATGGTCGCGGCGGCGTGCAGGCCCTCGACGAGCGCCTCGCTCCCCTCGCGGCTGAGCCGCTCGGCGCGGGCAGGGTCGCCCGCCGTGGCGGCGCGCTCCGGGGTCACGGCCTGGATCAGCACCACGTGCGTTCCGCCCACGCCCGCGATCAGCTCGCAGGTCGCGCAGGTCACGTCCAGGGCGCTCGCGCGCCGCGCGGGATCCTCGAACGGCTGGAAGACGAACGAGCCGGCCACTCCGAGCCCGCGCCGCGCGAGCTCGGGTTTCAGCGTCGCGGCGTCGCGCGGCAGGTAGCCGAGCGGGCCGAGCTCCGTGAGGCCGAGCCCGGTTCGCGCGATGCCGTCGAGCACCTCGGGCCAGGGCGGGTTGTGCGGATCGTCGGCGAAGTCGACGCCCCACGAGACCGGGCCGGTGGCCAGTCGGAGCGCCATGCCTACAGTGGCCGCTGGCGCGCCGCCGCGGTGCGCCTGTGCTCGGCGGCGAGCTCGGCGGTTCGCTCGTCGCGGGCCACCTCGGGGACGCCGAGATCCCAGAACGCGCCGTTGCCGGGCAGCGGACGGTCGGGGGCGGTGCGCGAGACGATCACGGCCGTCCCATCGAGCTCGCGCGCGGACTCGAGCGCGCGCGTCAGCGCCGCCGTGTCGTCCGCTCGGAAGGAGGCGCAGCCGAAGCTCTCGGCATTGGCGGCGTAGTCGATCTCGAGCCGCGGGCCGCCGAGGAGCGGCTCGTCGCCGTTGCGGGAACGGAACTCGTTGCCCGCGCTCACGCCCATCGCCCCGCTCGCCAGCCCGTGGATCGACTGATAGCCGCCGTTGTCCAGCACGAGCACGGTCAGCTTGAGGCCGTCCTGCACCGAGGTCACGAGCTCGCTTGCTCCCATGAGGTAGGTGCCGTCGCCGATGACGACGAAGACCTCGCCCGAACGCCCCTCGCGCATGCGGATGCCGAGCGCGGCCGGGATCTCGTGTCCCATGCACGAGAAGCCGAACTCGAGGTGCGCCTGCGAGCCGGGCACCACGTTCCACGCCTTCAGCAGGTCGCCGGGCGCGTACCCGGCGGCCGCGACCACCCAGTCGCCGGCCCGGACGGAGGCGTTCAGCGTCGCGTAGACCGCGGCCTGGCTCATCGTCTCGCCGCGCTCGGCCAGGTGCTCGGCCATCGTCTCCTGCCACGCCACGCGGGCGTCGACCGCCTGCTCGCGGCGCCCGCCGCGCCCGCCGCCGCCGGCGCCGGCTGTGCGCAGCGCCTCGAGCGCCAGGCGCGCGTCAGCGACCAGCGGCGCCGCGGCGAGCTTGTGCGCGTCGGCCGCGCAGACGTTCACGCCGATGAACCTGACCCCCTCGTCCTCGAAGACCGAGTGCGAGCCCGTGGTGAAGTCCGAGAGCCGCGTGCCCACGCAGACGACGAGGTCGGCGTCGGCGGCCAGCGCGTTCGCGGCGCTCGTGCCGTTGACGCCGAGACCGCCGAGGTTCAACTCGTGGCCGCCGGGCATCGAGCCCTTGCCGGCGGAGGTCTCGGCGACCGGCAGGTCGAGCTCCTCCGCCAGGCGCACGAGCGCGTCCTCGGCCTCGGAGTGGCGCACGCCGCCGCCCGCGATGACGAGCGGGCGTCGCGCCGCGCGCAGCAGCTCGGCGGCGCCCTCCAGCTCCTCCGCCGCGGGCGGGCGCCTCGAAACGAGCCAGGTCCGCTCTCGGAAGAAGGCCTCCGGGAAGTCGAACGCCTCGCCCAGCACGTCCTGGTGGAGCGCGACCGTTACCGCGCCGGTCTCGGCGGGATCCAGCAAGACGCGCATGGCCCCGGGCAGCGCGGTCAGAAGCTGCTCGGGCCGCGACACGCGGTCGAAGAAGCGGCTCAGCGGCCGGAACGCGTCGTTCACGCTCGTGTCGGCCTCGATCGGGTGCTCGAGCTGCTGCAGCACCGGGCCCTGCCGTCTCGTCACGAAGGTGTCCGCCGGCAGCAGCAGCACGGGCAGGCGGTTCACCGTGGCCGTCGCCGCGCCGGTCAGCATGTTGGTGGCGCCCGGTCCGATCGACGCCGTGCAGGCGAGCGTCGCGAGCCGGCGGCTGGCCTTGGCGTAGCCGATTGCCGCGTGCACCATCGCCTGCTCGTTCTTGGGCTGGTGGAGCGGTAGGCCGTCGCCCTCCTGGACGAACGCCTGCCCGAGGCCGAGCGCGTTGCCGTGGCCGAAGATGCCGAACGCGGCCGGGATCGCGCGCTGCCGGTGCCCGTCGCGCTCGGAGTACTGCGCCTGGAGCCAGCGCACGATCGCCTGTCCCGTCGTCAGCCGCACAGTTCCGTCTGCACTCCCGCTCACCTCGCGTACACCTCGTCGATCCGCTCCAGCCGCAGCTCGGCGGTGAGAGCATGACCGCTGAACTGCTCCGCGTGTGAGATCGCCGCCACGGCCGGCGCCACTCGACGCGTGCCCTCCGGCGTCAGGCGCTGATAGGTGCACGTCTTCAGGAACTTCCCGACCCAGAGCCCGCCGGTGTAGCGAGCGCCGCCCTGGGTGGGCAGCACGTGGTTGGTGCCCACCGCCTTGTCGCCGTAGGCCACCGTCGCCTCGCGGCCCAGGAACAGCGAGCCGTAGTTGGCGAGTCCGTCGAGGTAGCGGCCGAGCTGATGCTCAGCGACCTGGACCTCCAGGTGCTCCGGCGCGATGCGGTCCGCCTGCGCGATCGCCTCCTCGTGCGAGTCGACGACCACGACCGTCCCGTGGTCATGCCACGCGTGTCCGGCGACCTCGCCCGTGGGCCAGGCCGGTGCCAGCTCGGCAATCGCGGCGAGCACCTCCACGCCGAGGGCACGGGAGGTGGTCACGAGCATCGCCGGCGAGGTCGGGCCGTGCTCGGCCTGGCCCAGCAGGTCGACGGCGATCAGGCGCGGGTCGGCGCTGTCATCCGCGATCACGAGCACCTCGGTCGGGCCCGCCAGCACGTCGATTCCGACCTCGCCGAAGAGCTGGCGCTTCGCCTCGGCCACGTATGCGTTGCCGGCCCCGACGATCATGTCGGCGGCGGGGATGTCCTCGATCCCGTAGGCCAGCGCGGCCAGCGCCTGCACGCCGCCGAGGCAGAGGATCGCGTCGGCGCCCGAGGTGGCCATCGCGTGCAGCATCGGGGGGTGGATGCCGTTGCCGCGCGGCGGTGCGCATGCGACGACCGTGCGGACGCCCGCCACCTTCGGCACTACGACCGTCATGAAGGCGGAGGCAAGCATCGGGTAGCGGCCGCCGGGCACGTACGAGCCGACGCGCCCGACCGGAATATGGCGATGGCCTAGCGTCACGCCGGGCAGCGTCTCCAGCTCGAGGTCACGCATGGTGTCGAGCTGGGCCTGGGCGAACCGGCGCACCTGCTCCTGTGCGAACGCGATGTGCTCGAGCAGCGACGGGCTGATCGCGTGTGCCGCTATGCGGATCTCGTCGTGATCGACGAGGAACGACGGTGGGTCCCACCCGTCGAGGTCCCTGGAGTAGCGGCGGATCGCGCGCTCGCCCTCGCGTTCGATCGCGAGCAGCATCTCGCTGACCGTGCGCCGCACCTCGTCGCTCCGGGTCCGGACCTTCCATGGCGCTTCCTTCAGGTACTCCACCGTTCTCCGTTCACCCGTGTGTCAGGTCGCTGCGCCACATGGCGGCCACCCCGTCGAGCGCCGCTGCCGACAGCGCCGCGTCCGTGCTGAGCGCGAGCAGCGACGCCGCTCCCTCGAGATCCGGCCCGAGCGACGACGGCTCGAGCCGCCCGGCGAGCCCGAACGCGCAGCCGCCCTCGCGCGCCGCGTCGCGGACCGCCGCGACGCTCACGCGCAGCCGCTCGTGCTCGAGGTCGAGCGGCACGCCGAGGTCGAACGACAGGTCGGACGTCCCCACAAGCAGTGCGTCCACGCCGTCGACCGCCGCTATCGCGGCCGCCTGTTCGACGGCTGCGGCGGTCTCGATCTGCGCGATCAGGGCCGGGTCGGCAGGACTCGTCCGCAGGCTTCGGCGCGGCCCGAAGCCACGGCTGCCCGCCTGCGGGTAGCGCATCCGCTCCACGTAGGCGCACGCCGTCTCGGCGTCGGCGACCATCGGCGCGACGATGCCGTCGACGCCGCAGTCGAGCGCGGGCGTGAGGAGCGGGCTGTCGATCGGGATCCTCGCCAGCGCGGCCGCGCCGGCCGCCTGGGCGCCGATCACGGCATCCTGGAGGTCGCCGGCGCCGAGCGCGGCGTGCTCGAGGTCGACGCACACGTAGTCGAACGACCCCGCCACGAGCTCGGCCCAAGCGCATCCGGGAAGCGTGATCAGCGTGCCGACGAGCGCCTCGCCGGCCGCGAGCCGCTCGCGGAAGCCCTGTGGCTGCGCCGGCGTTCCCACCGCTACTCCGCCTCGTGCGGGTGGACGACCACGAGCTTGTCCTCCAGCATGTCGCGCAGCGCGTACTTCACGCCCTCCTTGCCGAAGCCGCTGTCGCCGGTGCCGCCCCAGGGCATGAAGTCCGCGCGCCAGGTGGAGCCGCGCGGCGGGTTCACGTTCACGAGGCCGGCGCGCAGGCCGTTCGCGAAGCGGAGCGCGCGGTCGATGTCGGCCGTCGCCACGCTCGCGGCCAGCCCGTAGCGGGTGTCGTTCGCGAGTGCGAGCGCCTCGTCGTCCGTGTCGAACGCGCGCACGACGACCGCTGGGCCGAACAGCTCGTCGCGCCACACGCGGGCGTCGTCGGGCGGCTCGGCGAGCACCGCGGGGGCGACAAGCGCCCCGTCGCGATCCCCGCCGCGTACGAGCTCGGCGCCGCCCTTGCGCGCCTCGTCGAGCCAGCTCACGACGCGCTCGGCCTCGCGCTCCGAGATCACCGGCGCGAGCGTGGTGGAGGGGTCGGCGGGGTCGCCCAGCACGAAGCGGTCCACGCCCTCGACGATCAGCCCGGTGAGCTCCTCGACAACCGAGCGATGCGCGATCACGCGCTGGGTGGAAACGCAGTTCTGGCCCGAGTTGGTGTAGCCGCTGTGGAGGATCGCGCGCGCCGTCCGCGCGAGCGGGGCGTCGGCGTGCACGACGAAGGCGGCGTTCGAGCCGAGCTCGCAGGTGAGCCGCTTCGCGCCTGCGGCGCGCGCGATCGCCTGTCCCACCTCGTAGCTGCCGGTGAACGAGATGCGGCGTACGCGGCTGTCGGCCACGAGCGCCTCGCCGATCGTCCGGCCGGGGCCGACTACGCACTGGAGTGCCAGCGGCGGGAGCCCGCCCTCTACCAGCCGCTCGACGAGGAAGAGCGACGTGAGCGGCGTCTCGCTCGCCGGCTTCAGGATCACGCTGTTGCCGGCCGCGAGCGCGGGGCCGATCTTGTGGATTACGAGGATCGCCGGGTAGTTGAAGGGCGTGATGGCGCCGACGAGCCCGAGCGGCTCGGGTCGCGTATAGCCGAGGCGGCCGACGCCGACCGGGGCCGCGTCCATGGGGAGGACCTCGCCGTAGACCCGCAGGCCCTCCTCGGCGCAGAGCCGCACGATGTCGGCGATCCGTGACGCCTCCGCGGTCGCGTCCGCCACGTGCTTGCCCTGTTCGGCGGTGATCGTCTCCGCGAGCTGCGCCGCGTCGCGCTCGATCAGGTCCGCCGCGCGGCGCAGCGCCACGGCGCGCTCGTGAGCCGGGAGCTCGCGCATGTCCTTTGCGCCGGCGATGCCGGCAGCGATCGCGCGCTCGAGATCGTCCGGGCTTGCCGTCGGCACCGTGTCGATCACCTCGCCGGAGAAGGGCGAGCGGACCTCGGTCGCGTCCGAGCCGTCCTGCCAGATACCCGCGATGTAGGTCTTCACCGCGCCGCCACCTCACCGTTCACGACATCGGCCGGAACCCGCCCGCGCAGCACGTCCGCGACGGAGCGGCAGGCGCGCCGGGTCATCTCCGAGACGGAGCGCTCGCTGACCCCGGCGACGTGGGGGGTCATCACGACGTTGCCGAGCCGGCGCAGCCGCTCGGCCTGGGGCGGCTCCTCCGCGAACACGTCGAGCGCCGCGGCGCGCAGCCGGCCGCCCTCGAGCGCGTCGACCAACGCCTCTTCGTCGACGAGGCCACCACGGGCCGTGTTCACGAGGATCGCGTGACGCGCCATCAGTGCGAGCTCCGGCGCTCCGATCAGGCGCTTGGAGTTCGCGGACAGCGGCGCATGGAGGGAGACTATGTCCGAGCGGCGCAGCAGGTCGTCGAGCGTCACGTGCTCGACCACGCCGCTCAGCGGGCCGCTCGGTGCAACGGGGTCGGCCGCGAGCACCGCCACCCCGAAGGCCAGCAGCCGCTGCGCGACGCGCTGCCCGATCGCGCCGAAGCCGACAAGCCCGACCGTCGCGCCGTCGAGGTCCCACGCCACGTGCGGGCCGGTACGGAGCCAGTCGCCGCGGCGCGTCGACGCGTCCTGCTCGGGGATGCGCCGGACGGCGGCGAGGATCAGCGCGAGCGTGTGGTCCGCCGCGGTCGACTCGTTCGCGCCCTTCGTGGTGGTCACGACGACGCCGGCGCGGGTGGCCGCTTCCATGTCGATCGAGTCGAGCCCAACGCCCACGCGCGCGATCACGCGGAGATCGCGAGCGTGCGCGAAGACCTCGGCGTCGAAGGGGTCCGTGCTGACGATCGCGCCATCGGCTCCGGCGACCAGCGCCGCCATGTCGCCACTGCTGCGGCGCCCCAGCTTGGGCGCGAGCGTCACGTCCGCTCCGAGGTCGCGCAGGTAGCCGCCTCCGGCGGGGTCGTCGGAATCGAAGTCGGGCCAGGTGACGAGGATGCGCCGGCCAGCTAGCGCACCATTCCCCGCGGGACTCACAGAGTCATCTAATCACTAAACGACACGTGTGGCAAGCGCTCCGACGCGCTGGGACGCACGTACTACGCACCGAAGGGGGGTCCGAGGTCACTAACTCCCGCCAGGCGGGAGAAATCGACACCGGACCCGTCCTCGATGCGTCGTTCGTCGCCCGCCGACGCCGTCGCCTCAGCCCGCGTGGGCCGGCGGTGCGGCCGCGGCGCCCGAGTTCTTCTCGGCGGCGTGGTCGCGCAGGTAGCCCTCGACGGTGCCGAGGTGCTCGCGCATGGCGGCGCGCGCCTCCTCGGCGTCGCCGGACGCGACGGCCGACAGGATGCGCTCGTGCTCGGGGAGCGCTCGTGCCTCGCGGTTCTGCGGGCGCGCGAGCGGATAGCGCGCGGTGAGCAGTGCGGCGTGCAGGCGCTGGACGAGATTGCCGAGCGCCTTGTTCTCGGTGGCGGCGATCAGTGCCTCGTGGAAGGCGAGGTCGGCCTCGTGGAAGAGCTTCTCGGCGGTGCCCGACACCACCTGGCGCGTGCTCTCCTCCATGCGCTCGTAAGCGGCGCGCATCCCGGCGAGCGTCTCGGGGGTGGCGCGCTCGGCGGCCAGGCCGGCCGCCTCGACCTCGAGGATGCGGCGACATTCGATGTACTCGGACAGGATCTCGACCGCCTTCGGGCCCTCGAGCAGCGCCGCCAGCACGTCCGGGTCGAACTCGTTCCAGGCCGCCGGCGGGTTGACCGTCGCCCCCTTTCCGTGCCGGACGCTGATGAGGCCGCGCTCCTCCAGGCCGCGGATGCACTCGCGCGCGACGCCGCGGCTGACGGCGAAGCGCTCGGCGATGTCGGTCTCGCGCGGGAGCATGTCGCCGGGGGCGAGCTCGCCGAAGACGATCTCTGCGATGAGTATCCGCATGCTTTCGCGGTGAAGACGTGCCACGCCAGAGATTGGATCACGGAATCAGCAGCGGGTCAACGCGCCAATGCCTCGGGGTTCAAGAGATTCGGCGGCCGCTCGCCCGCCAGCACGCGCTCCACGCCGCTTGCGAGCGCCTCGAACACCTCCTCGTTCCAGCGCTGCGTCAGGCCCACCGAGTGCGGCGTGCAGATGACGCGCGGGTCCGAGTAGAGGCGGTGTTCGGGCTCGGGCGGCTCGCTGGGGAAGACGTCGAGCGCGACCGCCGACAGCCGGCCGGCCGCCAGCGCGTCGGCGAGCACGTCCTCGCTCTCGACGACCTCGCCACGCGCCACGTTGACCAGGATCGCTCCCGCCTTCACGCGGCCGAGGAAGGACCGGTCGACCAGCGCGCGCGTCTCGTCGGTGAGCGCGCAGTGAAGCGAGATGACGTCGGCGCGGGCGACCAGATCCCTCAGCGAGACCAGCTCCACTCCGTCCGCCGACGCGCTGTCCGCTGCGGGATCGTGCGCGATCGCGTGCATGCCGAGCGCGCGGCAGAGCGTCGCCACGCGCGCCCCGATCGCGCCCAGGCCGACGACCCCCAGGCAGGCGCCGGCCAGGTCGAGGCCCACGACGTCGTACCGCGAGGCCCAGGTCGCCTCGTGGACGACCGCGCTCAGCTCGCGCAGCCGCTTCGCCGCGGCGAGGATCAGCGCGAGCGCGCCCTCCGCCACCGGTTGGCTGCCGACCCCGGGCGCGTAGACCACCGGAATGCCGCGCCGCGTGGCCGCCGCGACGTCGACGTTGTCGTAGCCGGCGCCCGTGCGTGCGACCGCCCTCAGGGAGGTCGCGCGGGCGAGCAGGGCGGCGTCCACGCGCGTCCCGCGCACGATCAGCAGCTCGGCGCCGGCGGCCACGCAGCCGCCGGCGCCGCCGTCGACGACGATCTCACCCAGCCGCGCGAACGCCTGGCGCGCGACGGCGGGAACCTCGGCGGTCGCGACGATCCTCATGCCGCTCAGCCGTAGTGGCGCTGCTGCGCCCTGCCGCGCGCGTGCTCGGCCGCGAGCGTGCTCGTCTCGGCTCGCTCGGACACCTCCGCGACGCCGACGTCCCACCAGCATTCCGAGTCGAGCAGCAGGCGGCGCGGCTCGACCCGCGCGACGATCACGGTCGGCCCGGTCTCGTCCCTGGCCGCGTCGAGCGCCTCGCGGAGCCCCTGGCGCGAGGACACGCTGAACGCCGCACACCCGAGGCTGCGCGCGTTGGCCGCGTAGTCCACACCCACGTAGTCGCCGGTGAGCCCCGCACCGTCCTGAGCGCGTTCCCGGAACTCGAGCCCGAAGCTCCTGCCGGTCCGGTTGCGCTGGAGCGCGTGGATCGACTGGTAGCCCTCGTTCTCGATCACGAGCACGGTCAGCTTGAGCCCGTCCTGGCGCGCCGTGACGAGCTCGCTGGTGTTGCCCATCAGGTAGGTGCCGTCGCCGATCACGACGTAGACCTCGCCGTCGTCGGGGCGCGCCATCCGCACCCCGATGCCCGTGGGGATCTCGCCGCCCATGCACGAGAAGCCCACCTCCATCAGGCACTGGGCCGAGCCGGCCGGGTCCCAGAGCTTGTGCACGTCGACGTGCGGGGTGCCCGAGGCCACGACGAGCCGGTCCTCGGGACCGGTCAGCTCGTTGAGCGTCGTGAGCACCTGGCCCTGGGTGAGCGACTCGCCGGCGCGCGGCGCCAGGTCGCCGGCCAGCTCGCGCCGCCAGCGCTCGCCCTCCGCACGCGCCCGCTGCTGCCACTCCCCGGGTGCGCTCCAGTCGCCCAGCGCGTCGGCGAGCGCGCCCAGCGCGAGCTTCGCGTCAGCGACCACCGGCAGGGCGCCGAGCTTGTAGGCGTCGCGGGCTCGCACGTTCACGCCCACGAAGCGCACACCCGGATGCTGGAACAGGGACAGCGAGCCCGTGGTCAGGTCGATCAGGCGCGTGCCGGCGCACACCACCAGGTCGGCGTCCCGCGCCAGCGCGTTGGCGGCTCGCGTGCCGGTCACGCCGATCCCGCCCAGGGCGAGCGGGCCGTCCGGCAGGGCGCCCTTGCCCGCGGAGGTCTCCGCGACCGGCAGCCCCGCGCGGGCGGACAGCTCGGCTAGCTCCTGAAGCGCCTCCGAGTAGCGCACGCCGCCGCCCGCGATCACGAGCGGCCGCTCGGAGGCGCGCAGCGCCTCGACGGCCGCCCGCAGCTCGGAGTCCGCGGGGGGACGGCGCGTCACGCTCCAGACGCGCGGCTCGAAGAGCCCGTCCGGGAAGGCGCCGGCCTCTGCCTGTACGTCCTGGTGGAGGGAGAGCGTCACGGCGCCCGTCTCGGCCGGATCGAGCAGCACGCGCGTGGCCTCGGGGAGCGATGCGATCAGCTGCTCGGGCCGGGTGATGCGGTCGAAGTACGCGCTCACCTGCCGGAAGGCGTCGTTGACCGTGACGTCGGCCTCCGGGCCATGGTCGAGCGCCTGCATGACGGGTCCCTGGCGACGGTTCGCGAACGTGTCCGAGGCGAGCAGGAGCACGGGCACCCGGTTCACGGTCGCGGTGGCCGCGCCCGTGAGCATGTTCGTGGACCCAGGCCCGATCGATGCGGTGCACGCTTGGGTCGCGAGCAGGTTGGACTCGCGCGCATAGCCGATCGCGGCGTGCACCATCGCCTGCTCGTTCTTCGGCTGATGGAACTCGAGCTCGCGGCCCTGGTCCTCCTCGAGCGCCGGTCCGATGCCGCAGACGTTTCCGTGTCCGAAGATGCCGAAGATCCCGGGCACGAGCCGCCGCCGCACGCCGTCGCGCTCGCTCCACTGCACGGCGAGGTAGCGCACGAGCGCCTGGGCGGCGGTGAGGCGCAGCTCGCTCACGCCGCGAGGCCGACCTGTCGCAGATGCGTGAGGCTGGCCGCGGCGTCGTCGCCGGGGGCGGCGGAATCGGTGGGCAGCGTGTCCTGCTCGACGGTGGCCCAGCCGGCGAACCCGCCCTCCGCGAGCGCGGCACGCAGGGAGAGGAAATCGACGACGCCCTGGCCGAGCGGGCAGAACACGCCGTGGGCGACCGCCGCCTCGAACGACAGACCGGAAGCCAGCGCGGCGCCGAGGCGCCCGCGGCTCACGTCCTTCAGGTGCAGGTAGGCCACGCGCTCCGAGTGCTCCGTGTAGAGGGCGACGGGATCGACTCCCGCGTACGCGCAGTGACCCGTGTCGATGCAGATCGAGACCAGCTCGGGGTCGGTGTCGAGGATGAGCTGTTCGATCTCGAAGTCGAACTCGACGGCCGTGCCCGCGTGCGGGTGGAAGCAGGCCATCAGGCCGTGGTCAGACGCCAGCTCCGCCACCGCGTGGACGCCCTCGATCATGGTCCGCCAGTCGGGGTCGGGCAGCGATTCCGCATCCGCCGGCCGTCCCGCGGCCGTCTCCCGGTCCGGGGTGAAGCCCTGGATGATCACGAGGTAGCGGGCGCCGCCCCCCGCCAGCAGCTTGCACACGCGGCGCGCCGACGAGAGCGCCTCGGCGATGCTCTCGCGCGTGTGGAGCGGCGTGAACAGGAACCCGGCGACGAGGTCGAGCCCGCGGCGCGCGAGCTCGGGCCGGAGCGCCGACGCATTCGTCGGGAGGTAACCGAGCGGGCCGAGCTCCACGCCCTCGTAGCCCGCCCCCGCGACTTGGTCCAGGACGTCCGACCAGGCTGGATTCGCCGCGTCCTCCGGATCCTCGATACCCCAGGAGGCAGGGGCGTTTGCGATGCGGACCTGCATCGCGGCGATGCTAGGAATGGCCTGAAGCGCGGGGCAGTGCCAAAACGGTCACTTGACCTGGACCGGCCACACCCGTTAACTCGGCGGCGTGAGCCGGCTCCACACGGGCGCGATGCGTGTACTGATCGGCGAGATCGCCTCCGGCAGGTACGCCGAGGGCGAGCTTCTGCCGCGTGAGTCCGACGTCGCCGAGCAGTTCGACGTGAGCCGCGGGGTCGCGCGCGAGTGCATGCGAGCGCTCGAGGAGCGCGGTCTCGTGAGGATTCGCCACGGCCTCGGTGCGATCGTGAGGTCCGAGGACCAGTGGGACCGGATGGACCCCGACGTGCTTGCCGTGCTGCTGCGGGGCAGCCGCGGCGCGACGATCCTCGGCGAGTACCTGGAGGGCCGCCGCATCGTGGAGGTGGAGGCGGCGGGACTCGCGGCCGAGCGCGCCACCACCGCGGCCGTCGAGGAGCTGGCGGGCGCGTTCGCGCGGATGCGGGTCACGGCGGCGGAGGCTCGGCTCAACCCGGCCGCGGAGCCGCGCTACCACGAGGCCGACGTGGCGTTCCACCGGGCGGTCGTCCGCGCGGCGGCCAACCCGGTGCTTGGCCTCATGACCGAGCCGATCCACCGCGCCCTCGCCGCGACCTTCGGCGCGCTCGCGCGCCCGCAGGAGCGCTTCGAGCGCGGGCTCCCCGAGCACGAGCGGCTACTGCGCGCCATCGCCGCGGGCGACCCGGCCGAGGCGCGGGCCGCGATGCGCGCCCACCTCCTCACGGTGGAGGAATACCTCCACGAGTACGGCGCGTCGCTTACCGCGTAAGGGACCGCTAAGGCTGCTTGTCTCGGTGGTGAGACACTGATTGGATGACCGCTGTGCAGATTCCCTTCGGCAGCCGGCTGCGCGCCCACGAGCGCCTCATCGGCACGGTCGTGACGCTGCCAGACGTCGGGCTCGCCGAGCTGTCCTCCTGCCTCGCGGACTTCGTCTGGGTCGACCTCGAGCACGGGGCGCTCGGGCCGGCGGACGTGCAGCCGCTCGCGATCGCCGCTCGCGCTGGCGCGGCGGCGACGCTGGTGCGGCTGAGCGGAAGCGACCCGGCGGCGGCAGGGCGAGCGCTGGACGCGGGGGCGGACGGGGTGGTCGTGCCGCGTGTGGAGAGCGCCGCCGAGGCCGCGCGCGTGGTGGACGGGCTCAGGTATCCGCCGAACGGGTCACGCGGCTTCGCGCTCCGGCGCGGCGCCGGCTACGGCGTGGGCGAGCAGGCCTCCACCGATCCCGTCTGCATGGTGCAGGTGGAATCCGAGGCCGCGCTCCGCGAGGCGGGCGCGATCGCCGCGGTCGACGGTGTGGACGCGCTTGTCGTGGGCTGCGCCGACCTGGCTCTTGCCCTGGGCGCGGACCCGCGCTCGCCGTCCCCACGGCTGCGCGACGCGATCGCCCATGTCCAGCAGGCCGCCGAGGCGGCCGACATCGCGTCCGGCCTCGCGGGCCCCGACGACCCCGACCTTCTTCTCGACCTTGCGCGCGGGCGCTCGACGCTGCTCGTGCTCGGCGCGGACGTCCGCATCTTCGCCCGCGCCCTCGACGCGGGCCTCGGCCGCGTGAGGCAAGCGCTCGACGACCTCGAACGAAAGGGCACCCGTGTCTGCACCTGAGGCCTGGCATGTGACGCGCACACTGCGCGCGATGGAGCTGCTCGCGGTCCGCCCGCGCTCGGCGCCCGAGCTCGC
Organism: Thermoleophilaceae bacterium; assembly: GCA_034664005.1. Lineage (GTDB taxonomy): Bacteria > Actinomycetota > Thermoleophilia > Solirubrobacterales > Thermoleophilaceae > JACVRW01. The sequence goes on along the minus strand of JAXDIL010000126.1, from coordinate 1,919 downwards.
CGAGGCGCTCGGTGTGCACGTGCGCACGGCGCGTCGGGTGCTCAAGCGGCTCGACAGCGAGGGCTACGTGATGCTCACCGACGACCGCCGCCGCCGCTACCGGCCGACCATGAGGGTGGTCGCGCTGGCGGGCCAGGTCGTGGAGCGGGCCGAGCTTCCCGCGACCGCGCGCGCACACGTGACGGCGCTCCGGCGCCAGCTGGGCGAGAGCTGCCACCTGTGCGTCCCGAGCCACCTGTTCGCGCTCTGCCTCGTGCACGACGAGGGCGACGAGGCGGGCGCCTGCCGGCCGCACCTGCGCGAGCTGGTGCCCTGTCATTGCACGGCGGCGGGCAAGGCGCTGCTCGCCTGGCGCGAGCAGTGGCGCGACGCGGTGCTCGAGCAACCGCTCGCGTCGTTCACGGAGCGGACCAACACGGGCCCGGAGTCGCTGCGCCGCGAGCTGGCGCGGACGGTGGCCCGCGGCTACTCCGTCGAGGACCGCGAGTACGAGGGCGACACGCGCGGCATCGCCGCGCCCGTCTTCGCGGAGACCGGGGAGGCCGTGGCAGCGCTGGCCGTCGTGGCGCCGGTCGAGCGGCTCGGCGCCGAGCGCTACACGGAGGTCGGCGACGCGGTGATGGTTGCCGCAGCCGCCCTGTCGGCGGAACTCGGCCACGAGCCGGCCGTCGCGGCCGCGTAGGCATGCCGCACTACCTCAAGCGCGCGGCGACGCCGGCGGCGCAGGCGAGCGAGGAGGTGCGGAGCACGGTCACGCAGATCCTCCAGGACGTGGAGCGGCGCGGCGAGTCGGCCCTGCGCGACTGGTCACTCAAGCTCGACGGCTGGGCCCCCGACTCATTCGTCGTCGGCGACGCGGAGGTGGCGGCCGCCAGCGCCCAGCTTTCCGATGACCTGAAGGAGCACATCGCCTTCGCGCAGGAGCAGGTGCGCTCGTTCGCGCGGCACCAGCGCGCCACGCTCTCCGAGCTCGACCTGGAGACGCTCCCTGGCGTGCGGCTCGGCCACAGGCACATCCCGGTCGACGCGGTCGGCTCGTACGTCCCGGGAGGCCGCTACCCGATGGTGGCCTCCGCCTTCATGACGATCGTCGTGCCGAAGGTCGCGGGCGTGGGACGCGTGGTCGCGTGCGCGCCGCCGCGCGCGGGACGCGGGATCGACAGCGCCACGCTCTACGCCATCGCCAGCTCCGGCGCGGACGAGATCGTCTGCCTCGGTGGCGTCCAGGCACTGGCGGCGCTCGCGTTCGGTCTCGGAGGCGTCGAGCCGGTCGACATGATCGTGGGCGCGGGCAACGCGTACGTGGCGGAGGCCAAGCGCCAGCTCTACGGCAGGGTCGGCATCGACCTGCTGGCCGGGCCCACCGAGATCCTCGTGCTCGCGGAGGAGGGCGCCGATCCGGAGCTCGTGGCGGCGGACCTGCTCGGCCAGGCGGAGCACGGCCCGACCTCGCCCGCGGTGCTCGTGACGCCCTCGCCCGCACTGGCTGAGTCAGTGGCGCGCGCGGTCGACCGGCTGCTGCTCGACTGGCCGACGCGCGAGGTGGCGGGCGAGGCGTGGCGGGCGCACGGCGAGATCGTGGTGGCGCGCGATCGCGACGACGCGATCGCGGTCGCCAACCGCTATGCGCACGAGCACGTGGAGGTGCACGCGCCCGACGGCGAGCTGGACGCATACCTCGACGGCCTTCGGAACTACGGCTCGCTGTTCCTCGGCGCCGACGCGACCGTCGCGTACGGCGACAAGGCGGTGGGCACGAACCACGTGCTCCCGACCGCCGGCGCCGCCCGCTTCACGGGTGGGCTCTGGGTCGGGAAATTCCTCAAGACGGTCACCTTCCAGCAGCTGACCCCCGAGGGCACGCGCCGGATCGCGCCCGCCGTGGCCGGGGAAGTGCCGGAGCGCGCGCTGGGCGCAGA
>JAXDIL010000123.1:0-3755 GCA_034664005.1 Thermoleophilaceae bacterium | reverse complement strand
ATCGCCTCGCAGGCGTCCGTCACCTACGACCGCCCGATCAGCTCGATCCGGTAACCGTCCGGGTCGCGCACGAAGGCGATGAAGGAGCCCTCGGTGCGGCCGCCCGGGCGGTAGGGGGGCTTCTCCGGCTCGATGCCGTCCTCGGCGAGCCCGGCGAGCGTGCCGTCCAGGTCGTCGACGGCAATCGCGATGTGGTTGTAGCCCGTCCCGAGGTCGTACGAGTCGACCCCGTGGTTGTAGGTCAGCTCCAGCACGGGGTCCTCCCCGGGCAGCCCCATGAAGACGTTGGTGGCCTCGTCTCCGATCGGCATGCGGCGCCGCTCCTCGAAGCCGAGCTTCTCGTAGAAGGAGACCGAGCGGTCGATGTCGCCGATCCGGTAGCAGGTGTGGAGGTAGGAGGCCATGGGACGAATCTACTCGCCGCCGCCGCGCGGCCGGCTCGGGAGCCGCTGGTCGAGCTCGTAGTAGTCGCCTGCGCTGTCGGTCCAGATCTGCCCGGCGGTCCTCAACCCCGTTTTGCCGTCCAGGCAGCCGGCGGCGAGACTGATCCGATCGCTGCCCGGCACGTGCCAGAACAGCGATGAGCCGCACTCGGAGCAGAACCCGCGCCGCGCGTCGTACTCGGAGTCAGGACTGTCGATCCAGCGAAGCCCGCGCTCCTCGGAGAAGTCGAGATCGCCCCAGGCCGCCTCGGTCGCAGCCCACGCATGACCGGCCCACCGCCGGCACTCGGTGCAGTGACAGAGAAGGACGTCCCTCAGCGGCCCGGTCACCTCGAACGCGACAGCCCCGCAGATGCACCGCCCCGACGCCATGCGCGAAAGCTAACCGACGTGGAGGTCCTGTCTGCGTTTGTCAACCAGGAGTTGCCTAACTGCAACCGCGATCGCTGGTGGCCGGCGCGCGCCTAGTCCGAGATGCGGCTGCTGCCGACTTCGGCTTCTTCGCGGCCCTGCAGGCGGTCGCGGCCTCGCTGCACGGCCGCGATGAACTTCGTGAGGTTGACCTCGAGGGTGTTGAGGATGTCGTCGGCGTAGTCCTCGGCGCCGAGGCGGATCTCGCGCTCACGTGCGCGGGCGTCCTCGATGATCTCGTCGGCCTGGCGCTCGGCCTGCTTGACGATCTCTTCCTCGCCGATCAGGCGGATCTGCTCCTCGCGTGACTCGCGGATGATGCGCTCGGCCTCGCGCTTCGCCTCGGCCAGCATCTCCTGCCGCTCCTTGACGATCCAGCGCGCCTGCTTGATCTCCTCGGGGATCGTGGCACGCATCTGGTCGAGGATGTCGTAGACCTCCTCTTTGTCGACACGCACCTGGTCCGTGAGCGGCACGGGCTTGGCGTTGTGAATCGTGTCGTCGAGCTTGTCGATTAGGACCAGTACGTCCATCCGCGCCTCAGTTCTTCACCGCTTGAGTTCTTCCTGCAACCGCGCTGCCACCGGGTCCGGCACAAGGCCGGTCATGTCGCCACCAAACATGGCCAACTCCTTCACTCCGCTGGAGCTAAGGAAACTGAACTCTGGCGACGCCATCATGTACATGCTCTCGATGTCAGGCGCCATTTTCCGGTTGAGCTGGTTCATCTCGAACTCGTACTCGAAGTCCGAGATCGCCCGGAGTCCTTTGACGATCGCCTTGGCGCCGTGCTCCCGGGCGAAATCGACGAGCAGAGTATCAAAGGGTTTTACCTGCACATTGGGGTATTCCGCCACCTCTGCCTGGATAAATGCAACGCGCTCCTCGGCAGGAAAGACGGTCTTGCCCTTGCGCACCGCCTGATTCACGACGCCGACTATGACCGTGTCGAAGACGTTCGCAACGCGCTTGATGATGTCGAGATGGCCGAAGGTGACCGGGTCGTAGGAGCCCGGAACCACGACGGTGCCCCCGTTCTTGGCGGCACTCACGTCGACGAGTGGATCGCTATCCGCGTGTCGCCGTACGACCGCTCGACAACGAGCGGGAGGGGCAGGATGAGCGGGTTGCGCTTGTCTGATTCGGTCACGATTCGAGCGTCTTCACCCAGCATCGCCGGCAGCGCCTCGGACAGCGGGGCGGCGACGCGGGACGCATCATCATATGGGGGGTCGCAAAACACGAGGTCGAATCTGCCCACCGGGCGGGCGAGGAAACGGAGCGCGTCCTGGTTCCTGACCTCGGCCTCGGCCCCCACGGCGTCGAGGTTGCGCCGCAGCATTGCGAGCGCCTGCCGGTCGCGTTCGACGAACACAGCCGACTCCGCGCCGCGCGACAGCGCCTCGATTCCGAGGGCCCCGGTGCCCGCGTAGAGGTCGAGCACGCGCGCGCCCGACACGTCGCCGAGCATCGAGAAGAGGGCCTCGCGGACGCGGTCGGCGGTTGGCCGGGTGCGCGCGCCGCGAGCCGTGTGAAGGCGCCGTCCCTTGAACTCCCCCGCGACGACCCTCATGGGACCGCCGTCATGCGGGGATCGGGTCCAGCTCGGAGCCGAAGCGCGACACGACCGCCTCGCGCAGCAACGCGTGCTCGGGCTGCGTGAGGCGGGGGTCCTCGATCAGGATCTGGTCGGCGCGGTCGCGCGCCCGCACGAGCAGCTCCACGTCCTCGGGCAGCCGCGCCACCTTGAACTCGGGCAGCCCGTGCTGGCGCGTGCCGAGCACGTCGCCCGCGCCGCGCAGCTCGAGGTCCACCTCGGCCAGCCGGAAGCCGTCGCGCTCGCGTGCGATCGCCTCGAGCCGCGGCAGTCTGGGGTCGCCGAACAGGATGCACAGCGAGGGGTGCTCGCCGCGCCCGACGCGCCCGCGCAGCTGGTGCAGCTGCGAGAGGCCGTAGCGCTCGGCGGCCTCGATCAGCATCACGGTCGCGTTCGGGACGTCGATGCCGACCTCGATCACGCTGGTGGCCACCAGCACGTCCGCCTCGCCGCGGGCGAACTTCTCCATCGCGGCGGCCTTCTGCTTCGAGGGGAGCTGCCCGTGGATCAGCTCCACGCGCAGGTCGGCGAACTCGGTGGTGCGAAGGCGCTCGAACTCCACCGTGGCCGCCTTCGCCTGGAGCGCCTCCGACTCCTCGACCAGCGGGCAGACCACGAAGCACTGCCTCCCCTCGGCGATCTCCTCGCGGATGCGCTCGTACGCTCGCGCCCGCGCGCGAGCGCCGTCCACCACATGCGTCTCGACCGGCTGGCGCCCGTGTGGCAGCTCGCGAAGCGCCGTCGCGTCGAGGTCGCCGTAGGCGGTGAGCGAGAGCGTCCGCGGAATCGGCGTGGCCGTCATGTGGAGCGCGTGCGGCACGAGCTCGCCAGGCGCCTTCGCGTCGAGCGCGGCGCGCTGGCGGACGCCGAAGCGGTGCTGCTCGTCCACGACCGCCACGGCGAGCTGGTCGAAGGCCACGTCGTCCTCGATCAGCGCGTGGGTGCCGACCAGGAGCTTGAGCTCGCCGGAGCCGAGCTTGGCGAGGATGTCGGCGCGCCGCGACGCCGGGGTCGAGCCCGTCAGCAGCGCGACCGGCACGAGCTCTCCCGGCATCAGGCGCTGCAGCGTGGCGAAGTGCTGCTCGGCCAGGGTCTCGGTCGGCGCCATCAGCGCGGCCTGGGCACCCGACTCGACCGCCCGCAGCATCGCGTAGACCGCCACGACGGTCTTGCCGGAGCCCACCTCGCCCATCAGCAGCCGCTGCATCGGGCGCTCGCCGGCGAGATCGGCGTCGATCTCCTCGCAGGCGCGCCGCTGGTCCCCGGTGAGCGCGAACGGAAGCGACGCCAGCCACGGGTCCGAG
>JAXDIL010000090.1:0-12062 GCA_034664005.1 Thermoleophilaceae bacterium | reverse complement strand
GCATGTTCCCGCGCGCCGCGACGCGCGACGCCGCGCGCGTGCTGGACTTCGACTACGGCGCCGGCGACCGGCTGGCGAAGATGATCCCGGACCCGATCCAGGGCCGGCCGCCGTCGTTCGAGGACTGCCTGAAGGACGGGCAGGAGCTCGCGACCGCCTACCGCGAGGACGCGCAGGCCAAGCGGATCATCGACGTTGCAAAGGGCCTCGAGGGCATCGTCCGGAACGCCGGGATCCACGCCGCGGGCGTCGTCATCTCCGACCGCCCGCTCACCGAGATCGTCCCCGTGCAGCTGGCGGAGGACCGCGGCGCGGGTGAGAACGGCGAGCGCTCATACAAGATCGTCACGCAGTACGGCATGAAGCCGATCGAGGAGATCGGCCTGCTGAAGATGGACTTCCTCGGGCTGCGCAACCTCGACGTGATCGAGGCCGCGCTCGACATCATCGAGCAGTCGAGCGGGGAGCGCCCGGACATGGCGTCGCTGCCGCTCGACGACCCGAAGACCTACGAGATGCTGGCCCGCGGCGACTCGGTGGGCGTGTTCCAGTTCGAGTCGGACGGCATGCAGGAGGCGCTTCGCCAGGTCAAGCCCGACGAGTTCAACGACCTCGTCGCGCTCGTCGCGCTCTACCGGCCTGGCGCTATGCGCCACATCGGGACGTACGGGCGCAACAAGCGAACGCCCGAGGCGATCCACTACGCGGACGACCGGCTGAGGCCGATCACCGAGTCCTCGCGCGGAGTGATCCTCTACCAGGAGCAGTCGATGCAGATCGCGAAGTCGATCGCGGGCTTCTCCGGTCCCGAGGCCGACGACCTCCGGAAGGCCATCGGCAAGAAGCAGCGCGACCGCATGGCGGCCCTGAAGGACCGCTTCTTCGAGGGCGCCCGCGCCACGGGGACCGCCCAGGCGGTGATCGCGGAGCTGTGGCAGGCGAACGAGGACGCCGCGGACTACTCGTTCAACCGCTCGCACGCCGCCTGCTACGCGCTGATCTCGTACCGCACTGCCTGGCTGAAGGCGAACTACCCGGCCGAGTACATGGCGGCGCTGATCTCGTCGGTGATGTCGACGAAGGACAAGGTGCCGTTCTTCGTGGCTCAGTGCGAGGACATGGGCATCGAGGTGCTGCCGCCGGACGTGAACCAGTCGGGGCACGACTTCAAGGTCGTGGAGGGCAACATCCGCTTCGGTCTCGACGCGGTGAAGGGCCTGGGCTACCAGGCCGTCGAGGCGATCATCCAGGCGCGTGAGGCCGAGGGCGCGTTCACGTCGGTCTGGGACTTCTGCCGCCGTGTGGACTGCCAGGCGGTTAACAAGAAGGCGAGCGACTCGCTCGTCAAGTGCGGCGCGTTCGACTCGTTGCCCGGCACACGCACCGGGATGATGGAGGCGCTGGCGCGGGCGCAGGCCGCCGGCCAGCAGGCGCAGGAGGACGCGCGCAGCGGGCAGTCGTCCTTCTTCGACCTCGACGGCGGCGGCACCGAGGACGCCGCCGCGCACCACGACCCGCCGATCATGCCGCTGGAGGACGACCGCAAGCAGCTGAACGAGTGGGAGAAGGAGACGCTCGGACTGTTCCTGTCGAGCCATCCGCTGAAGGAGGTGCGTCCGGCGCTGCGCGCCAGGGTGGACTGCTCACTCGCCGAGCTCAGCTCGAAGAAGGACGGTGAGCAGGTCACCGTCGGCGGCATGATCGCCGAGTGCAAGCGGATCAGGACGAGAAAGGGCGACCCGATGATGTTCGCCACGCTCGACGACCTCGAGGGCCAGGTCGAGTTGCTCGTCTTCAACTCCGCCTACGCCGCCAACGCCGACAAGGTGGACCTCGACAAGATCGTGATCGTCCGCGGCCGCGTCGACAAGAAGGAGGAGGGCGAGATCAAGCTGGTCGCCCAGGACGTCGAGGCGTTCGAGCCGAGCGCCGAGGAGGTGCTCCGCGCGGCGGAGCTGGACCAGCAGGAGCCCGTCGTCCGGCGGGTCACGATCCAGGTAGCCCCTGGCGTGCCGGAGAGCTTCTTGGAAGACCTTCGAGAGGTCGTTTCTCACCACCGCGGCGACCACGAGCTGCTGCTTGCGGTCGGCGAGCGGCAGCTGCTACTCGGACCGGAGTGGCGAGTGTCCGCGGACAGCAAATGCCGGGCCGAGTTGGCTGATCTGACCGGCACCTATCGGCTGGTTGCCTAGCTACCGATCCGCTCTACACTTGCCGGGTGCCGCCTCTCTCAGCACGCACGGCGTCCGAGCTCCACGAGTGCCGCCAGTGCTGCTCGTTCTGCGACAGGGTGGTTCACCCCTCGGGCTGCATCGCGTCGGGCTGTCAGTTCCTCTACCTCTATGACGACGAGGCGACCGGCCGCCGCTTCATGGGCTGCATGAACAAGGTCTTCCGGGGCGAGATCGACCAGGAGCTCTTCCAGCAGGCCGAGCGCACCCGCCACGGCTTCGGCGGGGTGAAGATGTCAGGTCTACCGCTGCCCCAGTGCCGCGCCTCCGTCGAGCGGGCCTACGACGGCTACACCGAGGCCTTCGAGTGCGTGAACCCGCAGTTCTTCGTCAAGCCCGAGGTCGACGACCTCGACGCAGCGTTCGATCTCCGCGACGAGATCTGACTAGCGCTTCCGGCGCTTCCGGGCCGCCAGGCCGTTCTTCCGGAGCGCCTTCAGCGTGTCCACGTCCACCTTGTCCGGCGCGTGTCCGCTCGTGCCCGGGCCCTCGAAGAGTGCCGGCAGGCCCTCGAAGCGGGGCTCCGATAGGAAGGCCGCGCAGCCACGGGTACCGAGCTCGCCCTGGCCGGGGATCGCGTGGCGGTCGCGGTTCGACCCGAGCGGCGTCAGTGAGTCGTTCACGTGGAGGCAGCGGAGGCGGCGGATGCCGACGATCTTTACGCAGCGGTCGATCACCTCGGTCAGCTTGTCGGCCGTCGTGATGTCGAAGCCGGAGGCGAGCATGTGGCACGAGTCGAGGCAGAGGCCGATCCGCTTGTGGCCGCCGGAGAGGTCGATCAGCTCGCGCAGCTCCTCGAAGGAGCGGCCGAGCGTGTTGCCGGCGCCGGCCGTGTTCTCGAGCAGCAGCCGGCACGAGTCCGACTCACCGAGCACGTGCTTCAGCATCTCGCCCACGCGCGGAAGGGCCTCCTCGTGAGGCTCGCCGACGGTCGAGCCGGGGTGGAGGACCACGCCGTCGGCGCCGATCTCGTCGCCCATTCGCAGCGCGTGGATCAGGGAGTCGGCGGATTTCCTCCGCATCTCCGGGTCCTTGGTGGCCGGGTTGATGAGGTAGACCGCGTGGATCGTCACCGACCTGACCGGGCTCGATTTGCGGAGCGACAGGAACTCCGCGACGTCCTCGGGCTTCCAGCGGGTCGGCCGCCACTGGCGCGGCGACTGGTTGAACACCTGCATCGCCTCGCAACCGCGCTCGACGGCGCGCTCGTGCGCCTGCACGAGGCCGCCTGCCGTGGATACGTGTGCGCCAACTAGCATCGCTGCCGATGAGAGTCCGGTTCGCGCCTTCCCCAACAGGCGTCCTGCACATCGGCGGCGCGAGGACGGCACTGTACAACTGGCTCCTCGCGCGCGGGTCTGGCGGCCAGTTCGTGCTGCGCATAGAGGACACCGACCGCGAGCGCTCGACGCCCGAGAACGTCGAGCAGATCCTCGAGGCGCTGCGCTGGCTCGAGCTCGACTGGGACGAGGGACCGCTGTCCCAGTGGGAGCGGCGCGACCGCCACAGCGAGGCGGTCACCCAGCTGCTCGAGTCCGGGCACGCGTACGAGGACGACGGCGCGGTCAGGTTCCGCGTGCCGGACGAGGGCGAGATCAGCTTCGAAGACGCCGTGCTCGGCGAGGTGACGAACCCCTACTCGGCGATCGCCGACTTCGTGATCCAGCGCTCGGACGGCAGCCCGCTCTACAACCTCGCCGTGGCCGTCGACGACCGCGACATGGGCATCACGCACGTGGTGCGCGGGCAGGACCACGTCTCGAACACGCCTCGGCAGCTGATGCTGCTCCAGGCGCTCGGCGCCGAGCCGCCGATCTACGCGCACATTCCCCTGCTGCACGGCCCGGACGGGAAGAAGCTGTCGAAGCGCCACGGCGCGGCGTCGGTCCAGGAGGTGCGCGACCAGGGCTACCTGCCCGAGGCGGTGCGCAACTACATCGCCCTGCTCGGCTGGGGCTACGACGAGAGCACGACCTTCATGACCACGGACGAGCTCGTGGAGCGCTTCTCGCTCGAGCGGGTGTCGAAGAACCCCGCCGTCTTCGACGAGCAGAAGCTCCGCTGGATGAACGGGCGCTACATGCGCCAGCTGCCCGTCGAGGAGCTCCGGCGCCGGCTGGAGGAGTTCTACGGGCGCGAGATCCCGGCCGAGATCGTCAAGATCTCGCGCGAGAAGATGCAGACACTGGCCGATTTCTGGCCACTGGCCGGCACCCTGATCGAGGCACCCACCGACTACGACGACAAGGCCTGGCGCCAATGGGGTGGCTCGCCGCACCTGCCCGCGGTGCGCGACGCGCTCGCCGATGCCCCGGAGTGGGACACGGCATCGATCGACGCGCTGCTCAGACAGCTCGTCGATGACCTCGGCGTCAAGCCCAAGGAGATATTTCAGCCGATCCGCGTAGCCCTCACGGGTACGACGGTGTCACCCGGGATCTTCGAATCGGTTGCCGCTCTGGGTCGCGAGGAGACGCTGACTCGGCTCGATCTGGCGCTTCTCAAAGCGGAATCTGAGCCGACCTAAACGAACGGACTCAACCTTTCGTCCAGGCGTGCCGATACCGCCAGTGACTGTGGAAGCCTCACCCTCCATCAAGCAGGCCGCGGGCCAGGATCAGGCCGCGCGCCACAACGAAGGTCACGGCCGCCGGCTAACCGCCGCGTTTGAGGCGCTCGAGGCTTTCCCGGCACTCGCCGAGTCGCGCAACCGCGTCCTCCGGGTCGTGCGCGAGGACCGCTCTTCGGTGGGCGAGGTGGTCCAGGCCGTCGAGTCCGACGTCGCGCTCGTGATCACCGTCCTGCGGATCGCGAACCGCACGACGCAGCGCAAGAAGGGCAAGATCGCGGCCATCCCGGAGGCCGTCGAGATCCTCACGCCGGAGGGTGTCGAGACGCTCGCCGCGCGCGCCGCAACCTTCGATTTCTTCGAGCGCACGCCCGGCTGGGACCTGATGCCGGAGCGCTTCCGTCTTCACGCCGTCGCGACACAGGCGGCCGCCGACCGGCTCGCCCGCGAGCTCGAGTACGACGACCGCGACGAGCTGCTCTGCTCGGCGCTGCTCCACGACATCGGCAAGCTCGTCCTGACCCACGCGTATCCGGGCTACCCCTCGCAGATCCACGGTGCGGCTCGCACGCCCGAGGAGCGCCTGCACAAGGAGCGCCTCGAGCTCGGTGTCGACCACGCTTTGGTCGGCGGAGTGCTCGCCCGCCGCTGGGCATTGCCCAACCGGCTCGCCACGGCAATCGAGCGCCATCACTCCGATGACGCCGAGGGCGAGGCTGCGCTGGTGCGGCTCGCGGACATGCTCGCCCACTACGGCCACGGGCAGACCGTCAACCCGAAGCAGCTTCTCCAGGCGGCCCGCGCCTGCGGCCTCACCACGGAGCAGCTCCGCTCGGTGATGTACGAGCTTCCGCAGGGCAATGGCCAGGCCAAGCGCAACGTCGATCCGTGCCCGCTCTCGAACCGCGAGGTCGAGGTGCTTAAGCGACTGGCCGAGGGCAAGGTCTACAAGCAGATCGCGCACGAGCTCGAGCTCTCCACGAGCACGGTTCGCACGCACCTCCACAACACGTACGCGAAGCTCGGCGCGGTGGACCGCGCACAGGCGGTCCTGATCGCCACCGAGCGCGGCTGGATCTAAGCCGGCGTTCTCAGCGGGGCGCGCACCAGCACCCGCGTCCCGCGTTCCGACGACTCGATCTCGAGGTCGCCGTCCATCAGCTCGGCCCGCTCGCGCATGCTGGCGAGGCCGAGGTGGCCCGGCTCGTTCGTCCCGGGCATGAGTGGGTTGTCGTCGAAGCCGCGGCCGTTGTCCGCCACGCGCAGCTCCACATCTGAGCCGACCGTCCTGACCGAGAGCTCCACGCGCGTCGCCTCGGCGTGCCGGCCCGCGTTCACCACCGCCTCCTGCGCGATGCGGAACAGGTCGCCCGCGATCTCGGGCGCCATATCGATCCGCTCGATCGCGAGCCGCACCTCGAAGCCGTAGCGGCGCTGCCAGACCGGGAGGCAGTTCTCGATCGCGGTGTCGAGGCTCATCTCCTGGAAGGCGTAGGGGCCGAGCTCGACGATCTCGTCGCGGAGGGCACGCACGTTGCGACTCACCAGCTGGCGCGCCTCGTCGATGAGGCCGCCGACCTTCGTGTCGCCGCTTTCGGTGCGCGCTGCCGACAGGATCATGTCGAGGCCGATCAGCTCCTGAACGGGGCCGTCGTGGAGCGACTCGGCCACGCGCCGGCGCACCTCGCTCTCCGACTGCATCGTGCGCCGTGAGAGCCCGCGGGCCTGGAGCCGCGACGCGGACTCCGTCGTGCGCAGCAGGCCCACCACCACGGCGGTGGCGAGCGAGGACAGCAGGAACACCGCCTCGTGAAAGGCGTGCGCGCCGGAGCTCTCGGGCGCGTCGCCGCGGATGGCGGAGCCCACGATCAGCGCGACCGAGCCGACCGCGGCCATCATGAGCCCGCGCTGCTCACCGTGGAAGTGCGCGTGCGCTGCGATCAGGAACAGGGCTGCGAGGCGCACGCCGCCGACCGCCTGGGGCGCCACCAGCTCGAGCACCAGCAGAAGCGCGAAGTCGACTGCCGGGACCGCGGGGTGGAGAGCGAGGTTCGGGTCGCGGCGCACGACGGCGAGCAACCCCGCGGACCACAGGACGAAGACGGCGAGCACGGCCGCGGCGCTCCAGTGGGAGGGGAAGTCGACGACCGCGACGGCCACCAGCGCTACAAGGGCAACGGCTAGCCGGGCGACCGCGAAGACGAATATCGGCGCGGCCGACTCGATCGGGATGCGGCGCATCAGACGCTGGCCCGAGACCTGGCTCTCAGCCACAGGGCGGTCGCGGCGGCGCCAGCCGTGTCGATCAGCCAGTCGAGCGGCCTGCCATGGCGGCCCTCCACGAAGCTCTGGTGGTATTCGTCGGTCACGGCGTAGGCGCTGGCGAGCACAAGTGCCAGTAGAGCCGCTCTTCGCGGATTTGTCGATGGCGCGAGTGCCCGCCACAGCAAAAAGCAGAGCGCCCCGTACTCGGCGAAGTGGATGACCTTGCGGCCTACGTCGTCGGCCCAGCCGAGGCCTGAGTCGAGGCTCGGCTGCGCCGAGAACAAGAAGATCACGCCCATCAGAGCGAGCGGTGGGAGCCATAGGACAAGCCGCGAACGGTGCATCCGCTTACCGTAGAGTCAGCTGCAGTGCTGGTGATCACGAGCAAGTCGCCCTACGCCGTCCGGGCGCTCTCCGAGCTCGCTCGCCGGGGCGACGCGGGCCCCGTCCCGATCGGCGACCTCGCCCGCGCCCGCGACATCCCGGCCCAGTTCCTGGAGGGCCTGTTCGCGACGCTGCGCCGCGCCGGCATCCTGCAGTCGCAGCGCGGGGTGAAGGGCGGCTACAGCTTCGCCCGCCCGCCAAGCGAGATCACGGTGCTGGAGGTGGTCGAGCTGCTCGAGGGCGAGCTCGGCGCCGAGGCGGCCGCCTCCGGTGCACTCTGGACCGACGCCGCGGACGCCGTCCGCAACGTGCTCGCGGGCGTCACGATCGCCGACGTAGCCGAGCGCGAGGCGCGCGACTCGGCCGCGCCGATGTATTACATCTAGGCGAGTCTGCTCAGGGCTTGACGCGGACGTGGGCGTCGAGTTGTATGGCTAGACATGGCGCGGCCGCGGTACCTGGGGTTCGGCGTCGCGGTTGCCCTCGTGATGGCGGTGTTCCCGTCCCTCGCGCTGGCGAGCGCGAGGGTCTCGCGCAGCGGCAACGTGGTCACGCTCACGTCGGACGCGCGTGGTGACACAGTCCAAAACGCCGGCACGGACAACCGCCGGCTCATCTCGTTCCTCGTGCCGCGTGGAGAGGTGCTGCGGGCTGGCCCGGGCTGCAGGCGGCTCCGCGGACCGGGGATCACGCGCGTGATCGTCACGTGCGGCGCGCCCTCGCAGACCCAGGTCAACAGGGTCACTCTGAGGGTCAACCTGGGCGGTGGCGACGACACGTTCACCGCCGCGCCATGGGACGACGTGCAGCCGCGGATCATCGCCGACGGCGGTGCCGGCAATGACACGATCTACGGCTCGACGAACGCAGACGACATCGAGGGCGGGCCGGGCAACGACATGCTCTACGGCCTCGACGACGTGGACAACATCGACGGTGGCGATGGGGCGGACCTGCTCGTCGGCGGGGCGGGCGACGACGGCCTGATCGGCGGCCCGGGCACCGACCGGATTTTCGGCGACGAGCGCCGCAGGACGAGCGAGTGGGGGAACGACACGCTCATCGCCGTCGACGGGGGTCCCGAGAGCATGAGCTGCGGTGAGGGCACCGACAGCGCCATAGTCGATGCGGACGACACGGCGGACAGCAGCTGCGAGATCCTCGCGGGCGGGCAGTCCTCGCCGCCGCGCGACACGACCGGAGTCCTGCCGCTGACGGTCACGATCGGATCACCGGCGGACACGCCAGGCGGTCTCGCGCGGATCCTTCGAGGCGAACCGATCCGCCTGCCGGTCACGTTCTCGGCGGCCGCGGAGATCGTGGCCAAGCTGAAACTGTCCGCCGCCGAGGCGCGCCGGCTGGGGGTGCCGCGCCGAGAGCGCGTGATCGCCGAGGGCATAGGCAGCCCTCTGACGCTCACACCATTGACGCTCAACACGCAGATTCGGTTGCGCTGGCCCGTCCGCCGGTACCTCTATGACGACAACCGGGTTCGAGCCGAGCTCGTGATCACAGCGCGCGATGTGCACGGCGTGCCGACCACGGCGACCAAGCAGATCACGCTGAGGCGGTAGCGCAGTCCGGGAGGTTCCGGGGCCCAAGGGTGCACGGAAGCCGCGCGCAGACCCGCCCCTTCGGCGCTGGCAGTAGCTTGCCCGTATGAGCCCTCTCCGCCTCGTGCCTCTGCTCGTCCCCGCCTGCCTCGTGGCCGTGGTCGCCGCCGCCATCGCCGCTCCGCCCGTCGCCCATGACGCAGCCGCCGCCAAGATCACGCCGACGCGTGTCGACGGCGTTCACCTCGGTGACACGCACGCGGACCTCCGCGCGCGCGGCAAGGTCGGCAAGCTCCGGCCGGGCTGTGAGCTCGGCGGGCCCAACACGCGTGGGGCCAAGCTACTCGCGCCGCTCAAGGGCGGCGTGGACTACACGCAGACCAGCCCGCGCAAGGTCGACAGCATCTTCGTCACGGGCGGCGCGAAGGCCCGCGGTGTGGGAATCGGCGCGAAGATCCCGGCTATCAAGGCCAAGTTCCCGAACGCGACCGTGGACCACAGCACCGATCAGGTCTTCCAGCTCACGCTGGTGCAGACGCCGGAGCGGCCAAACGGCGGCCGCATCACGTTCGGCGTGAGCACGCAGACGAAGAGGACCACCATCATCGGGGTCCCCTTCATCGCGGTGTGTGACTAGGGCTGCGTGCTAGCGAGCGTCGCTCGAGCGCTCGGCGCGCTCGGCGAGGTCGATCGGGTTGTAGTCCCGGTCCGGCTCGTAGCTGCCGGACTTGGCGAGCCCGCGCGAGATGAAGTAGCCGGTCGCGAGGATCGTCACGTAGAGCCAGGCGTTGCGGGCAATGAACTCGTCCGTGCCGTTGTCGCCACCGTCGATCAGCGCGGCGCTGATCAGGATCGTGACGACGAGGACGATCATCGCCCAGAACTCGGTCGTCTTGAAGGACGCCTTGGTCTCGTGGTTCTGCTCGACCGCGCGCCGGACTCCGGTTGTCCGCGCTGAATCGGCGCGGGTACTGCCAGTGGCACCAGTGGTGGCCATGGGGTAACTCCTTGATTCGGGTGAGTGCTAACGAGTGCGAGGCAAGTCGTCGCTCAGCTCCGAATCCGACCCCGGCCTCCCCGGTGCCCGGTTCTGCCCGGCGGAAACAGCGCAGGCCGATACCCTCGGCAGCCGGATGAGCGTGTCACCGCCCGCGCGGGCGATCCCGGACAACCTCGCGGACCTCGTGGGGAACACGCCGATGGTGCGGCTGACGCGCGTGGCGCCGAACTGCGGCGCGGAGCTGATCGGCAAGCTCGAGGCGCACAACCCCGCGGGGAGCGTCAAGGACCGGATCGGCGTGGCGATGATCGAGGCGGCCGAGGCCGAGGGGCGCATCGAGCCCGGCCGGAACACGATCGTCGAGTCCACCTCCGGTAACACCGGCATCGCGCTCGCCATGGTGTGCGCGGCGAAGGGCTACGACCTGGTCATCACGATGCCCCAGGGGATGAGCCGCGAGCGCGAGAAGCTGCTGCGGCTGTACGGCGCCGAGGTGGTCTGGGTCGAGTCGATGGGCGGCATGAACGAGGCGGTCGAGGAGGCGCGGAGGATCTGCCGCGAGCGCGGCAACTGCTACGTGCCGAACCAGTTCTCGAACCCGGCCAACCCGGAGGCGCACCGCCGCACGACGGCGGAGGAGATCTGGCGGGACATGGACGGCAAGGTCGACGTCTTCGTGGCTCCCGTGGGCACCGGCGGCACGATCACAGGCTGCGGTGAGCGGCTGAAGGAGCACAACTCGGCGCTGCAGGTGGTGGCCGTCGAGCCGGCGGCGTCGCCGGTGCTGTCCGGCGGCAGGCCCGGCCCGCACAAGATCGACGGCATCGGCCCGGGCTTCGTCCCCCAGGTCCTCAACCGCGACGTGATCGACGAGATCGTGCCGGTGGAGGACGAGGACGCGATCGAGACGGCGCGGCTGTGCGCTCGCCGCGAGGGCATCAACGCGGGCATCTCGGCCGGGGCCTCCGTGTGGGCAGCCGTGCAGGTCGGCTCCCGGGCGGAGATGCGCGGGAAGCGCATCGTGGCCATCCTCCCGGACTCGGGCGACCGCTACATCAGCACCCCGTTCTTCGCACCATGAGCGCTCTCCGCCGGGTGGTACGAGAAGTGCGCGAGGATCTCGCCGCTGCGCTGGAGCGTGACCCGGCGGCGCGCAGCGTCGGCCGCGTCGAGATGCTGCTCACCTACGCGGGCGTCCAGGCGTTGCTGTCGCACCGGGTGTCGCACGCTTTGCATGAGGCGGGCGTTCCGCTGCTGCCGCGGTTGCTCTCCTACCTGACGACAGCGGTGACGGGGGTTGAGATTCATCCCGCTGCCCGGATCGGGCGTGGGCTGTTCATCGATCATGGCGCCGGCGTGGTGATCGGGGAGACCGCCGAGGTGGGCGACGACGTGACCATCTACCAGGGAGTGACCCTCGGCGGCACGGGCTTCGCGCGCGGCAAGCGCCACCCGACGGTGGGCAACGAGGTGATGATCGGCGCCGGCTCCGCGCTGCTCGGGCCGATCGCGATCGGCGACCGCGCGAAGATCGGGGCGAACTCGGTGGTGATCCACGACGTCCCGCCGAACTCCACGGTGGTGGGGAACCCCGGCCACCCGGTGCGTGTGGACGGCCGCAAGCCCGAGGGCCCCGACGCCGACTGGGTCCACCTGCCCGACCCCGTCGCCGACGCGATCAGCGGCCTCGCGAACCGCCTGACCGAGATCGAGGAGCTGGTGGCCGAGCAGACCGGCCGCAAGCCCGGGGGCGCCGAGATCCGGCCCCTGAAGCGCCGCGGCGGGCCGGACAGCACCGGCGGCTGACCCAAACGCTTGCCGAAGCGCCGGAACGGGGGTACCTTGGCCAGATGACTCGCTCTCGCCGTCTCCGGATACTCGTCCCTGCGCTGGCCCTGCTTGCCCTAGCCCTTCCAGCCTCAGCTTCCGCGCAGGCCACCCGCACGTGGGTGTCAGGCGTCGGCGATGACGTGAATCCGTGCAGCCGCACCGCTCCCTGCAAGACGTTCGCGGGCGCGATCTCGAAGACCGCGGCCGGCGGGATCATCATGGCGATGGAT
>JAXDIL010000044.1:0-21779 GCA_034664005.1 Thermoleophilaceae bacterium | reverse complement strand
GTCATGTGCCAGCGCCGCCAGAAGTCCTGGAGCGACAGCGCGAGGTAGGGGGCGTTGAAGTTCTGCGGGAGCTGGTAGCCGAGCAGCAGCGCGAGTCCGATCGCCATGTCCGTGTAGCCGGAGAAGTCGCAGTAGATCTGGGCCGCGAACGCGTAGAACGCCAGTGTCAGCTCGCTGGCCGAGTGGGCGGCGGGATCGTTGTAGACGGGGTCCACGATCCGGCGGGCCAGCTCGTCGGCGATCACCGTCTTCTTCAACAGCCCGCCGACGATCAGGAAGATCGCGGGCCCGGCGAGCACCGCGCGCGGGTCACGCGGCGTGTGGAGCTGCGGCAGCAGCTCGTTCGCGCGCACGATCGGCCCCGCCACGAGGTGCGGGAAGAACGCCTGGAGGATCGCCACGTCGCCGAGCGAGGCCGCGGGCGTGTCGCCGCGGTAGACGTCCACGACGTACGAGATCGCCTGGAAGGTGAAGAACGAGATCCCGATCGGAAGCACGATCTGGACGAGCGGGAGTGGCGAGCCGAGGCCGATCCCGTCGAGCGCATCCTCCATCTGCGTCACGAAGAAGCTCAGGTACTTGAAGACGCACAGGAGACCGAGGTCGAAGACGATCGCCGCCACAAGTGCCCGCTTGCGCGTGGACTGCGAGGGGCTCCGCGCGATCACCTGCGCCGCGAGCGTGTTCACAAGGCTCGAGGCCACGAGCAGAAGCACCCAGCGCCAGTCGATCCAGCCGTAGAAGAAGTACGACGCCGCGAGGATCAACGGCCGCCAGAGGCGCGGATGGGGCATCAGCGCCCAGGAGAGGACGAACACGACCACGAAGAACGCGGCGAACTCGATCGTCGGGAAGCTCACGCCGGGCGGGATTCTGCTGGTTAGACGGTGACTTCGGGATGCCTGGTGCTCAGATGCTCAGTGACCGTCTCGCGCACCCAGCGGCGTTCGTCGCTCGTCGCGATCCGGTAGCGCCCCAGCAGCTCCTTCTGCGAGTCGAGCGGCAGCCCGGCGATCTCCCAGCGCACGGCAAGCCGTTCGAACAGCAACTCGAGGCGCCGCTGCCAGCGATCCTCGGCCGACGCGCCCGGCCGCGAGTCGAGCTCGGCGAGCTGGCGGAGCGTGCCGGCGCTCAGCTCGTCGCGCAGCGTGAGCGTGTTGCCCTCGGGGTCGCGGTAGTCGCTCGTACTGGCGGGCGGTCCCTCGCGCTGGCCGCGCTTGCGCGCTCGACGGCCCACGGGCTCAGGCGCCGAGGGGTCGGCAGCGCTCGTCGACGGCCTCGGCGAGCTTGCTCTCGTCCACGGTGGCGACCCTAGCCCGCAACGGACTCCAAGTCGAGGAGCGCGCGCTTGCGCTCGAGCCCGCCGCCGTAGCCCGTGAGCGCGCCCGCCGCGCCGACCACGCGATGGCACGGCACCACGACCGGCAGCGGGTTGCGTCCGTTGGCGGCTCCGACGGCACGGCATGCGCGCGGCCGGCCAAGCTGCGCGGCCAGCGCGGAGTAGGTCGTGGTCGCGCCGTACGGAACGGCGTCCACGGCCACCCACACGCTGCGCTGGAAGTCTGTCCCTCGCGGCGAGAGCGGCAGCTCGAAGCGGGTGCGCTCGCCGGCGAAGTACGCGGCGAGTTGCGCCTCGGCCTCCGCCAGGAGCGGATCCTCAGAGCGGGCTCCGGGCGGCCCGGCGAAGTCGACGTGGCTGAGACCCCGCTCGTCCCGCGACAGCCACAGCGTGCCGATGGGAGTGTCGACCGAGTGCACATCCGCCACGCTACCGAGCGTGCTGCCTACCAGGGAGCCATTCGACGGAGAGTCGCTGCTGTCGTTCCTTGCGGCGCGCGCGATCCCCGGCGTCGAGGAGGTGGTGCGAGGAACCTACAGGCGGACTTCGCCGTTCGGAGTCGTCGAGATGACGCCTGGCCCCGCGGGCGTGAGCTGTCATCCGCCCGAGGCCGCGGAGCGCTGCCGCCGGCTCTTCGACCTCGATGCCGACCCGGGCGCCGTCGCCGCCGTGCTCGGGGCCGACCCGCTGCTCGCGCCACTGGTGGCCCGGCGCCCGGGCCTGCGCGTCCCGGGCGGGTTCGACGGCTTCGAGCTCGCGGTCCGGGCGATCGTGGGCCAGCAGGTGTCCGTGGCGGGCGCGCGCACCGTGCTCGGCAGGATGGTCGCCGGCCACGGCGAGCCGCTGCCGGGACCCGACGTCGGCCTCACCCATCTCTTCCCGACACCGGCGGCGCTCGCCGCGGCGGACCCGGCGGCGTTTCCGTTCCCGCGCACGCGCGCGAGGGCGCTGATCGCGGTGGCACGGCTCGCGGCAGGCGGGCAGCTTCGGCTCGGAGCGCTGCTCGACATTCCGGGCATCGGGCCCTGGACGGCGTCCTACGTCGCCATGCGCGCGCTCGGCGACCGCGACGCGTTCCTCCCTGGCGACGTGGGCATCCGCAACGCGCTCGCGGCGCTCGGCGCCGAGGGTGCGGACGGCGAGCGCTGGCGGCCCTGGCGCTCCTACGCCGTGATGCATCTCTGGCGCAGTCTCGACGGCTGAGATACGTTCCCCCGCCATGCGCGCAGTCCAGATCGTTGACCTGACCGGACCGGAGTCGGCGCTCGCGGAGGCGGACATCCCTGAGCCCGAGCCGTCGCACATGTTGACGCCGGGCAGCGGCGTGGTGATCGACGTGCACGCGGCCGGCGTCTCGTTCCCGGAGGTGCTCCAGACGCGCGGGGAGTACCAGATCAAGCCGCCGGTCCCGTTCGTGCCCGGGAGCGAGGTGGCGGGCACGGTGCGGAGCGCCCCCGAGGGCTCGGCCCTCGCCGAGGGCGACCGCGTGGCTGCCTGCTGCATGCTCGGGGCGTTCGCGGACGTGGCGGTGGCGCCCGACTTCCTCACCTTCCCGCTCTCCGAGAAGCTGGACTACGCGCAGGGCGCCGGCCTGATCCTCAACTACCACACCGCCTACTTCTCGCTGAAGATGCGCGGGCGCCTGGAGGAGGGCGAGACGGTGCTCGTGCACGGCGCCGCGGGCGGCATCGGCACCGCGACGCTCCAGGTGGCCAAGGGCCTCGGCGCCCGCACGATCGCCGTGGTGTCGAGCGACGAGAAGGAGCAGGTCGCACGCGAGGCGGGGGCGGACGAGGTGGTCCGCTCGGATGGCGCCTGGAAGGACGAGGCGAAGGAGCTGTCCGGCGGCGGCGTGGACGTCGTGATCGACCCCGTCGGCGGCGACCGCTTCACGGACAGCCTTCGCTCGCTCGCCGAGGGCGGCCGGCTCGTCGTGGTCGGCTTCACAGGCGGCTCGATCCCCGAGGTGCGCGTGAACCGCCTGCTCCTCAACAACACCGAGGTGATCGGGGCGGGCTGGGGAGCGTTCGTGCTGGGCAGGCCCGACATCAACCGTGAGATCGGCGCCGAGCTCGGCCGTCTCGTGGACGAGGGCTTCGTGCGGCCGATCGTGGGCGCGCGCTTCCCGCTCGAGCAGGCGGCCGAGGCGCTCAAGCTGATCGAGGGCCGCGGCGCCACCGGCAAGGTCGTCCTGGAGCTCCGCTGAGCCGAGCTTGGCGCGGTTGCCCCGTTTGGTCGGCGGCGGCGACGGGCACTTGCTCTGACCATGCGGGGGTATGGAGTGATGCTGGTCGTGTCGATCGCGCTTGGCCTGTCGGCCACGGGGGCCGCGGCGGCCGAGCTGCCGTCCGACTTCACTCCCATATGCCCCTCGGAGAACCCCGCCGGAGGGTCGTACGGCGGTGTTCGCATCTGCTCCGGCAGCGTGCCGAGCTGGGACGCGGCGCGGATGGACGTGGACCTCACGCAGCCCGCTGAGCGCCGCGGCAGCCACCCGCTGATCATCATGCTTCACGGCTTCGGCAACGACAAGCACGAGTGGGAGTCGACCGACGACCGGGCCGACGACGCTGACAAGTACCAGTGGAACAACCACTGGTTTGCGACGCGGGGCTTCTACGTCCTGAACTACACGGCGCGCGGCTTCAGGGACGACGGCCCCAGCAAGAGCTACGAGCCGCGCACCCCGTACGACCCGAACGGCTCCGCCGATCCGGCCAACCCGCGCGCGACGCTTCACCTGAAGAGCCGCGACTGGGAGATCCGCGACACGCAGTGGCTCGCGGCGCTCGTCGCCAAGACCTACCCGGACGTGGATCCGAACCGGATTGCGGTGACCGGCGGCTCATACGGCGGCATCGAGAGCTGGCTCCAGGCGAGCCAGGCCACCTGGACCTTCCCGCACTCGCTCGACCCGAGCCTGCCCCTCCTCAACCTCCAGGTGGCGGTGCCGAAGTATCCGTCCACCGATCTCGCTTACAGCCTCGCACCGAACGGACACGGCGGCGGCCCGGGGCTGAACAACCTCTACGAGTCCTCTCAGGGACGCCCGAACGACGACGAGGGCGACGGCAACCCGATCGGCGTGCCGAAGGAGAGCTACGTGTCCGGTCTGTTCGGGGTGGGCGAGACGAAGGGCGTCTTCGAGAAGGGCCTCTCCACGGACGCGCCCTTCCCGTGCACCTACGGCAACTGCGAGGGCCAGGTGAACATCGAGTCCTGGAAGGCGCGCACCGACGCCGGCGACCCGACCTCGCCCGAGGATCCGATCATCCGCCAGATCCGCCGCGGCCTCACCGAGTTCCGGGGCGCCTACTACCAGGACGAGGGCTGGCGGCAGCAGGTGAACGGCCGCAAGGTCGCGGTCTTCTCGATCCAGGGCTGGACCGACGACCTGTTCGAGGCGGTCGAGTCGTTCCGGATGTTCAAGTACCTGAAGCGGCTCGACCGGCGCTGGCCGGTCGAGGTCGCGCTCGGCGACGTGGGCCACTCGCGCGCGCAGAACAAGTCCTCCACCTGGCACTGGCTCAACGACCAGGCCAACGAGTGGCTGGCCTCGCACATCGACCGCAGCCACGAGCAGCAGACGACCGTGTCGAGCGAGACGACCGTGTGCGGCGACGGCGGTTCGCCGCAGCACGTGGTCGGCCGCACGCCCGAGGAGCTCGCGAACCGCACGCTCGAGCTCGCGTACCCGCCCGGCAACTCCGTCTCTACGGCCGAGGTGGGCGACCCGAACGGCCCCGCGACCGACGCGATCGCGGGCTCGACGGTGCAGCCGGGCGAGCCCTGCCGCCACTCCGACGGTCCCGCCACCGGCGGCTACACGGCGTACTCTGCACCGTTCGCAAGGGCCGAGACGTACGTCGGGCTCGGCCACGTGCGCGTGCCGTACGTGTGGGAGGGGGCAGTCACCGGCATGCTCGCGGCGCGCGTCTTCGACGCGGCGCCTGACGGCAAGGAGCTCCTGATCACGCGCGGCGTGTACCGCCTCGAGCTCGACCCGCAGACCGGCGTGATCCGGCTTCCGCTCTACGGAAACCACTGGCGGATCGAGCGCGGCCACCGGATCCGGCTCGACCTGACGCAGGTCGACGCGCCCACCTACCGGCCCAGCAACGTGCAGAGCGCGATGCAGTTCCTGCCTGGCCTGAAGCTCGTGCTGCCGACGCGTTAGGCGTACTTCGGCCAAACTTCCGCAGATGGACGAAGAGGCGCGGCGGCGCCGGCGTCATGAGGCGCGGCGTCGCGTGCACCGAAGGCGCCGACTCGTGGCGGCGGGCTGCGCGGCACTGGCCGCCGTGGGTGTGCTCGCGGGCGTGATGACCGCCTTCGGCGGCCGCGACGACGACCAGCCGAATGCGAAGCCCGCCGCGAAGCCCCCCGAGCTGCCGCGCGGCGGCCGGACGATCTTGCCGGACAAGCGCGTGGTCGCCTACTACGGAGCGCCGCAGGACGACGAGCTGGGCATCCTCGGCATCGGGTCGCCGGAGCGCGCGGCCCGGCGGCTCGAGCGGCAGGCCAAGCCGTACGCCCGTCGCGGGCGGCCGGTGCTGCCCGCCTTCGAGCTGATCGCCGCGATCGTGACGCGCGAGCCGGGCGACGGCGGCGATCACTCGATCCGTCAGGAGCCGTCGACGATCCGACGCTACCTGCGGGCGGCGCGCCGGCACAAGATGCTGCTGCTGCTCGACATCCAGCCCGGCTACGCGCCCTTCCTCCAGGAGGCGAAGGCGCTCGAGCACTGGCTGCGCGAGCCCGACGTCGGCCTGGCACTCGACCCCGAGTGGAGCATGAAGCCGCCGCTCTTGCCGGCGCAGGAGATCGGCTCGACGGACGCCGCCACGGTGAACGAGGTCTCGCAGTACCTGTCCGGGCTGGTGCGCCGCTACGACCTGCCGCAGAAGCTCCTCGTCGTCCACCGCTTCACCGGCGACATGATCCAGTCGGAGCACGACCTGAGGCGGCATCCCGGCGTGGCGCTGGTCGTGAACGTGGACGGCTTCGGCGACCAGCCGAACAAGATCTCGAAGTACCGCGAGTTCACCCGCGACCTGCCCCGCCGCTTCAACGGCTTCAAGCTCTTCTACCACGAGGACCTGAACCTGATGAGGCCCAAGCAGGTCCTGCGCCTGCGACCCGCGCCAGACCTCGTGGTCTACGAGTAGCGCCGTCCGCAAGCGCCGTTGCGGCGCGTCCGGGCGGTCCCGTTAGGTGTCGCCGATGCTCCGAGTGGACAAACGCGCGGCGTTCAACGCCGAGGGCGCGTGGTTCTGGAGGCGCTTCCGCTTCCGGTCCGGGCGGTTCACCTCCGCAGCCGCCCTAAAGCCCCGAGGCTTCGCCGAGATGGAGCTGCTCCAGCGCGAGCAGCCGCTGCCGCTGGTCGAGGCCGACTGCCGGCGGTGGTGGTGGTTTCGCGACTGCTTCTACTGGGAGGACGAGCAGCTCACCGACAGAGACGTCATGGCGCTCGTGCTCGACCGCGAGCGGCGCAGGCAGCGCAAGCTCGATCGCGCCCACGCCGCCCTGGCGCAGGAGGACGACGTCTCGCCGCGCCGCGAGCCGATCCCGCGCGAGGTCCGGCAGGCGGTCTTCGAGCGCGACGGCGGCCGCTGCGTCGACTGCGGCGGCAACTTCGACATCCAGTACGACCACCTGATCCCGTTCTCGATGGGCGGCGCGTCGACCGCGGAGAACCTGCAGATCCTGTGCGCCGACTGCAACCGCGAGAAGGGCGCGTCGCTGTAGCGCGCAGGACGTAGGCAGGTAGGTTGTGCGCCACCCATGAGGTCACGACACCTGACATACGCAAACGTGATGGCCACGATCGCCGTTTTCGTCGCTCTTGGCGGAAGCTCGTACGCGGCTATCAAGGTCACCGGCAAGAACGTCGCCGACTCCTCGCTCACAGGCAAGGACATCAGGAACAACTCGGTTACGGGCAGCGACGTCAAGGGGCTCAAGTCCGGTGACGTGGCGGACCGCTCGCTGCTCGCGAAGGACTTCAAGCCCGGGCAGTTACCGGCCGGGCAGAAGGGCGACCCTGGCACCTCGGTGTTCGCCTCGTCGGTGCCGTCGGGCACGACGGTGCGGGGTGGCTGGGGGGCCGCGGGCGACACCGGTGCGGGCGGCTTCGTGGAGGAGGGCGTGAGCCTTCCCGTGCCCGCCCCCGTGCCGATGGAGGACGTGAAGATGGGGGCCGGTCAGCCGAACGCCAACAACACCGACCCGGCCTGCGCGGGCACGGTGAACGAGCCGAGCGCTCCTCCCGGGAAGGTCTGCGTCTACGTGCTGCCCTTCACCGATGGAGTCGCGGCGGACGGGATCACGGCGACCCCGATGGGCGGGAGCGGCGCGCCGGCGTCGGACCGCTTCGGGTTCCTCATCGCGATCAGCTCTACGACGCCCTCGACCGGCGGGCGCGTCGAGGCCTACGGCACCTGGGCGTACACCGCGCCCTGATCCAGCGCTAAGGAACAGGGCCAGCGGACGCTGACCTTCCGCGTCGTCAACTAGCGGACCACGCGCAGCTCCACGCGGCGGTTGCGCCAGCGTCCGGTCCAGGTGTCGTTCCCGGCGCGCGGGCGGGTCTCGCCACGGGAGCTTGGCGCGAGGAGACCACGCAGGCCTGCCCTGCGCAGGTACGCGCAGACCGCCTGGGCACGGCGCAGCCCGAGGCGCTCGTTCGCCGAGTACGTCCCGATCGAGTCGGTGTGGCCGACGCACTCGACCGCGCGGACCGCGCCGAGGTCACGAGCGATGGCGTGCAGGTAGGCGCGCACGTGAGGCAGCAGCCGCGCGCTGCCGCTCTCGAACAGGCCGTCGGTCGGCAGGATCCACTGGGTCCGCGGCGCGACGAAGGCGGCGAGGCGCGCCTTCAGCGGCTTGCTGCGGCCGACGGCCTCGGCGCTGAAGCGGAAGGTCAGGCGCGGCAGCTTCCTGGTGCGGCCGACGCGTGCCCGCATTGCGCGCGTCAGCCTCACGGCGACGCGACCGCTACGGACTCCCTGCGCCCGGTAGCGCGCCGCGCCCCGCCCGACCAGCTTGCCGCCGGCCCACGCCGTCACGGTGCAGCGCCGGATCGCGCCGCGGTCGACCGCGCAGCCCGCGAGCACGCGGCCGCCGTCGGCGACGGCCACGCGGCGGGCGCCGCGGCGGGCGCGGCTGCCGACCGAGGCCCGGAGGAGCTTCGGGGCGACGGCGCTCACGGGCGTCTCGGCCGCGGGTGTCTCGGCTGTGGGCGTCTCGGCCGCGGGCGTCTCCGCGACGATCGTCCAGGTGCGGCCGGTCACCGCGCTGACGTTGCCGGCGGCGTCCGTCTGGCGCAGCTCGAGCACGTGCTCGCCGAGCCCCAGCCCAGCGAGATCGACGCTGTCCGCGCAGGGCGTCCAGGCGCCGCCGTCCACACGGCACTCGAGCGTGGCGTCCGCCTCGCCCGCGAAGGCGAAGCCCGCGAGCCATTCCGTGGTGGTGCCGGACGGGCCCGAGAGGATCTCAGGCGCGGCCGGCGCGCTCGTGTCCACCGTCCACGCCCGGGAGGCGGGCGTGGGGTCCGCATTGGCGGAGCCGTCGACGGCGCGTACCTCGAGGCTGTGCGGGCCGTCGGCGAGGCCGGGGTAGTCGCGCGGCGAGCTGCAGGGCTCCCACGCCCCCGCGTCGAGCCTGCACTCGAAGGTCGTGCCCGCCTCATCGGCGGAGAATTCAAAGCTCGCGGCGGCCGAGCTGGACAGCGCCGACGGGCCGCTGTCGATGGTCGTGTCGGGCGGCGTCGTATCCGCCTCGACCGCGCCGGCGACGCAGCCGTCAGCGACAGTCGTGAAGACGCTGATGTCGTCGACGAAGGCGGCACTGTCGTAGCCGATGTCACCGTCGTCCCAGACCGACAGGACGAGCGAATGCGTGCCGGGTGTGATCGGCGTGGTCGCCGAGAGCAGTTCGGTACCGCCGTTCAGGACCGTGCCCTGGGCGGCCTCCCAGCTCATCGCCGCGGTGTTGATCGAGACGAACGCGCCGCCGGGCATGAACGCGAAGTTGGAGGGTGCGGTGATCTGGTGGTCCGTCATCGTCCACGGCGACGCCGGGTCCAGCTCGGCGAGGAAGCCGTCGTTGTAGCCGAGGCCGACGTAGCCCGGCCACTCCTCCGAGAGGTAGCGGAACGCCAGCGTGAGGCAGTTCCGGCCGACCGGGACATCGAGGTCGATGCGTAGCGCCGCGACGTCATTCGCACCACCGCGGTTCCCGCCGCCCGTGGGGGAGCTGTTGAGGATGTTCTGGTCCGAGCCCGGTATCTGCGAGGTGTTGCCGGACGAGAGGATCAGGTAGTCGGAGCCGTGTGTCGGGAAGCCGACGAGCGGATCGGTCGCGACGGCGGACGCCTCCGCGGCGGCCGGCACGTCCCACGAGGCGCCGGTGCGGAGCGAGGGGTCGCGCAGCGCGGCGTCCGTGAGCGCCGTGGCGTCGCTGGTGGTCGTGATTTCCGCCTGCGCGGGCCCTGCGAGCAGTGCCAGAGCCAGA
This sequence comes from Thermoleophilaceae bacterium, assembly GCA_034664005.1. Lineage (GTDB taxonomy): Bacteria > Actinomycetota > Thermoleophilia > Solirubrobacterales > Thermoleophilaceae > JACVRW01. Next base: position 11,926 of record JAXDIL010000044.1, on the reverse strand, counting down.
GCGGAAAGAACGAGGACGTTTCCTGCGAGCCTGATCATGCGGCACCTCATCGACGCCTGGCGGCCAGGTCCCCATAGCGGAATGAGGTAGATCAGCGGAGAACCTCCGCTCTGTCACCGTAATATCGGCCACATGACCATCCAACGGATGGAGCACGTCGGCATCGTGGTCGACGACCTCGCGGCCGCGATCGAGTTCTTCGTCGAGCTCGGACTCGAGTTGGAGGACGAGGCGTCGGTCGAAGGTGGCTGGGTGGACCGCGTCATCGGGCTCGAGGGCGTGCGGGCGGACATCGCGATGTTGCAAACTCCGGACGGCGGCTCACGAGTCGAGTTGTCGGAGTTCCACTCGCCGCGCCACCAGGGCGGCGACCGCGAGGCGCCGGCGAACACGCCGGGCATCCGCCACCTCTCATTCGCCGTCGAGGACATCGACGCCGTCGTCGCCGGCCTGCGAGCCCGCGGCACCGAGCTCGTAGGCGAGCTGGAGAACTACAAGGACATCTACCGGCTCTGCTACGTCCGCGGCCCGGAGGGAATCATCGTGGAGCTGGCGGAGAAGATCGGCTAACGCTCAGTGCGCACTTCTCGTCGTCTCGCTCGTTTTGTGCTATAACAAAACGAGACGACTAGTTTCGAAACGAGGAGACGGCATGCAGCAGACGACCCTTGCGACCGCGGAGCTGGGCCAAACCGGCCTGGAGGTCACACGCGTCGGCTTCGGTGCGTGGGCGATCGGCGGCGGCGATTGGGAGTTCGGCTGGGGTGCTCAGGACGACGCCGAGTCAGTGGCCGCGATCGAGCGCGCGCTGGAGCTGGGTGTCAACTGGATCGACACGGCGGCCGCGTACGGCCTCGGGCACTCCGAGACGATCGTGCGCCGCGCGCTGGAGGGCGTCGAGCGACGCCCGTACGTGTTCACCAAGGCCGGGCTGCTCGACGGCGGCGCCGGCCGCGTCGTCCACAGCCTCAAGCGGGACTCGATCCGCCGCGAGGTCGAGGCCAGCCTGACGCGGCTGGGTGTCGACGCCATCGACCTCTACCAGATCCACTGGCCCGACCCGGATCGCGACGTCGAGGAGGGGTGGGCCGCATTCGCTGAGCTCAAGGAGGAGGGGCTGTTGCGCCATATCGGCGTCTCCAACTTCGACGTCGGCCAGCTGCGACGCGCCCAGGCGATTGCGCCGGTCGAGACGCTACAGCCGCCGTACTCGCTCGTAGACCGCACGGTCGAGGAGGAGATCCTGCCATTCGCCGAGCGTGAGGGCATCGGCGTGATCGCGTACTCGCCGATGGGCTCGGGGCTGTTGAGCGGCGCGATGACGCGCGAGCGCATCGCCGGGCTGCCGGACAACGACTGGCGCAAGCGTGACGAGCGCTTCAGCGAGCCGGCCGTCTCGCGCCACCTGGCGACCGTCGAGCGCTTGGAGGCCGTCGCGGAGCGGCACGACACGACGGCCGGTGCCGTCGCGATCGCCTGGACGCTGACCAATCCGGCGGTCGACGGCGCCATCGTGGGCTTCCGGCGCCCGGAGCAGGTCGACCCGCTGGTGTCGGCCGCGAACCTCGCGCTCACACCGGAGGACCTCGAACAGATCGGAGCGGCCTGATGGGCACGCCCGCCGACACGTCGCGGCGGCCCGGGCGCCCGCGCAGCGAGCGGGCGCGCCGGGCCATCCTGCAGGCGGCCGCGGACCTGCTGCTCGACGAGGGCATAGCCCAGGTGAGCATGGATGCCGTCGCCGAGCGCGCTGGGGTGAGCAAGGCGACGATCTACCGCTGGTGGCCGTCCAAGGAGCGGCTGGCGCTTGACGCGCTGCTCGAGTGGGCGGCCACCGGGAGCTCACCGCGCGACACCGGCACGCTGCGCGGCGACCTGCTGGTGCTCATGCGCCCGTGGGTGCGCGAGATCCGCCGTCGCCCCTTCGCGCGCGTGATCGCATCGCTCCTCTCCGCGGCGCAGTCGGATCCCGCGTTCGCCGACGAATACCGCCGCCACTTCGTCGAGCAGCGCCGCGTGCCGATGCGCGCGGCCTTCGAGCGCGCGATCGCGCGCGGGGAGGTGCCGGCCGACCTCGACGTCGAGGTGGCGCTCGACCTCATCTACGGGCCCATCTACCACCGGCTGCTGCACGGCCACGCTCCGCTCACCGATCGCTCCGCGACCAGCGCGATCGACCTGGCGCTCGCCGGGGTCCTCACCTCCCCGACCGCGCTCGAGGTGTGAGCCGATGACCGCACGTACGCTCGCCGCATCCGCCCACCGCCGCGGCATCCAGCTCGGAACGGGACTGCCCGTGCTGGACGCCCAGGCGGACTTCCAGCGGGCGCGTCGCGCCCAGATCGCCGCCCGAGCGGTCCAGTGGCTCCCGTCTCGGCGAGTCCGCCGATCGCACCCGCGCGCGTTGAAAGGCGTCCACACACTCGCGTGGGGCCCGAGTCGCCTGCGGGTGATCGCATTGGACGCGATCGTCGGCACCGTCGAGGCCACGACCGACTTCGACGTCGCGTTCCGGCCGGCCACGAACCGCATTTCCACCCGATGGCTACGCGTTGCGCTCGCCCAGCGGCGCGCCCAGCCGCTGCCACCGATCGCAGCGATCGAAGCCCCCGACGGCTACTACGTCATCGACGGGCGCCACCGCGTCTCGGTCGCACGGGCACTCGCACAAACCGACATCGAGGCGTGGGTCAGCCCCATGACAACCACGACCTCCTCCACGTGACGGAAACCGACGGACGAACGCCGTTCGGTCGACCGGGTTCATAGCCTGGGGGCGATGGGCCACGTGGCGTACGATGGACAGGCGTCGCCGGCTCGGGCGCTCCCCGAGCAGAGGAACTCAAGATGGGCACGGACTCACGTCGGCGACGTACGATCGCCCGTCTCGCCATAGGCGTTGGCGCGGCCCTGGCCGTCATCGCCGCCGCGCCGGGCGCGGCAGCTGCCGCCTCGATCGCCTATGTCGACGGTGGGGACGTCTGGCTCTCGTCGCTCGACGGGCAGCAGAAGGTGCGTCTCGCGACGCCGGTGGTGAACGGCACCGGGGAGACTGAGAACTGGCTCGCCGTGGCGGCTTCCGACAGCGGCCGGATCGTCGCAACACGCAACGTGCCCGGGAGGAGCCCGCTTTCCTCATCGTTCAAGGTCTGGGAGCCGAACGGCACGTCCACGGTCGAGGGGCCGCTCAACGCGCCCTCCGGCTGGGCTACATACCGCTATCCGCTCGGCCTCGACGTCACCGCGGACGGCGCGCACATGGTCTATGGCTATTGGAACACCAGCGTGTGCTGTCCGGAGGCCGACGGGCTGGGGACCTACGTCCGGCCGGTGACCAACAGCTCACTCGACTCGGTCGCGGTCTCCGAGCAGGGGCACCCGACGCTGTTCGGCAACCGGATGATCGCCCACACGGGCACGACCGTGAACGTGCAGGGCACGTCGGCCCCACCATACGGGGCCGACTTCACCCCCTGGATCGACACATCGGGGGTCGGACTCGACCTCCGCCGCACCGACGTCGCCGCGAACGGCCAGCTCCTCGCATTCGAGTTCGAGCAGTGGAATGGCGGCTCGCAGACGATCGGCAAGATCAGCGTGTTGAGGATCCAGGGCGTCGACCTAGCGCCCACGTTCCCCGCCGCCGTGGACTGCTCCCTACCGACGGCCGGCGTCGCCACCGATGCGTCGCTGTCAGCGGACGCGACGCGCATCGCCTGGACCGATGACGGCGGCCTCAAGGTGGCGGGCGCGCCGACCACCGCCGCAGAGCCGTGCGTGCTCACGTCCCCGCCGGTCGTGATCTCCCCGACCGCATCGCAGGGCGCGATCGGCGGGACGGACGTGGCCGCGTTCCTGCCCACGCCCGGTCAGCCGCCGTCCGGAGGCCTGCCGCTGGGCGCGCCGGTGGTGACCGTGCCGAGAAAGGTCACGGTGAAGGCTCTGGCCCGGGCCAAGGGGGTGCCGATCAAGGTCAAGGTCGCCCGCGCGGGCAAGGTGAAAGTCTCCGGGTCCGTGTCGGCGAAGGTCCTAAGAAGCAGCAGATCCATCGTCGTCGCTACCGGGTCGGCGAGCGCGAAGCGCGCCGGGACCGTGACGGTGAGGTTGCGGCTGACCACCGCCGCGCGGAAGAAGCGCAGCCGTTTGAAGGGCGCGCGAATGACGCTGCGTGTAACCCAAGGCAGACTCAGTACCACGAAGCGCTTCACGCTGCGATAACTAAGTGGCAATTGGCGACCCGGCCGGGGTTGTCAGCTGACACTCGGCCCGGGGGCCTAAACGACGAAGCCCGTTCGGTGAGCGGGCTTCGATTCATGGGCGCGGCTGGGTTCGAACCAGCACCTCTCGCGTGTCAGGCCGGGTGTAGCCCTCTGCTGTCAATAAAGCGGATCCCGCTTGCTTGCTCGGCGTTCTCGTGCCCTGTGCGGTCGCTCGGGCCTCCAGGGGATCACTGGCCAGGCGGCCCGGCCTGTGCGATTGTGGGTCAACAAAACGTTCAGCGGCTCGCGTCGATAGCGACATCGGCCCGCTCCAAAGTGAGCCGGGGCGTCAGATACGCGCCTTCACGCTCGGGAAGGCGCACATGCATTCGAAGACCCGCCGGTTCGTCCTGGTTGCGGCTGTCGTGATGGCGGCGGCTCTGCTCGCGCCGGCCACCAGCCTCGCCGTGGCGCCCGCGAACGACAACTTCGCCAACGCGGAGGTGCTTACAGGGTCCAGTCCAACTGCCACGGCGTCCACGCTTGAGGCGACCAAGGAGGTCGGAGAGCCAAACCACGACGGCCATTCCGTCGGGAAGTCCGTCTGGTACCGGTGGACTGCACCGGGCGCCGGTGCAGTCGACATCACTACGTGCACGAGCAACTTCTTCACCGTGCTAGCCGTGTACAGCGGGTCCAGCGTCAACGCGCTCAGCCCGGAAGGGAGCTACACCGGAAGCGGCTGCGCGGGCACCCTGTTCGCCAGCCGCGTGCGCATCCACGTCACCTCGGGGAGCGTGTACTCGATCGCCGTCGACGGCGACGCCCGTACCGGCGCCTCGGCGGGCAGCGTCGGGCTCGCGCTGACCTTCTCACCCACCCCGGCGAACGACGTCTTCAACGATGCCACCGAGCTCACTGGTGGATCCCAGACCGTGACGGGGGACAACCGCGGCGCGTTCAAGGAGGTCGGCGAGCCAAGCCACGCGGGCAATGCCGGCGGCGCCTCGATCTGGTACCGCTGGACGGCGCCCTCGTCGGGCACCGCGGTGATCGACACCTGCGGCAGCAGCTTCTTCACACAGCTCGCCGTCTACACGGGCGCGAGCGTCGACGCTCTCACCCTGAAGACCAGCAACACGAGCGCCTGTGGCGGCAACCAGAGTCGCGTGAACTTCCGCGCGGTCGCCGGGAGGGAGTACAGGATCGCCGTCGACGGGAACAGGGGAGCCGTAATCCCGCAGACCGGGGACGTCACCCTCACGCTGCGCTTCGGCCCGACCCCGGCAAACGATCTCTTCGCCGACGGGTCCGTGCTGAGCGGCGCCTCGACCTCGGCGATCGGGGAGAACCGCGGCGCCATCCGGGAGACGGGCGAGCAGTCGATCCTCAACAACCCCGGTGGGGCTTCGGTCTGGTACCGCTGGACCGCTCCGAGTAGTGGGGTCGTCACGATCGACACCTGTTCGAGCAGCTTCAACACCCTGCTCGCCGCCTACACAGGGTCGACCGTCAGCTCCGCCGTCCTGGTCACGAGCAACGACGACGCCTGCGGCACCCGCAGCCGGATCCGCTTCGGCGTCACGGCCGGGACCGTCTACCGGATCGTCGTCGACGGGCGCTCGCAACCGCCCACCGGCGAGTCGGTCGGGACGGGTGACATCGCCCTTGCGCTCAGCCTGGCGCCGACGTCCGCGAACGACCTGTTCGTCGACGCGGAGCTGCTGACCGGCGGGGCGCCCACCGCCTCGGGCAACACCGACGGGGCGCTCAAAGAGGGGTCGGGCAACGCTCCGGAGCCCAACCACGCGGGGAATGCCGGCGGCGCGTCAATCTGGTACCGCTGGGTCGCTCCGGCCGCAGGCACGGTGACCATCGACACGTGCGGCAGCCAGTTCAACACCCTGCTCGGGGTCTACATCGGCTCGGGCATCCTGGGTCCCAACGGCCAGTCCGGGCTCACGTTGAGGGCGAGCAACGACGACACCTCCGAGTGCGGCCCCGGCTCCACGCAGAGCAGCGTCACGCTGCCGGTCGTGGACGGCGACACCTACCGGATCGCCGTCGACGGATTCGGCGGAGCGACGGGGCCGGTGGCGCTGCGGATCCGACTGCAGGCGCCCGACGGCCCGGCTTCGCGCGACGGGCTCGTCTTCGGCCCCGGCTCGCTCTTCTTCGGAGATCAGCCGGCCACAGCGGGGAGCGAGACGCAGACGGTCGAGCTCCGCAACACCGGAGACGCGCCGGTCGTGCTCGGCGAGTTCGACATCGTCGGTGACGGCGGCAGCGACTTCCGTCTTAAGAGCGAGGGCTGCAGTAAGGGGCAGCTCCGCGGCGGCGAGTCCTGCACGCTCCTGGTGGAGTTCGCTCCCAAGGCCATGGGCTCCCGTGTCGGCACCCTACGGCTCGTACAGAGCGACAAGGACGTCATGACGGTTGGGCTGGAAGGTCACGGCACGGCGGCGCGGCTGCTCGGCCTGCCGGCCGCTCCGAGCTTCTCGAACCAGGCCGTCGGCACCATCAGCGGGGTGCAGACCGTCACCCTCGCCAACGCCGGCGGGCCGGGCACCGGAAGCCTCCCGGTGACCGTCTCGCGTGTGAGGGTCGTGGGCCCGAACGCCGGTGACTTCCTCGTCGTCGGCGAGAGCTGCACGGATGGGTCGCTCGCAGCGGCGGCCACGTGCGCGGTCAGCGTGCGCTTTGCCCCCACCGCGACCGGGTCGCGGAGCGCGAGCCTGCGCGTCTCCGACGACGCGCTCGGGAACCCGCACGACGTCGCCCTGACCGGTACGGGTACTGACCCCGCCGCCGGACCGCCGGGACCGGCCGGCGGCACGGGCCCCCCCGGTGCCGACGGAGCGCCTGGCGCTGACGGGGCTGCCGGATCGCCTGGCGCTGACGGGGCTGCCGGATCACCTGGCGCAGTTGGCCCTGGCGGCGCGCAAGGGGCAGCGGGCTCGGACGGGGCACAGGGCCCGAAGGGCGACGCCGGGGTGCAGGGCCCACCCGGCTCACCCGGTCGCAACGGCTTGGTGACCTGCAAGGTCGCGAAGGCCAAGAAGGGCAAGGTCAAGGTGACCTGCACGGTCAAGCTCGTCGCCGCCTCGGCTAAGGGCGCGACGGTGCGGGCGCGGCTTTCCCGCAACGGTCGCGTCTTCGCGCGTGGCGCCGGAGCGGTGCGTCGTGGCCAGTCCCGGCTCGGTCTGCGGAGCGAGCGCGCGGTCCCGCGCGGCAGCTACCGCCTGACGCTCGCGTTCAAGGACACGCGCGGCCGCAGGACCACCGCCACGGTCGCGCTGGTGCTGGGTTGAGGAGGGCGCGAAGGGCCGCCGAGCGGTGTCTGCTCGGCAAGATGCCATAACCCCAGACACAAGGAAAGGGTGGGGTCCAAGTGGAGCAGGAATCCGCTCTGGGGGGCAGACTCCGGAGATGGGCGCGGCTGGGTTCGAACCAGCGACCTCTCGCGTGTGAGGCGAGCGCTCTCCCGCTGAGCTACGCGCCCGGGAGAGGCGTTGAGTCTAGGGGACGTGGGGCCATTGCCCACTGCCCAATGGGGGCCCCCGAATGGGGCGACAATTCGCCCAAACGGGTGTAGGTTCGGGCGGATATGCGCTCACAGCTGAAGCGAATCGCCCCATTCCTTGCCGCGCTGGTCGTTCTCGTGACGGTTTGCGTGGCCGCCGCGTCCGCGGCCGGGCGGCCCCAGGCCCTCGGGAGTCTCGGCGCGCCGTCTTCGGTTACGGCAGGCACTCGCTTCCAGGTCAAGGGAACGGTCGTGAACCTTCCGGCGCGCGGTAGAGCACGGGCTCGCATCGCATTCACGCTCCTCCCGAGCAGGAAGGCGAAGCGCGGGCGTGCGCTCGGCACGAAGACCGCCAGCTGGCGGAAGGGCACGGCGCGGCGGAGCTTCTCGTTCCGGCTGCGGATGCCGGCCGGTACGACTCCGCGCCGCTACTACCTGCGCGCCTGCGTCCGCAAGAGCTGCCGCGTTCGCGCGCTGACCGTGCGCGCGGCGCCGGGCCAGCCTGGCGGTGGAGCGCCCGATCCCGGCACCGGGACTCCCGGCCCCGGCACCCCAGTGGACACGGGCGCCCGGCGCAGCCTCCGCGCGCCGCTCACCGGCGAGAACTTCTACTTCCTGATGGCGGATCGCTTCGAGAACGGCTCGGCGGCGAACGACACCGGCGGCAGCGCGTCGCTCAGCCGGAGCGTCCACGGGTTCGACCCGACCAGCAAGGGCTACTTCCACGGCGGTGACCTCGTGGGCTTGCTGAGCAGGCTCGACTACATCGAGGGCCTCGGCACGACGGCGATCTGGCTTACGCCGAGCTTCAAGAACAAGCCGGTGCAGGGGTCCGGACCCTTCGAGTCCGCCGGGTATCACGGCCATTGGATTACGGACTTCACCCAGATCGACCCCCACTTCGGCACGAACGCGGAGCTGCTCGCGCTCGTGAACGCCGCGCACGCGCGCGGGATCAAGATCTTCCTCGACGTCATCACGAACTACACGGCCGACGTCGTGCAGTACGCCCAGAAGGGCAGCGGGCCGGTACCACCGGCGTACGTCTCCAAGGCGGCGAGTCCGTACCGGGACGAGGACGGCAACGCGTTTGACGACCGCGACCACGCCGGAAAGAGCAGCTTCCCGCCGCTCTCCGCGAGCGCCAGCTTCCCGTTCACCCCGTCCGGCTCTCCGACGAAGGTCCCTGCCTGGCTGAACGACGTGACGATGTACCACAACCGCGGCGACACGACCTTCACCGGCGAGAACTCGCTGTACGGCGACTTCTTCGGGCTCGACGACCTCTTCACCGAGCGGCCGCAGGTGGTCAGCGGGATGGTCGACATCTACAAGGGCTGGATCACGAACTTCGGGATCGACGGCTTCCGGCTCGACACGATGAAGAACGTGAACGACGAGTTCTGGCGGGTCTTCGCCCCCGACCTGCTGGCGCACGCGCGCAGCCTCGGGAAGAGCGAGTTCTTCATGTTCGGCGAGGTGTTCGACACGAGCAGGACGTTCACGTCCCACTTCAGCACGAGCGATCGCGTCCAGGCGGTCAACGACTTTCCCTTCCAGGCCGCGGCGCGGAGCTTCGCGGCCGACTCCGGAGCGACGGACGCTCTACGCGACTTCTTCGTCGCGGACGACTGGTACACCGACGCGGACTCGAACGTCTACCAGCTGCCCACGTTCCTCGGGAACCACGACATGGGCCGCATCGGGCTCTTCCTCAGGAACGCGAACGCCGGCGCGTCCGACCTGGAGATCTTCAAGCGGGACCGGCTCGCTCACGCGCTCATGTACTTCTCGCGCGGAAACCCGACCGTGTACTACGGCGACGAGCAGGGCTTCGTCGGCGATGGCGGCGACCAGCAGGCCCGGCAGGACATGTTCCCCAGTCAGGTTCCCGACTACAACGACGACGACCTGATCGCGAATGACGCCACCACCGCCGACTCGAACTTCGACCGGTCCAGCCTGCTGTACGAGACGATCGCGCAGCTCGCGGCGGTGACGCGCGAGCACCCGGCTCTTCGCAACGGGGCGCAGCAGCACCGGCGCTCCGCTCCGGCAGCCGGGATCTACGCTTTTTCGCGCTTCGATCGCACCAGTCAGCGCGAGTACGTGGTCGCGTTGAACAACTCCGAGGAGACGAAGACGGCGGCGGTCCCCACCGCCGCAGGCTCTGCGGCCCGGCTCGACCGCATCTACGGCGCGGGCCCGGCAAGCCTGGTCACCGATGGCTCGCAGAACGTGTCCATCGAGGTCCCGGCGCTGTCCGCGGTCGTCTACCGGAGCGCGGGGCCGATCCCGCTCAGCCCGGCGGCGCCGAGCATCGCGATCGATCCGAACCCGTCAGGGGACGCCCCGCGCGACCGCATCGAGGTTGCCGCGAACGTGGATGGCAACTCGTTCTACGACGTGACCTTCCAGGCGAGGGTGGGCGCGGGTCCGTGGACCACCATCGGCACGGACGACAACAGCCCATTCCGCGTCTTCCACGACGTGAACGCCATCACGCCGGGCACGACCGTCAGCTACCGGGCGATCGTGCTCGACAACGCCGAGCACGCCCGCATGAGCGGCGAGGGCTCGGTCGTGATCGCCGACCCATAGGAGTCCGTTCAGGCCGGCCGGGCGAACAGCTTCGCCATCAACGGGTGGGCCTGGGGGAGCCTGCGGGGCAGCTCGCGGTCGAGGTCGGCGACGAGGGCGGCGAGCAGCGAGTCGGCGTCGCCGGCCGGCTCGAGCGGCGCTCCGATGCGGGCGCGGGGCTTCGCGCGCTCGCGCCAGACGAGGCCGGGGAGGAGCGGCGCGCTGGTTACCGCGGCCAGCTGCGCGGCGCCGGCGCGCACGTGGATGGGTCTGCCGAGGAGCTCGGCGTCGCGGGTTCCCCGAATGTCCCATGCGACCACGACCAGTTCCCCGCGCTCGAGCAGGTGGCGGGCGACCGGGAAGGCGCCGCCCGACCAGATGCTGCGGCAGCCGCCCCGCTCGCGATGGCGGCGCTGAAATTCGCGCCAGCTGCCGTCGGCGCCGTGAAGCACGCCGGTCCGCCGTCCGCCGGGGGCGACGAGGTACGGCTTGAACCCGCGCGCGCATAGCGCGTAGATGAGATGCAGCTGCGGGCCGAAGTGGGGGAGGCCGACGATGGCGCCGCGGCCCGCACGGAGCGCGGCGTCGAGGTGCTCGATGCCGTCGATCCGCATCCCGCGACCGAGCCAGGGCCGCCACCCCAGCTCTGAGCCGACCGTCCATTCGATGAGGTGGCGGCGGGCGAGGCGGCGGACATCGTGCTCGCCGGCCGCCGGTCCGAGCACGGCCCTCGCCCACGCGACGGCACGCGTCCGGGACGGTCGCCGCGCGAGCCAGGACGCGCGCGCGTACGCCACGGCGGCCGCCACGCCCACCGCGGCCGGCACGGCCCGCTGCACGCCGCGCCGGCGCAGCGCCGCCACGAGCGGCTCGTCGCGCACCTCGAGCAACGACGCGGTCTCCGCCTCGACCTCCGCGAGTCGGGCGGTGATGTCGTCGCCGGTGTCGAGCGCCGGCCCCGCGTCAAAGAGCGACGATGGCATCGATCTCCACGTCGGCCCCCTTCGGAAGCGCGGCCACGGCGATGGCCACGCGGGCGGGCGGCTCGCCGCCCTCGAAGAACGAGGCGTACGCCTCGTTCACGCGCGCGAAGTCGTTCATGTCCGTGAGCCAGACGGTGCAGCGCACCGCGTCGGCCAGCGAGCCACCGGCGGCCTCGCACACGGCGGCGAGGTTCTGGAGGCAGCGCCGCGCCTGCCCCTCGATGTCGTCCTTGACCAGCTCGCCGCTCGACGGGTCGAGCGGGATCTGGCCGGAGCAGAACAGCAGGCTGCCGCTCCGGATCGCTTGGCTATAGGGACCGATCGCCTCGGGGGCCTGGTCTGTCGAAACTGCCTGTCTGAGTGCCATGGCGCGGGAGCCTATGCGGCCGAGCGTGACAGCGCCCCGGCGAGGCGCTAGCCTCTGCGTTGGACCGTGCTAGGCGGGGAGGTAGCGGTGCCCTGTCACCTGCAATCCGCTCTAGCAGGGCTGAATTCCCGTTCGCGGGGCTTCGGTTCTCGGGGCCAGTACGCCGGACAGAGGCGTCGATGGCCGGGTCCCGCGCGGCGAGCGCTCGCGAACCAGGTCAGATCCGGGAGGAAGCAGCCTTAAGCGATACCGCTCGTGCGCCGCGGGCAAGCCT
>JAXDIL010000010.1:0-6528 GCA_034664005.1 Thermoleophilaceae bacterium | reverse complement strand
GCCTGGATGTTGCGCACGTAGCCGGCGCGCAGCCCGTGCTCGGCCACCACCCAGAGCGTGTTGCCGTCGAGGGCCTTCCCAACGGGGACGCGGCGCGCGCCGGCCTACCCACGCCGAGCGTCGTGGTACTCGAGACGACCGGACGGCGGAGCGGAGAGCCGCGCCGCGTCCCCGTTGGGAAGGCCCTCGACGGCAACACGCTCTGGGTGGTGGCCGAGCACGGGCTGCGCGCCGGCTACGTGCGCAACATCCAGGCGAGTCCGCGGGTGCGGGTGCGGATCGGGCGTCGCTGGCGCACAGGCACGGCCCACGTGTTGCAGGACGACGACTGGCGGGAGCGTCAGAGGCTGATGCCGAACCGGCTCAACTCAGCCGTGGTCCGTGCCATGGGCACCGAGCAGGTCACGGTGCGGGTAGATCTCGATCCGGCTTCGGGAGCGCCTCGCTCAGCCGGCTCAGGGCCGCGGTGACCTCGCTCGGGATGATCCAGACCTTGTTCGACTCGCCCTGCGCGATCTGAGGGAGCACCTGCAGGTACTGGTAGGCGAGCAGCTTCGGGTCGGCGTCGCCGCGGTGGATCGCCTCGAAGACGGTCTCGATCGCCTTTGACTGGCCCTCCGCCTCGAGGATCTGGGCCTCGCGGCGGCCCTCCGCGCGCAGGATCGCCGACTGCTTCTCGCCTACCAGTACCTGCAGGTGCTGCCCCAGATCGCCCAGGGCGAGTCGAACAAGGTCTGGATCATCCCGAGCGAGGTCACGGCGGCTCTGGGCCAGCTCAGCGCGGCGCTGCCGAAGCCCGATCGCCAGCCACCGGACCCAGGTCCACCCGCACCGTGACGTGCTCCGTGCCCATGGCACGGACCACCGCGGAGCTCAGCTTGTTCGGCATGCGGCGCTGACGCTCGCGCCAGTCGTCGTCGGCCAGCACCTGCGCGGTGCCGGATCGCCAGCGGCGGCCCGTGCGCACACGCACGCGCGGGTCGGCCTCGATGTTCCGCACGTAGGCGGCCCGGCGGCCGTGCTCCGAGACGATCCAGAGCACGTCGCCCTCGATTGACTTGCCGACGGCTATGCGCCGCGGTCTGCCGCTGCGCCGGCCGCGCGTCTCGAGGATCACGACCATCGGGAGCGGTAGGCCGATGCGCGCCGCCGCACGCACGAGCGGGTTGACGAGTTTCGCCGTCACGAAGGTGGACACCTGGCGCTTGTTCACCCGGCTAGCCTCTCAGGAGTGTTCGACGCCCTCTCAGATCGGCTCCAGGCCGCGCTTGGCGACGTTCGCTCGCGCGGCAAGCTGAGCGAGGACGACATCAACCAGGCGATGCGCCAGGTGCGGCTCGCGCTGCTCGAGGCGGACGTCAACTTCAAGGTCGTCAAGCAGTTCACCGCCGCGGTCAAGGAGCGCGCCCTCGGCCAGGACGTGCTGAGCTCCCTCAACCCGGGCCAGCAGGTGGTGAAGATCGTCTCGGACGAGCTCACCACGCTGATGGGCGGCAGCGGTCGCGACCTCGCGCTCGCGAAGCCCGGCCCGACCGTGATCCTGATGGCCGGGCTCCAGGGATCGGGCAAGACGACCGCGACCGGCAAGCTCGCCCGCCACCTCCGCGAGGAGCACGGCATGGACGTGGCCGTTGCCGCCGCGGACGTGTACCGGCCCGCCGCCGTCGAGCAGCTCATCAAGGTCGGCGAGCAGGCGGGCGCGCATGTCTACGAGCAGGGCACCGGACGCGACCCTGTGGACATCGCCGAGTGGGCGCTCGGCCAGGCGAAGCAGGACCGCCGCGACGCGCTGATCATCGACACGAGCGGCCGGCTCCACGTGGACGAGGACCTGATGAAGGAGCTCGCGCAGATCAAGAAGCGCACGAAGCCGCACAACGTGCTGCTCGTGGTCGACGCGATGACGGGCCAGGACGCGGTGAACGTGGCGGAGCAGTTCGCCGAGACCGCGAACTTCGACGGCGTGATCCTCTCCAAGCTGGACGGCGACTCGCGCGGCGGCGCGGCGCTGTCCGTGAAGGCCGTCACCGGCAAGCCGATCCTGTACGCCTCGACGGGCGAGAAGCTCGGCGACTTCGAGCGCTTCCACCCGGACCGGATGGCGCAGCGGATCCTCGGGATGGGCGACGTGATGACGCTCGTCGAGAAGGCCGAGCGCCAGATGGACGACCGCCAGGCCGCCGAGCTCGAGCGCAAGATCCGCAAGGAGCAGTTCACGCTCGAGGACTTCCTCGAGCAGCTCCAGCAGGTGCGCAACATGGGCCCGATCGGCTCGCTCCTGAAGATGATGCCGGGGGTGGGAAGCCAGCTCGGCTCGCTGAACGTGGACGAGAGGGAGCTCGACAGGCTCGAGGCGATCATTCGCGCGATGACGCCCGAGGAGCGCGCGAACCCGAAGATCATCGACGGGTCGCGCCGGCGTCGCATCGCGCGCGGGTCCGGGACCTCCGTTCAGGCGGTTTCCGCGCTCGTGAAGCAGTTCGCCCAGATGCGCAAGGTGATGAAGCAGGTGGCCAGCGGCAAGATGCCATCGCTGCAGCAGTTGGCCGGCGGTCGCTAACCTCACGCAATCTATGTCCGTACGAGTTCGCCTCACCCGCGTGGGGAGCAAGAAGAATCCGATCTGGCGCGTGGTCGTCTCCGACCAGCGCTCGCCGCGTGATGGCCGCTTCATCGAGACGATCGGCCACTACAACCCGCAGACCGACCCGTCGACGATCGTGATCGACACGGATCGTTTCCAGCACTGGGTCTCGCGCGGGGCGCAGCCCACGAACACCGTGAAGCAGCTCGTGAGGGCGCACGCCAAGGGCGTGGCCGGCGGCACCTCGACCGGCAGCGCGGGCGTGTCCAAGGCGCCCGTCGCGGTTGCGGAGCCCGAGGCAGCGCCGACGGACGCCGAGCCCGACGCCGACGAGACTCCGGCCGCCGAGGCGCCTGCCGGCGAGGCACCCGCGGACGAGCCCGAAGCTGCCGACGCTGAAGCCGCCGCGGCCGACGCCGCGGACCCCGACTCCGCCGAGTAAGTGGAGGAGCTCCTCGCGTACCTCGCCCGGTCGCTCGTCGACAGTCCGGACGAGGTCAGCGTGGAGGCGTTCGAGGAGGACGACGGCACGCTCGTCCTGGAGCTGACCGTCGCGGATGACGACACCGGCAAGGTGATCGGCCGCGGCGGGCGCACCGTCGCCGCGCTCCGGACCGTGTTGAAGGCCGCCGCCGTCCGCGATGGCCGGCGCGTGCTCGTCGACGTCGTCGATTGACGCTCGTGACCGCCGGCCGCGTGGGTAAGCCGCACGGCCGGGACGGAAGCTTCTACGTCGAGGGTCAGCAGCACGAGCTGCCCGAGGGCCTCGAGGTGGTCGTCGCCGGCGCCACCCACCGCATCGTTCGCAGGGCGGGGACCGACCGGCGTCCCCTCGTCAGGCTCGAGGGCATCGATGACCCACGCGCCGTGCGCGGCGAAACGCTGCTCGTGGAAGACGAGCTTGGCGAGGGCGAGTGGCTCGCTGCCGATCTGGTCGGCTGCTCGGTGCCCGGTCTCGGCAGCGTGCAGCGCGTCATAGACGCCCCGTCCTGCTCGGTGCTCGAACTCGACGACGGCACGCTGCTGCCGTTCGTGTCGGACGCGATCGAGCGCGTCGACACGGATGCGCGCGAGATCCACGTGCGGCCGGGATTTCTGCCGTGAGGATCGACATCCTCACGCTGTTCCCGCACTGGTTCGACTGGTTCAAGACGCAGCGTCATGTGACGAACGCGCTCGCGCTCGGCAACGAGCTCGACCTCGTGGACCTGCGCACCACGACCCCGCTGAAGGCCGGCCAGGTGGACGACACGCCCTACGGCGGCGGCGCCGGCATGGTGATCCGCGTGGACGTGGTCGAGGCCGCCATGGAGGCGCGCTACGGCTCGGCGCCGCCGCCGCACCGGACGGTGGCGCTGTCACCGGGCGGCCGCCAGTTCGACGACGCGCTCGCCAGCGAGTTCGCCGCCGAGCCGGCGCTCACGCTGCTCTGCGGCCGCTACGAGGGCTTCGACGAGCGCGTGAACGAGCACCTCGCCACGGACGTGGTGTCGATCGGCCCGTACGTGCTCTCGGGCGGCGAGCTGGCCGCGATGGTGGTCGCCGACGCCGTGATCCGAAAGCTGCCGGGCGCGCTCGGGCACGAGGACAGCGCGGTCGAGGAGTCGTTCAGCGAGGCGCTCGAGGGCGCCCCGGAGTACCCGCACTACACGCGCCCGTTCGAGTGGCGCGGGCACGAGGTGCCGGATGTGCTCGTCTCCGGGGACCACGGACGCATCCGCGAGTGGCGGCTCGAGCAGAGCCGCATGCGCCGGCCGGAGTAGGTCTCAACTCCTTCGCTACCATTGCCGGTCCACGCGCGACGGTTCCCACAGTCGCGTTTTTTGTGCCCTATGTCAGGTGTAATCGACAGCATCGAGCGCGCCCAGCTGCGCCGCGCACCGTCCTTCCAGGCGGGCGATCGCGTGCGCGTGCACTTCCAGGTCGTGGTGGGCACCCGCCGCAGGACGCAGGTGTTCGAGGGCATTGTCATCAAGCGGCAGGGCAGCGGCGTGCGCGAGACCTTCACGGTCCGCAAGCAGTCGTTCGGCGTGGGGGTGGAGCGCACGTTCCCGGTGCACTCGCCCAAGATCGAGCGCATCGAGCTGGCCGCCCGCGGCGACGTGCGGCGCGCCAAGCTCTACTACCTGCGCGAGCGCGTGGGCCGCGCCTCGCGCGTCCGCGAGCGACGCTGGACCGGCACCGAGGAGATCGTCGAGCCGGGCCTGATCGAGGAGGGCGCGATGCCGGCGGACGACGCCCCGCGCCCCGGCGAGGAGGAGCTCGGCGAGCAGACAGCCGCCGACGAGGCCGCCGCCGAGGAGGCAGCCGCCGAGGGCGGCGAGGCCAGCGCGCCGGCCGCAGAGCCGACGCCGGAGGCCAGCGCGCCGGCCGCAGAGCCGACGCCCGAGGCCGAGGCCGGAGAGTCGGCCCCCGAGGCCGCCGAGGCTGAGCCGGTCGCCGAGGCCGATGCTGCGGGTGACGAGCCGGGCGAGGACCCGGGCTCGGATCCTGAAGCCCGCGACGACCAGGCCTCCTAGGACGGACCCGGGGACCCCCGGTGGCAAAGAGCGAGCAGAAGCGCCAGCACAACTCGCTGGTCGAGCTGGTGACGATCGTGGCCGTCGCCCTCGGTCTTGCGCTCGGCATCCAGGCGTTCCTCGTCAAGCCCTTCCGCATCCCGAGCGAGTCCATGGTGCCGACCCTTCAGGTGGGCCAGCGCGTGCTCGTCGACCGCGTGAGCTTCCGCTTCAGCGACCCGGACCGGGGCGATGTGGTCGTGTTCAAGCCGCCCGCCGGTGCGGATTCGCAAAGCTGCGGGACGCGGCATCCCAGTGACCAGCCGTGCCCGCAGAACACCCCGGGGAAGTCGGACACCAACTTCATCAAGCGTGTCGTGGGCGTGCCCGGCGACCGCCTGAAGGTGATCGAAGGCGCGGTCTATATCGATGGGAAGCGCCAGAGCGAACCCTTCGCGCGTCTGGACCCCGGATGCCCGACCTGCAACCTTCCGCGCGAGATCACGGTGCCGGAGGGCGAGTACTACATGATGGGCGACAATCGAGGGCAGAGCGAAGACAGCCGGGTGTGGGGCCCGGTGCCGAAGAAGTGGCTGATCGGCAAGGCCTTCATGACCTATTGGCCTCCCGGCCGAATCGGCCTACTCTAGGTCTCAGGAGCTGAGCCGCGCGGCTTCCGCCGTGGGCCCACCTATCATCGGCGCCAAGTGGGGATGCCGAGGCCCGAGACCACGCCTTCGCCGCCGAAACGCAGTGGCCGCAGGACCAAGGGCCGCCCGCGGACCGGCAGGCGCCTGTTCGCGTTCGATCGCGAGCTGGGCTGCCGCTATGTCGCGGGCGCTGACGAGGCGGGCCGCGGCTCGCTCGCCGGACCGCTCGTCGCAGCGGCCGTCCTCTTCGATCTGGAGCGGCTGACGCTGTCGGACCGGCGCGCGCTCACACGCCTCAACGACTCTAAGCAGCACACCTCCGACATGCGCGAGGAGCTGTACCCGCTCGTGATGAGGGCGGCCGCGCGCTCGGTGATCGTGTCGCGCTGCGTGCGCGGAATCGATTCGCGCGGGCTCCACAAGACGAACCTCGAGGCGCTCCGGACCGCGCTGCTCGGCGTGGCCGTGCCGGAGGCGATCTGCCTCGTGGACGGGTTCAACGTGCCGGAGTTCGGCTTCGAACAACGCGCGGTCATCGACGGCGACTGCCGGAGCGCGGCGATTGCCGCCGCCTCGGTGCTGGCGAAGGTGAGCCGCGACCGCTACATGCGCCGCGTCGCCGAGCGCCATCCGGGCTGGGACTTCGAGGCGAACGTGGGCTACTCCACGCCCGAGCACAGGGCGGCGATCGCCGCCAACGGCGTCTCGCCGCTCCACCGGATGTCCTTCCAGTCGATCGCCTACACCCAGCTGGCCCTCGGCAGCTAGCCCCGGCCGGGGGCCACAACCTGCTGAT
>JAXDIL010000004.1:0-9674 GCA_034664005.1 Thermoleophilaceae bacterium | reverse complement strand
GTCTGAACCGCAAGGAGTGCCGCGCCCTGGCGCCGCGCGCCGACGAGGTGGACCTGGAGGAGGGACGCACGATGGTGCGGGAGGGCGAGTGGCCCTACGAGTTCTTCGCGATCGAGCAGGGGACCGCCGAGGTCAGGCGGGGCGACCAGCTCCTCGCGGAGCTCGGCCCCGGCGACTTCTTCGGCGAGATGGGGCTGGTGGGCGACACGCGCCGCAACGCGAGCGTGGTCGCGACCACGCCGGTTACAGTCGTGGTGATGACGGCGCAGGCGTTCCGGCAGACCGCGCGCGAGCTGCCCGAAGTGGCAGACAGGATCCGCGCCGCGATCGACGAGCGCTGCCGCCACCTCGAGCCGGCGAGCTAGGTGCGGTCGGCGTGGGGCGACGTGAGTGAGTTCGGCACCGGCGGTGTCTAACTCAACTTCACCGGCCTGGCGGACGACGAGGCGCCCACCGCGGGCGTGGACACGGCGTAGGCCGCCGCGCCTTCAGGGCGCCAGCTGGAACGGGGGGTAGCGGTCGGTCGTGAGGATGAACGCGTAGGCGACCACCCGGTTGTGCCAGCGGCCGACGCCGATCAGGTAGTCGAACAGGCCGCGCGGGTAGCGGCCGGTGAAGAGGATCGCGAACCAGGCGGCGATCACGACGAAGAACGCGCCGATGTAGAGCAAGAACAGGACGATGTAGTGGGGGATCGCGAGCAGCCACTTGACCAGCGGCAGCCAGCGGTTGAGGTCGCGCTTGGCGTCGGGGTAGGGGAAGTCGAGCTGCACCCACTGGCGCTCGTCGGTCGAGGGGTAGCGGTCGCTCATCAGCGCGAGGTAGGTGCCGACGCGGTTGCTGAAGCGCAGCAGCTCCAGGTTCCAGTCGTACCACCAGCGCGGGTACTTCTCACGGAAGACGATCATCAGCAACACCGGGAAGAACAGGAGCCCGGTGCCGCCGATCACGATCGTCTGAGCGTCGCCGCTCCCGTAGTCGCCGCTGTAGCCGCCGATGGACCCGAGCACGATCGCGATCGGGATCACCGTCAAGATCCGGAAGGCGGTGGTCAGACGGTTGAGCGGGTGGTCCGGATAGTCGACCGAGAACCGAACGGGATGATCCATCACGCCGCCCTCATACGGGTGGGTGTGAAGCGCGCGAGCAGCAGGCCGCTGAGCAGCATGAACAGCACCGCGCCCGCGGCACCGAACACTGTGAACTGCTCGTCCACGCTGATGCCGGCGCTCGATGTGGCGGTCCAGCCCAGCGCGAAGAGCACCGGCATCGCGACCGCCCACGGCAGCGCGATCCGCCGAAGCCCCTGCCTGGCGAGGACGAGCCCCTGGGCGGCGCCGAGCACCGCGCCGCTGACGGCGCCCATCGCGGCCAGCGCGCCGAGGTCGGTGTCATACCCGACGAGCGCGGCGCCGGCAGCCAACCCGCTTGCATAGCCGAGGGTGCTGGCGCCGATCCAGGCCGGCGCTCGCCCGAGAGCGCCTCTGGCAGCCCACCACTGGACGGCGCCGAGGCCGGCTCCGGTGAGCGCACCGCCCACGAGCGCCGCGCCGACAGCGTCCACGCGTCCACCCACCTTCCAGCCGATGAGGCCGGCAACGGGGAAGGCAAAGCCCACCGCCACCCACGCCCAACCGGGAAAGCGACGCTGCTCGGCACTCGACATGTCTGGCTCCTTGAACCTGGGTCAGGGCCGGCCGAGAGCTAGAGCCGCACAGATCGCCTGCCGTGCTTCTGGGGCAGGCGCAACGCCCACTCTAGTCCTAAACGAGGACCTTCTCGCGCTCCGGTTCGACCTGGGGGGTCTCCGCGCCGTTCGGGCCGCGCCCCTCCAGTGAGACGTTCGGAAGCACGCGATCCAGCCACGCGGGCAGCCACCAGGCCCGGTCGCCGAGCAGCGTGACCACCGCGGGCGCGATCACCATGCGCACGATCAGGACGTCGATCAGGATCGCGAGCCCGAGGCCCAGGCCGAACATCTTGCCGATGATGTCGCTCTGGGTGACGAAGCCCAGGAACACGCCGGCCATGATGAGGCCGGCGACCACAACGACCTTGCCGATGCGGCCCATCCCGTGGATCACGCTCTCGCGAGGCCGGTCACCCTCGTTGTAGGCCTCGTGGATCCGGCTGAGCAGGAAGACGTTGTAGTCCATGCTCAGCCCGAACAGGATCGCGAACAGCATGACCGGCAGGAACGAGATGATCGGGATGCCCGAGTCGGCGCCGATCAGGCTCGCGCCGATGCCCTCCTGGAACACCGCCACCACGACGCCGTAGGCAGCGGCGACCGAGAGCAGGTTGAAGAGCGCCGATACGAGCGGGACCAACAGCGAGCGGAACACCATCACCAGCAGCAGCACCGACAGTCCGATCACGACCGCGATGAACAGCGGCAGGCGCCCGGCGACCTTGTCGGAGACGTCCTCGAAGCCGGCGTTGTTACCGCCCACGTAGACCTTCAGGGGCGTGTCGGCGGTCGCCTGCGGGATGACATTCCCACGCAGGCGGTCGAGTAGCGCGGACGTCTTGGCGTCCTGAGGCGCGGTGGTCGGGATCGCGAAGATCGTCGCCATCTCGCCGTCCTCGCTGACGGCCGCCGGAGGCACCGACGCGATCCCGGGCGTGTCGGCGACCGCCTGCCGGAGCGCGCTCAGCTGGCGCTCGGTATCCGGCGCGCCCTTCGGCGTATCGACCGCGAGCAGGAACGGGCCGTTGGAGCCCGGGCCGAACGCCTCGGTGAGCTGGTCATACGCCACGCGCTGCGTCTGCGACTCGACCTTGTTGCCGTCGTCGGGCTGGCCGATCCGCATCTGGGTGAGCGGGAACGCGAAGACCAGCAGCACCACGACGCCCGCGGCGATCGACGCCCACGGCCGGCGCGTCACGATCTCGCCCCAGCGGGTGAATGCGGGCGAAACCTGGACGTGCTCGACCTTCTTCGGCACCAGCCTGCGCCCGAAGGCGCCCATCATGATCGGGAGGATCGTCAGCGCCGACACGACCACCGCGCCGATCGCGATCGCCGCTCCGAGACCCATCTTCCCGACGTACGGGACACCGATCACCAGCAGGCCGGCGATCGCCACCATCACGATCAGGCCCGCGGCCACAACCGTGGTGCCGGACGTCGCGGCCGAACGTGCGACCGCGTCCTGCAAGCTGTCGCCCGCGGCCCGCTGCTCGCGGTAACGCCCGATGATCAATAGCGCGTAGTCGATGCCGGCGCCGAGGCCGAGCATCACCGCGATCACGGCAGCGAACGAGGGCAGGCCGAGCGGTGCCGCCAGCACGGCGAGCAGGATCTGGCCCGCCGCCACGCCGAGCAGCGCGCCGATGAGCGTCGCGCCCATCGCCCATCCGGAGCGGAAGAGCAGCGTCAAGAGCACAATCGCGATCAGCACGCCGATGAGCTCGCCGACGGGGGCCTCCTGCTCGGACGCCAGGTCGATCAGGACGCCGCGCGCCTCGACCTGTACCTCGGGCTCGGCCGTCTCGCCGGCCGCGATCAGCGCCTCGCCGTCCGCCTTCTTGATGTCCCCGGGGTCGGTGGAGTAGCGCACGTCGACCGCAGCCAGCTGCCCGTCCTCCGACACCTGTCCGCCCCGCTCGAACGGGCTCGCGACCAGCGCGACGCCGTCGAGCTTGCGCACCTTCGCGAGCGCGGCCTCGATCGCCGACTTGGGCCCGGCATCGGAGACCTTGCCCTCGTCGACCGTGAAGACAAGCGTCGAGTCCGCCCCGCCAAACGCCGGCGAGTGTGCCTGGAAGAGATCGATCGCCTGCTGCGACTCGGCTCCCGGGAGGGAGTAGTCGTCGGCCGGCTTTTCGCTGGCGCCAGCCGCCAGGACGAGCAGCACCACGACACCAACCGCCGCGACGAGGCTGCGCTTCCAATGCGAGGACAGGGTGCGCGCCATGCGCGCGAGCAGCTGAGACATGCTGTGCCTTCCGTGAGAAGTGCGGCTTTACGTCGGGGCCAGACGTCCCAGCCGCAGGACCAAGTCCCTGCAGACACTAGCCATGGGGCTCAGAGCTTCTTGAATGTGACGGTCGCCCTGCGCGTCACGTCGTTGCCGCCGCGCCGCTTGTGGTCCGAGCCGGTCACCCTCACCACGCGGCGGCGCTTCAGGCGTGACTCCCTCGGCATGGTGATTCGCAGGACCCCGCTCTCGCGGTCGCCGCCGACGAAGCGGAAGTCGCTCCAGCCGGTGAGGGTCCCCGAGCCGCACGGCTTGCGCGGGAACTCGAAGTCGTCGGCGACCAGGTCCACGGAGATTCGGCGCTTGTCGTAGCGCCCGGGGACCGCCTTCGGTACTCCGCCGTGGAGCTTCAGCGGCAGCTCGCCACAGCCCTGTTTGTCGACCGGATCGCAGGGCGACCCGTCCGAGCTGGGGCGTGGGGCGGTGTTGTCCACCCTTGTGATCGTCCCGCTCGCCTTGATCCATCCGCGGTCCTTGATCGCGTGAGGCGGGAGCGGGGTGCCGATGATCCAGCTCCCGAAGTGGCCGGTCTCGGAGCTGGCGAACTTGTCGATGTACGGGAGCACGCGCGCGATCTGGGTCGTCTGGAACTTCACGGTGAGCGTCCCATCGCCCACGATGCCGCAGTCGCCGGGCTCGTCGATCGTCCAGTGGTTCACCAGCTCGCCCTCGACCGTCACCGTATGCGTCGCGTGCACCTGGCCGGAGGCGGCAAGGGCGGGCGCACAGCCGGTCAACAGGGCGACGACGCCTACGGCGAGCGCTCGTACCATCAGCGGCGACCCTACGCGCGGACGGATGCACGCGCAAGCCCGGCGCGAGCCTCGGCCCTGCTCGGGTAGAGTCGCCGCCGACCAAGATCGTGCTGACTAGGAGGACCCCTTGGACGCCAGCCAGCTCAAAACGCTCCCCCTGTTCGCGGACGTGCCCGACGAGGAGCTGAACCAGATCTCCGGCTTCGCACAGGAGGTCAACGTGGAAGCGGGCCGCGAGCTCGTTCGCGAGGGTGACTTCTCCTACGAGTTCATGGCGATCGAGGAGGGCGAGGCGGAGGTCACGCGCGACGGCCAGCACGTCGCCGACCTGGGCCCTGGCGACTTCTTCGGCGAGATGGGGCTGCTCGAGAAGACGCTTCGCAACGCCACCGTGACCGCCAAGACGCCCATGAAGCTGGTGACGCTGACGGGCTGGGACATGAAGCGCATGGAGCGCCACATCCCCGAGGCGATCGAGCGGGTGCGCAACACGCTCGAAGAGCGCCGTCAGAGCTGAGCGCGCCATGCCGGGACGCATAGTCCTGTTCGGAGCGACCGGCTACACCGGCCGGCTCGCGGCCGAGGCGATGGTCGAGCGCGGCCTGAGGCCGGTCCTCGCCGCCCGCAGCAGGGACAAGCTCGAGGCGCTCGCGGCCGAGCTCGGCGGCGAGCTCGAGATCGCTACCGCAGACGTCTCCGACCCGCCCAGCGTCGCCGCGCTCGTCGAGAAGGGCGACGTGCTCGTGACGACCGTCGGCCCGTTCGCCCGCTGGGGAGAGCCCGCGGCGGCCGCCGCGACCACGGCCGGCGCTCACTACATCGACTCCACGGGCGAGCCGGCCTTCATCCGCGAGGTGTTCGAGCGCTACGGGGCGGCGGCGGAGAGCTCCGGCGCCACAATGCTCACGGCCATGGGCTACGACTGGGTGCCCGGCAACCTGGCCGGCGGCCTCGCGCTCGAGCGCGCCGGCGACTCGGCCCGGCGCGTGGATCTCGGCTACTTCATCACCGGCAAGGGCGGGTCCATGAGCGGCGGCACGCGCGCGTCCACGCTCGGCGCCATCGCGGCGCCCGCCTTCGGCTTCCGCGACGGACGCGTCCAGACCGAGCGCGGCGCCAAGCGGGTGCGGAGCTTCCAGGTCGGGTCGAAGCAGCTGGCGGGCATCTCCGTTGGCAGCTCCGAGCACTTCGGCCTCCCGCCCCTGGCCGCGGGGCTGCGCGAGGTGAACGCCTACCTCGGCTGGTTCGGGCCCGCGTCGCGCGCCATGCAGGTGATGTCCGCCGGGACCTCGCTGGCGATGAAGGCGCCCGGCGTCGAGCGGTTGTGGGACGCGGCGAGCGAGCGCTTCGTGCACGGCTCGACCGGCGGCCCCGACGCCGAGGCGCGCTCGAAGAGCGGCTCCCACATCGTCGCGATCGCCTACGACGCCGCCGGACGTCAGCTCAGCGAGGTGCACGTGAAGGGAGTCGACGGCTACACGTTCACCGGCCGGATGCTCGCCTGGTCGGCCGACCGGGCAGCGGGCGGGGCGCTCAGGGGCACGGGCGCGCTCGGCCCGGTCGAGGCGTTCGGCCTCGAGGAGCTCACGGCGGGCTGTGCCGAGGCGGGGATCTCCGAGGACGGCGAGCAGGGTGGAGCTGGCGCTCGGAACGCGGACCGCGTTGCCACGAGCACTGGCTGAGCCGGGGCGCGAGGCGGGTCGCAGGAGGCTGGCCGCGCTCGCCGCCGCGGCGCTCGCTGCCCTGACCGCCGGTATCGCCGTGGGCGCCGGCGACGACCCAGGCGGAGACCGAAGCGCGGCCCGCGAGGCGACCCCCCAGGCACGCGCGCTTGCGGTCGCGCGCGAGGCGGTCGACGGCATGTCGCTCCGCCAGCAGGTCGGCCAGGTGACGATCTCGAGCTTCCCCGGCACCGCGCCGCCCGCCTACATCCGGCGGCGTCTGCGCGCTCGCGAGACGGCAGGGGTGATCCTGTTCGGCGGCGTGAACGGCGGCGACCGCGCCAGCTGGCGGCGGCTCACCCGCTTGCTGCAGGGCGCGGCGGGTGGTCGCGCGCTCGTGATGGTCGACCAGGAGGGTGGCGACATCAGGACACTCGAGTACGCCGGGCCGGCGAGCGGCCAGCCGTTCCAGGGCTCGCCCGCCGAGGTCAGGCGCAGCGCACGGGCGGCCGGCCGCCAGCTGCGGGCCGCCGGGGTGCGCGTGAACCTCGCTCCCGTCGCCGACGTGCCGCGCGCCGGCTCAGTCATGGCCACGAGGTCGTTTGCCGGCGACGAGCGCGGGATCGCGGCACGCACGCGCGCGTCGATTCGCGGCCTGCGCGAAGCGCACGTGGGGGCCACCGCCAAGCACTTCCCCGGACTCGGGGCCGCCAGGGTGAACACCGACGACGGGCCGGCGACGGTCCAGACGCCGATCGACCGCGATCTCGTGCCGTTCCGGGCCGCGATCGCCGAGGGAGTGCCGCTCGTGATGCTCTCCCACGCGAGCTATCCCGCGCTCGACGGCAACCGGATCGCGTCGCAGTCGCGCGAGGTCGTGACAGGACTGCTGCGCGACCGGCTCGACTTCGAGGGCGTGATCGTGACCGACAGCCTGGAGGCGGCCGCGGTGCTGGCCGAGTCGGGGATCGCGGAAGCCGCGGAGCGCTCGATCAGGGCGGGCGCGGACCTGATCCTGATGACCGGCTCAGCGAGCTGGAAGGACGTCTATCCGCGCCTCCTCGCCACGGCCCGCCGCGACCCCGCCTTCCGCGCGCGGATCCGCGCGAGCGCCGCGCGCGTCCTGGCGTTGAAGGCCGCCCTGCGCTGAACCATTAGTCGACCGCGCGGGCTCGCTCTCGGGCGCGCTCCATCAGCTCCCTGTGCAGCGAGCGCGTGCGCCCGCGGCGGCGGATCCAGTCGCCGTCGGGACGGAGCTCCCAGGCGAAGGTGTCGTCGGCCAGGTAGCGCTCGATCGTGTCGTCGAGCTCGGCGCGCAGCGGCTGGTCGTCGACCGGCGCCAGCAGCTCCACGCGCGTGTCGAGGTTGCGCGGCATCAGGTCGGGCGACCCAAGCCAGTACTCGCGCTCCTCGCCGCGCTCGAAGCCGTAGATCCGTGAGTGCTCGAGGAAGCGCCCGACCACCGAGACCACGGTGATGTTCTCCGAGATGTCCGGCAGGCCGGGCAGCAGGCAGCAGATCCCGCGGACGGCGAGATCCACCTGCACGCCCGCCTGCGACGCCTCGTACAGCGCCCGGATGCAGCGCGCATCCACGAGCGCGTTCATCTTCAGCACGATGCGCGCGTGCTCGCCGCGGCGCTTCGCCTCGATGGTGCGCTCGACCTCCTGCAGGAACCAGCGCCGCATGTGGTCCGGCGCCACCACGACCCGCCGGTACTCGGGCGTGCGCGCCGCACCGGTCAGCGAGTTGAAGAGCTCCGCCACGTCCGCCGCGATGCCGCGGTCGCAGGTGAACAGCCCGACGTCCTCGTAGAGGCGCGCCGTCTTCGCGTTGTAGTTGCCGGTCCCGATGTGCACGTAGTGGCGCACGCCCGAGCCCTCGCGCCGGACCACGAGCACGGCCTTCGCGTGCGTCTTCAGTCCCGGCAGCCCGTGCACCACGTGCGCGCCTGATTCCTCCAGTGCGCGCGCCCAGCCGATGTTCTGCCGCTCGTCGAAGCGCGCCTTCAGCTCCACGAGACAGACCGCCTGCTTCCCGCGCTCGGCGGCCTCGATCAGCGCCGGCACGAGTGCCGAGTCGTCGGAAGTGCGGTAGACGGTGATCTTGATCGCGAGCACGTCCGGGTCGCGCGAGGCCTGCCGGATGAAGCGCTCGACGCTCCCCGCGAAGGAGTCGTAGGGGTGGTGCACGAGCAGGTCGCCGGCGCGCATGGCGCTGAGCACGTCGGCCTCGCCGTCGTCGGTGTCAGCGAACGCGGGCGGCACCTCGGGCGTCCAGGGCTCGTAGCGCAGCTCGCGGTGCCCCTCGAGCTCGTAGATCGACCAGAGGTCCTGCAGATCGAGCAGCCCGTCCACGTCAACGACCTGCGTCTCGTCGATGGCGAGCTGCTCGATCAGGTAGCCGCGCATCTCCGGGTCCATCGTCGAGGCCACCTCGAGCCGCACGACCTCTCCGAAGCGCCGCCGGCGCAGCTCGTCCTCGACCGCGCGGAGCAGGTCGTCGGCCTCGTCCGAGACCGTGAAGTCGGCGTCACGCGTGACCCGGAAGAAGTCGTGGCGAAGGATCTCCATGCCCGGGAACAGCTCGTGGAGGTTCCGCGCGATCACGGACTCGAGCGGCACGAACGCCTCCTCGCCGATCGACACGAAGCGCGGCAGCACCTCCTTCGGCACCTTCACGCGCGCGAACGTCTCGTGGCCGGACGCCGGGTCGCGCACCCACACGGCGAGCGAGAGCGACAGGTTCGAGATGTAGGGGAACGGCCGGCCGGGCCCGACGGCGAGCGGCGTGAGCGCGGGGAAGATCTGGTCGTGGAAAGCCTTGTCGGCGGCCTCGAGCTCGGTGCTGTCGCACTCCTCGCAGGTCACGATCCGGATCCCGTGCTCCTCGAGCGCTGGCCGGATCACGCCCTCCCACTCGTGCGTGTGCCGCTTGCCCTGCTCGGTCACCTTCTCCGCGATCCGCTCGATGGTCTCGAGCGGGCTGAGGCCGTCGGGCCCGCGCGACTCGATCCGCGCGTCGACCTGGTCGTGGTGGCCGGCCACGCGCACCATGAAGAACTCGTCGAGGTTGGTGCTGTAGATGGCGAGGAACTTGACGCGCTCGAGCACCTGCATCTTCTCGTCCTCGGAGAGCTGGAGCACGCGGTCGTTGAAGTCGAGCCACGACAGCTCACGGTTCGCGTAGAGGTCCGTCGAGTCGAGCTTGCGCTCATCCGTGGCGTCAGGCATCGCCGCCCACTGTAATCGCCATCGGGTCTTCCTCCCATTCGC
>JAXDIL010000201.1:0-17738 GCA_034664005.1 Thermoleophilaceae bacterium | reverse complement strand
ATCGTCGCCGAGCTGGACGAGCTGACCGCGCTCGTGGCAGACATCGTGGAGTTGGCACGCGGCACGAAGCCCGGCGAGGTAGCGGACGACGTCCGCCTGGACGAGATCGTCGCGGCAGTGGCCGAGCTCGTCGCTCCCGGCCGCGTCCATCCGGTGCGACGGATCGGGATTGCCGGCCAGCTCCTCTGTCCTGCGGGTGAAGCGCCCGATCGGCGCGAGCGCCGTGCGCGCCACCACCGCCGCAAGCGCGGCGCCGAGCGCCACGCCGCCCGCACCCACGAGCAGGAGGACCAGGAGCACACGATCCAGTTGACGGTCCACCTCGTCCAGCGGTCGCGCCACCTGGATGGCGCCCCGGCCCGGCAGGCCGCGCGTATAGACGCGCAGGTGCGTGCCCGCCACCTGCTCGTCGGTCAGCTCCGTCCCCGCCCCGCGCGCGGCGATCTGGCGCACGCGTGCGTCCACGGGCAGGACGTCGTCGTTGCCGGGGGGGCGCAGGACTCGGCCCGACGGAAGCACCAGCTGCTGGATGCCGCCCCGCCCGCCGAAGCGCTCCCGAGGCGGCGCCGGCAACCGGTCGAGCGGGGGCGGGCCGCCCCCGTCGCCGTCGGGCCGAGGGCGCGGCCCGTCGGCCACCGCCTGAGCGATCTCGGCTGAGCGGTCGCGCAGCGAGTTGTCGATCTCCCCGAGGAGCTGGGCGCGCACGCCGAGGTAGATCGCCACCGCGGCGATCACCACCACCAGCGCGACGGCCACGGCCGCCGTCGCGGCGATGCGGGTGCGGAGGCTCATGGCTCGCGGAGCGCGTAGCCCACGCCGCGCACGGTGTGCAGCAGCGGCCGCGCTCCCGCCTGCTCCAGCTTGCGGCGCAGGTAGCCCACGTACACGCGCAGCGAGTTGGAGGCGGGGCCGAAGTCGTAGCCCCAGACGCGCTCGTAGATCAGGCTGTGCGGCAGCACGCGGCCGGGGTTCAGCATCAGGAGCTCGAGCAGCTGGTACTCGGTGCGGGTCAGCTCCACGAAGCTGTCCCCCACGCTCACGCCGTGGCGCGCCCCGTCCAGGCGCAGCTCCAGGAACGACAGGCCCGACGCGTCGCCGTTGGCGCCGGCGCGCCGCAGCAGGGCGCGCAGGCGCGCCTCCAGCTCGCCCACGTCGAACGGCTTCACGAGGTAGTCGTCGGCGCCGGCGTCGAGGCCGTCGATGCGGTCCGCCACCGCGTCGCGCGCGGTCAGCATCAGCACCGGCACGCGGTTGCCCGCGCTGCGCAGGCGCCTGCAGACCTCGAGGCCATCGATGTCGGGCAGCCCGATATCGAGCACGATCGCGTCGGGAGCGGTCGTCATGGCCTCGGCAACCGCGTCCTCGCCGGTCGCCACCTGCAGCGTCTCGTAGCCGCCCAGCACCAGAGCGCGGCGCAGGGCGTCGCGAAGGGCGCGGTCGTCGTCGACGATCAGGATCCTCACCGGGCCCATTCTGGCTGCCCGATCGCGCTCTTCGCTGATTCCTACGCCGTTCTTACGCTGCTCCTACAAACGGGCGTGATCGTGGCCGCATGAGACAGCGGAGAAAGACAACGATCATCGTCGCCGGGGGCGCGCTCGCAATCGCCTCCGTCGGCTACGGCCTCGGCACGCAGGCGGACGACGGGACCGCGATCGCGGACAGCGCCCAGACCCGCGCCGGCACCCCGCGGCTCCCGTTCGAACGCGGCGGGCCGCCCGGCTTTGGCGAGCTCGCCAAGAAGCTCGGCGTCGGCACAACCGAGCTGCGGCAGGCGCTGGGCGCTTTCCACGACACACGCGAGAAGGACCACCGCGCGGAGTTCGCAACCGCACTGGCCACCGCGCTCGGCATCGACAGCTCACGCGTGGACGACGCACTGAAAGCCCTCGCTCCCGAGAGGACAATCCTGCCTGGAGGTCCTATAGGAACCCCTAGGCAGGATCGTCGTCACTTGCACCGTGCGCATCCCGCTGTCGCCATCCGTCAGCTCGCGACGCGGCTCGGGGTGACCCGGGCGGAGCTGCGCAAGGCGCTGCGTGAGGTGCGGCCGGACGGTCCCCGCGCCGGCTGGAAGCAGCACCAGGCCGAGCTGGCGCGATTCCTCGCCGAGCGTTTCGACCTCGATGCCGAGAAGACCGCAGCGGCGCTCGAGGCGGCGCGTCCGCCACTATCTCCGCATGGCCCAGGAGGACCACCGGACCATCCCCGAGCTCTTTGAGGAGGCCGCCACGGCCGTCCCCGAGCGGCCGTGGCTCCTCTTCGAGGACGAGACCCACACCTACGGAGAGGCCCGCGGGCGGATCGCTTCAGCCGCCGCGGGCCTGAGGCGCCACGGGGTCACGCGCGGCGACCTCGTGCTCGCGACGGCGCGCAACGACCCGCGCTACGTCTTCCTCTGGCTGGCTACCGCCTACCTGGGTGCGATCTACGTGGGAGTCGACCCGCGCCAGACCGACGCGGAGCTCCAGGGCCTAGTGGGCCAGGTCGAGCCGAAGCTGGTGGTGACCGACGCAGAGCTCGACGAGCTGTTCGCCGAGCCCGGTGAGCTGGACGGCCCCGGTCCCGCCACGCACGACGACCCGGCCGTGCTGATCCCCACCTCCGGGACCACCGGCCGCTCCAAGCTCGTGACACAGACGCACCGGGCCTACACGATGGCGGGCGAGGGCTTCCCCTGGTGGATCGGGCTCACCGAGGAGGACCGCCTGATGACCTCGCTCCCGCTCTTCCACATCAACGCGTCCGCCTACTCGGTGCTCGGCTCGGTGGCGGCGCGGGCGAGCCTGGTGCTGCTGCCGCGCTTCTCGGCCAGCGGCTTCTTCGACTCCGCGCGCCGCTACGGGGCCACCGAGTTCAACGCCATCGGCGCCATGATCGAGATTCTCATGCGCCAGCCGGAACGGCCCGACGACGCCGACAACCCGATCCGGCTGGCCTACGCGGGCCCCACCCCGCCCGAGCAGCGCCACCTCGAGTTCGAGCGTCGCTTCGGGCTCGAGATGACCTCCGGCTACGCGATGTCGGAGACGACCTACGGCACCGTCTGGCCGCACGGCACGCGCCCCTACGGAACGCTCGGCGCGGCGCGCCAGCACCCGACGCTCGGCCAGGTGAACGAGGCGCGCGTGAGCCCCGACGGCGAGCTCCAGCTGCGCAACCCGGCCGTGATGAAGGGCTACTGGGGGATGCCCGACGAGACCGAGCGCGTGCTCGCCCCCGACGGCTGGCTGAGCACGGGCGACCTGGTGCGCGAGAACCCCGACGGCACCTACACGTTCCTCGGCCGCAAGAAGGAGGTGATCCGGCGCCGCGGCGAGAACGTCGCGCCCGCCGAGATCGAGGAGGCGCTCGGCTCGCACCCCGCCGTGCTCGAGGTGGCCGTCGTGGGCGTGCCCTCGGAGCTCTCCGAGGAGGACATCAAGGCGTTCGTGGTGCTGCGCGAAGGCGCCCAGGCGAACCTCGACGAGCTTCGCGATTGGGCCTCCCAGCGCCTCACCGCGTTCAAGGTGCCGAGCGAGTACCAGCTGCTCGACGAGCTGCCCCACACCGCCACGGGACGCGTCGCGAAACATAGGCTGCCCACATGAGCTTCGAGACCTCAGTGGGAACGTCCGACGCGGACACCATCACCATCATGGGCCGCGACCTGTCCAGCGAACTGATGGGCCAGACGACGCTGACCGAGCTCGCCTTCCTCGTGGTGCAGCGGCGCGCGCCCTCGCCCGAGGAGACGCGGCTCCTCGACGCCGTGCTCGTCGCGCTCGCGGACCACGGGCTGACGCCGACCGTGCTCGCCGCCCGGCTCACGTACACAGGTGCGCCGGAGTCGCTTCAGGGCGCCGTGGCCGCGGGCCTGCTCGGCGCCGGGAGCGTCTTCCTCGGCGTGGTCGAGGACACGGTGCGATTCCTCGAGGAGATCGGCGACGACGTCGAGGGCGGGGTCAAGCGCGAGCTCGAGGCCGGACGGCGGATTCCCGGGCTCGGCCATCCGATCCACAAGGTCGAGGACCCGCGCACGCCGCGGATCTACGCGATCGCCGAGGAGACCGGGCTCGTGGGTCCGCACCTGACGCGGCTTCGAGAGATGGCGGGCGCCCACCGCGAGCAGACCGGCAAGGAGCTCCCCATCAACGGCGCGGGCGTGGCCGGCGCCGCGCTGGCCGACCTCGGCTTCCCGGCTGCGCTGCTGCGCGGCTTCGCGCTGCTGGCGCGAACCGCGGGGTTGCTCGGTCACCTCGCGGAAGAGCTGCAGAGCCCTATCGGGATGCGTCTCTACCGCGAGGTGGATGAGCGTGCGAAATATGCCCCGCCGACCGGGGAGTAACGGCGAGGTGCAAGCGACGAGCGCAGGTGGGACGTGAACGCCCGCCGTTCAGAGCGGGGTCGTGCACGCCGCCAGTCCGCGAGCGTTAGGCCCGGCGGAATGTCTGAGTGCTCGTACATGAATTCCATGCCGGCATCATCGGTCCGCGCGCACGCGCCCGCATCGGGGAAGGCCCCAGACCTGACCCCCATATTTCCCTGAGGGCCCCCTAGGGGGCCGGATAATCAGCGGCGCGACGCCTCGTCGGGCGCCGCGCCACCGCGTAAACCGCTAAAGCGGAACTACGTTGACAGCCTTGGGGCCCTTGTCGCTGGGCTCGGCGTCGTAGGACACCTGGGCGCCTTCGGCGAGCGACTTGAAGCCGTCCCCCGAGATGCCGGTGTAATGGACGAAGAGGTCCTTGCCGGGCTCGTCAGGCGTGATGAACCCGAAGCCCTTGTCGTCGTTGAACCACTTCACGGTACCGGTGGCCATATGTATGACACTCCACTGCTTGGAACTTCGACCGAGCTAACGCTCGGCCATTACACGGCAGAGGCTAGTCCAAATGGGGGAGTTTCGTCCAATCGGCATACAGCGAGATACCTGGCTGTCCCCCGGATCGGGTACCCCGGACGTGTAGGTTCTTCGCCCGTGGCGTTCGAGGATTCGCTCTGGCATCACACCGTCGAGGAGGATCTGCGGCCGCGCCCACCGCTCCCCGGCGACATCGACGCCGATGTCGCCATCGTCGGCGCCGGCTACACGGGCCTCTGGACCTCGTACTACCTGCACGCGCTCGATCCGCGCCTGCGCATCGTCATCGTGGAGCGCGAGATCGCCGGGTTCGGAGCGTCGGGCCGCAACGGCGGCTGGTGCTCGGCGCTGTTTCCGCCGTCGTCCACGGGGATCGCGCGCAGGCACGGGCGCGACGCCGCGGTGGCCGTGCGCCGAGCGATGCACGGGTCGGTGCAGGAGGTCGGCCGCGTGGCGGAGGCTGAGGGCATCGACATCCAGTACGCCCGCGGGGGCACGATCTCGCTCGCGCGGAACGAGGCCCAGCTTGCCCGGGCGCGGGCGGAGGTGGAAGAGGAGCAGCGGCTCACCGGTGGGATCGAGCAGCTGCGGCTGCTGGACCGTGACGAGGCCGAGCGCGTGGCGCGCGGCACGCGCGTGCTCGGCGGCACCTACACCCCGCACTGCGCGGCGCTGCATCCGCTCCGGCTGGCCCGGGGGCTCGCGCGCTGCGTCGAGTCAGGCGGCGTCTCGATCTTCGAGGGCACGAGCGCCACTGAGCTGCGCCCGCGCGCGCTCGTGACGAACCGCGGCACCGTTCACGCCGAGGTCGTGGTGCGCGCGGCCGAGGGCTACACGACCAGCCTGCGCGGCCACCATCGCCGCCTCATGCCGATCTACTCGCTGATGATCGCCACCGAGCCGCTGCCGCCGGAGGCCTGGGCTGAGATCGGGCTGAGCCGGCGCGAGACCTTCGCCGACCTTCGCCACATGCGTATCTACGGCCAGCGCACGGCCGACGACAGGCTCGCGTTCGGCGGGCGCGGCGCGCCCTACCACTTCGGATCGCGCATCCGGCCCGAGTTCGACCGCGACGCGCGCGTGCATCAGGCGCTGCGCGACACGCTGGTCGACCTGTTCCCCGTCGTCGGCGACTACCGCGTGACGCACCGCTGGGGCGGCGCGCTCGGCGTGCCGCGTGACTGGCACGCCTCCGTCGGATTCGACCCCACCAGCGGTATCGCGTGGGCCGGTGGCTACGTGGGCGACGGCGTGGCCACCGCGAACCTCGCCGGGCGCACGCTCGCCCAGCTGATCACGGGCCAGGAGGGCGAGCTCACCCGCCTCCCCTGGGTCGGCCACCGCTCGCGCGCGTGGGAGCCCGAGCCGCTCCGCTGGCTCGGCGTGAACGGCGGGCGCCGGCTGATGGCGCGCGCCGACCGCGCGGAGGAGCGCTCGGGCCGACCGGCCCGAAGCGCCAAGGCGTTCGCGCGCTTCATCGGCTACTAGCGGCCGGCCCTCAGAGCAGGCTGCCGCCCGGCGGCACGACCCACAGCTTCTCCGCCCGCTCGGCCACGGCCTCGCGGTCCAGGTCGGCCACCGTGGCCGCGCCGACCTCCTCCATGAACCGGGCGAGTTCCACCCAGGCTCGCGCCACCGACGCCACCCTGGCGGTGGGGCCCCAGCCCGTCGCCGCCCGGAGCTCCTCGGCGCGGTCCTTCACCTCCCCGGCGGTCATCTCGGCGAACGGCTTCGAGCGGCCGCCGCCGAAGACCGGCTCCGCGAGGACGGCATCCGGGTCGGGTAGCGCGCGCTCGGTCACAGCAGGTAGGGCACGGCGCCGACCGCGCCGAGCGTGTACCAGCCGCCGAACGCGAGCGTGGCGATCCCCATGGCGGGCGCGAAGGCCAGCATTCGCCTCAGCACCGGCCCGCGCGTGATGGCGTAGCCGAACGCCGACGACAGCATCGCCATCGACATCGCGGTGCCGAGCGCGAGCACCATCAGCGCGGCGACGGCCTCGGCCTGGCTCGGGATCGTGGCGAGCAGCAGGACGCCGACGCCGGCGGAGCCGCCGGTCCCGTGTACCAGCCCGATGCCGAACGCCTGCCACGGCCTGCGTCCGAGGCGAGCCTCGGGCTGGTGCAGGTGGTCGTGATCGTGCGTCTCGTGCGGATGGAGGTGGCGATGCTCGAGCTCGCCGTGCCTGTGCGCGTGCACGTGGAAGTGCCCGCCGTGCCAGCGCAGCAGCAGCCGGATGGCGAGGAACATGATCATCAGGCCGACGGCCGTCTCGGCGGCGCGCTGCGCCGCGTCTGACAGGTACGCCTGAAGCAGCACCACCGGAAGGCCGAACGCGGCGAGCGCCAGGGCATGGCCGAGGCCCCAGGCGAGCCCGAGCCTCCCCGCGCGGCGCGTTCCGTCCTCGGGGTCGGCGGCGATCAGCGTCGAGACCGCGGCCAGGTGGTCCGGGTCGGTGGCGTGGCGGAGGCCGAGCAGCAGGGCGATGAGCAGCACGAGCGCGAGTCCCTCGCCCTGCGCCAGCTCGGAGAGCCAGCCGTCAAGCCCAAGCATCGTGGTTTCCTCGCTCGGCCGCGAGCCGCGCGGACGCCACCGCGAGCTGCCCGTAGGCGATGCCGCCGAACGACGGCGGCAGCAGCTCAGGGATCAGAACGCGCAGGCCGTCGTCGCACAGCATGTCCGACGTGCGCGCGAGCAGCGTCCGGTTCTGGAAGACGCCGCCCGAGAGCACCACCGTGTCGGTGCCAGCGCGCGCGGCGGCGGCGGCGCAGGCACTGGCCGTGGCGATCGCGAGCGCGTTGTGGAAGCGCGCGGACACGATCGGCACCGGCACGCCCGCCTCGACGTCCCGCGCCACAGCGAGCACGGTCGGCCGGGCGTCGAGCAGGCCGTCGGCCACCGGCAGCGGGTACGCCCCCCGCTCCGCGGAGTCCGCCACGTTCTCGAGCTCCACCGCGGCCTGTCCCTCGTAGTTCACCTCGGCGCGCACGCCGGAGAGCGCGGCCACGGCGTCGAACAGCCGCCCCACGCTCGTCGTGAGCGGCGAGGCCACGCCGGTGCGCGCCAGCTCATGGGTGGCGCGCCAGGCGGCCGGCTTCACCTGCCCGCGCAGGCCGCCCGGAAGCGCCGGCCGCCCGTCGAGCGCCGCGGTGAGCCACGCGCAGGCCATCCGCCAGGGCTGGCGAACGGCGGCATCGCCGCCCGGCATCCGCACCGGGAACAGCAGGCCGACGCGCTCGAACCGCTCCAGGCCGCCGAGCAGGAGCTCGCCGCCCCAGACGGTGCCGTCCTCGCCGTAGCCGGTCCCGTCGTAGATCGCTCCGATCGCCGGGCCCGTGGAACCGTGCTCGGCGAGGCACGCCGCCAGGTGCGCGTGGTGGTGCTGAACGCCCATCAGCCGCACGCCGTCGAGTTCCTGTGCGTGCTTCGTGGAGAGGTACTCGGGATGCAGGTCGTGCACCACGACCTCTGGCTCGACGGCGAACAGCCGCTCGAAGTGGTCGATCCCGGTCACGAAGGAATGCAGCGTCTCGTAGTTCCTGAGGTCGCCCACGTGGTGCCCCACCCAGGCGCGGCCGCCCTTGGCCACCGCGAACGTGTTCTTCAGCTCGGCCCCGCACGCGAGCAGGTGCGTCCCGGCGTCGACCGGTAGCGGGAGCGAGCCCGGCACGAGGCCACGCGAGCGCCGCAGCCACAGCGGGCGCCCAACCGCGACGCGCACCACGGAATCGTCCGTGCGCGTCTCGATCGGCCGGTCGTGGACGAGGAACAGGTCGGCGATCTGGGCGAGCCGCTCGCGGGCGTCAGCATCCTCGTACGCGATCGGCTCGTCGGAGACGTTGCCGCTCGTGAGCACGAGCGTGTCGTCCAGGTCCGACAGCAGCAGGTGGTGCAGCGGCGAGTAGGGCAGCATCACGCCGAGCTCCGACGCCCCGGGCGCCACCGACGGCGCCACGCCCGCGTCCGGACGCCGGCGCGCGAGCACGATCGGCCGCGGCCGCGACAGCAGCAGCTCCTCCTCGAGCGGGGTCATCGCCACCAGCTCGCGGACGGCGGCCAGGTCCGGCGCCATCAGCGCGAACGGCTTGTCCTCCCGGTGCTTGCGAGCCCTAAGCTCGCCGACGGTGTCCTCGTCGCGCGCCACGCAGGCGAGGTGGAAGCCGCCGATGCCCTTGACGGCCAGGATCGCGCCGGCCCGCAGGGCGCGAGCCGCCGCATCGATCGCGTCGCGCGCGCCCGCATCCTCGCAGTTGCCGCCGCCCGCGTACGCGAGCCGCGCCCGCGGCCCGCAGTCGGCGCAGGCGTTCGGCTGGGCGTGGAAGCGGCGGTCCGCGGGATTGTCGTATTCGGCACGGCACGCCGGGCAGATCGTGAACCCGTCCATCGTCGTGTTCGGCCGGTCGTAGGGCACGTCGCGCACGATCGAGAAGCGCGGTCCGCAGTTGGTGCAGTTCGTGAACGGGTAGCGGTAGCGCCTGTCGCCCGGGTCGAACAGCTCGGCCAGGCAGTCCGTGCAGGTGCTGCTGTCGGGCGTCACGGCGGCGCGCGGCTTCCCACCGGCCGGGCTCTCCCGGATCGAGAACCCGCGCTCCCCCAGCTCCTCGACCTGCTCCGTAGTGACGCGCTCGACCGCCGCCAGCGGCGGTGCCTCGAGCGGCAGCCGGGCGAGGAAGCGCTCCACCGTCTCCCAGGGCGCCTCCGCCTCCACCACCACGCCGCGCGAGTCGTTCAGCACGTGCCCCGAGACGCCCAGCTCGTCGGCGAGCCGGAACACGTAGGGCCGGAAGCCCACGCCCTGCACGGTGCCCTCGATGCGAGCCCGCACGCGGCTCACGCCACCAGCTCCCGCAGCACGTGGTACGCGCTCGCCTGGGCCTCCTGGATGCGCGGGATGTGCTCCGAGCGCGTGACGATCACATGGTCCGCGAGGCCCTCCCCCGCCACCCGCCCACCGTCGTAACCGACCAAAGCGAGCGTCCGCAGGCCGCGCGAACGGGCCTCGGCCAGCGCGGCGATCACGTTCGTGGAGTTGCCGCTCGTGGAGATGGCGACCAGCACGTCGCCCTCGCGCCCGTGCGCGATCACCTGGCGGGCGAAGATCGCCTCGGTACCTACGTCGTTGGCGATGGCCGTCAGGATCGCCGCGTCCTCCGTGAGGTCGAGCGCCCGGCGCGGCTGCCAGCGCGGGTCGGGCGGGCGGCGAAGGTCCGCGACGAGATCCATCGCGTCGGTGGCCGAGCCGCCGTTCCCGAGCGCGAGCAGCGAGCCGCCGGCCTCCAGGTCAGCGCGCACGGCCGCCGCCGCGGCGATCAGCTCGTCGCCGTTGTCGGTGAGCGTCTGCGCGCGCAGCTCGCCCACCTCCTGCGCCTTGGCGAGCACCGACCGCCGCACGTCGGCCATGATCGCCTCGAGGTCGTGCTCCTGCTCCCCGAGGAAGGGATAGAGGAAGCTCGACGCGCCGGTGTCGTGCGTCCGGCGGGCGTTGCGGCCCTCGAGCAGGCCGCGGTGGTCGAAGAACACGTGCACGAGCTCCCAGAGCACGTGGTAGAGCGTCTCGACGAGCTCCTGGCGCACCGCCGCATCCGCCCCGGGCGGCTCGAACTCCCACTCGGCGCCGGCCGCGGCGAAGGCGAGCGTGAGGCAGCCGCGCTCGCGCGCGAGCGCGATGGCCGCGGCGGCGTCGCCGCCGTCCTCGCCGGCCCCGAACGCGATGGCGATGTCGTCCGGCTCGGCCAGCAGCGCCAGCTGCTCCGCGAGGCCGCCGCCCTCCCCCGCGAGCCCGATCGCCGGAAGCGCCCGCTTGCCGACGATCACCGGGTGCACGAACTCGACGGCCACGTGCCGGGCGTCCGAGCGAGCCGCGGGCGAGTGCCCGAACGCGATCAGCCGGCCGCCGCGCGCGAAGCGCTCCGCCATCCGGTGACAGAGCCGCGCGAGCCGCTCGGCCTCGGCGTCGAAGAAGTCGCGATTGGCGCGCGTCCTGTCACGAAGCGCGCGCTCCACGACATCCGTTCGCAACGCTCCCGTCACGCACGGGCCTCCACGGGGGCGCGGCCGGGGGCCGCGGGGGCGGAAGCCGCGTGCGCGGGCGCGCCCGCGCGCGTCAGCCAGTCGCGCCACTCCTCGATCCCCTCGCCGCTCTTCGCGCTGACCAGGATCCGCTCCACGCCGGGGTGCACGGCGTCGAGGTTGTAGATGAACTTGTCGAGGTCGAAGTCGAGGTGCGGCAGCAGATCCATCTTGTTGATCAGCACCAGCTCGCAGGCACGGAACATGAGCGGGTACTTGAGCGGCTTCTCCTCGCCCTCGGTGATCGCGGAGACCATGATGCGCGCGTCCTCGCCCACCTTGAACTCCGCCGGGCACACCAGGTTCCCCACGTTCTCGATCACGAGCAGATCGATCTCGTCGAGCGGCAGGCCGGGCATCGCCGAGCGCACCATGTTCGCGTCGAGATGGCACTCGCCGCCGAAGCTCGGGTCCGTGTTCAGCTGGGTCACCGGCACGTGCAGCGACGCCAGCCGGTCGGCGTCCATCGAGCCCTGCACGTCGCCCTCGAGCACCCCCACCCGGACGCCCGGCAGGTCCGCCACCACGCGCTCCAGCAGCGACGTCTTGCCGGCCCCCGGCGCGCTCATGAAGTTCACGACTCGCACGCCGGCGCGGTCGAAGTCGGCCCTGTTCGCCTGGGCGATCGTGTTGTTGGCGTCGAGCGCCTCCTCGACGATCTTCACCTTTGTGCGATGCATTCCGCCTCCTCGACCTCGATCGACTCGACCTCGAACTCGTTGCCGCTCCTGACCTCCACGCGGCCCGCACCACCGCAGGACGGACACATGAAGATGGGCAGCTCGATCTCCCAGTCGCGCCCGCACGACGCGCAGCCGAGCCGCGCGGGGATCAGCTCCTGCTCGAGCCGAGCCCCCTCACAGAGCGTCCCCTTAGACACGAACTCGAAGTAGAACTCGAGCGTGTCCGGCACCACCTGGCGCAGCGCCCCGATCCGCATGTTCACGACGCTGACCGGCCGGCCCGCCGCGTGCTTCTCGACGGTGTTCACGATCGCGCCGGAGAGCGACAGCTCGTGCATGGCTCAGTCGACTGCGTATGCGGCGTCGACCTGAAGCTCGTCGATCGTCTGGACCACGAGCTCGACCGCGCCGTCCACGGCGCGCTCCACGTCCTCGCTCAGGCCGAGCCCCATCTCCTCGACGACCGCCGGCTCGCAGGCCACCACCACGACCTTCCCGGGCCAGGCCCCGAGCGTCTTCACGAAGCGGAGCACGGTCTGCGGGTCCATCGCGTGCGGGTTGATGATCTGGCCGTCCTCGATGCCGGCCTCCACGTCCTCCTCGCTCGCCTCCATCACGTAGAGCGTCCCGGGCTCCCCGCCCTGGCGGCTCACGTCGATCAGCACCAGCGCGTCGTATCCGCGCATGACCTCGTAGGCGAGGTCGAGGCCGCCGGTGCCGAAGTCGAAGACGGCGGCGCCCTGCGGCAGCTCGCGCGCCTCGAGACGCTTCACGACCTCGCCTCCGAAGCCGTCGTCCATCAGCCAGGCGTTGCCGATCCCGGCGACCAGTATCCGTTTCATTCCACGACCTCCACTTCCGGGGGGAAGAACCAGAGAAAGCGGCCCGTGTCGCGCATCACCTCGTGGCCGGGCTCGTCGACACTCACGCCGAGGTGCACCCGCCCGTCGTAGTCGCGGTAGATCCGCTCGACGGTCACGGTGCGGCCCTCGAGCATGCGCGCCTGCAGGT
The DNA here is from genome assembly GCA_034664005.1 of Thermoleophilaceae bacterium. Classification (GTDB taxonomy): domain Bacteria; phylum Actinomycetota; class Thermoleophilia; order Solirubrobacterales; family Thermoleophilaceae; genus JACVRW01. Next base: position 5,132 of record JAXDIL010000201.1, on the reverse strand, counting down.
CGGCGTCCAGCCCGGGCCGCACCACGACCCGGCCGCCACGCGTGAACAGCGTGCCGTCCACCTCCACCGAGGGCAGCCCGCGCGTGGGATCGCGCACGTCGGCTGAGGGCCGCGGCGGCTCGCGCGTGACCGGGTCGCGCAGCTCCACGCGGCCGTGCAGCTTCAGGACCTCGTCCGAGGTCACGTTCATCGCGCGGTCGATCATCTCCCTGACGGCCGGGTCCTGGTGCTCGATCTCGGCGCGCTCCTCGTCGCTCAGCGCGTGCACGTGGAGCACGAGCGCCTCCTCGATCTCGGTGTTGTCGAAGAGGTTGCCGCGGCTCTCGGGGGCGATCCGGGGGTGGTCCGGCAGCACGATCGCCGCGCCGAGCATCACGTCGTCGTCGTCGGACGCCAGCACGGGCCAGGTGTTGACGCTGTCGCAGGGAGCATCCAGTTGCGAAACGAACCGGCCCCCTCCGGTCACACGCAGCACGGGATGCGTCGAGATGAGCGAGAAACGGAGCGCCTCGCCACGCTCGAGGCCGTCGGGAACCTGGGTGTGGTTCTCGACGCGGTAGGAGACCAGCTGCCGGCCGTCGCCGGTCTCGCTCACGCTCAGCGCGGTGCGCACCGACACGCCGCCGAGCTCGAAGTCGCCCATGCCCTCGATGCGACGCTCCTCGGCCACATGGCGCTCACCGCTCGGCAGCAGGAAGTACAGCTCGGCGGTGATCTCGCCGTCGCCCTCGCCCTCGACGACGCACTGGAGATCGAGGTGGTCGTGCGTGCTCTCGAGCGTCCGGGCGTACGCGGGCGGGTACACGATGCCGAACGGCGTGGGCGTCGCGTTCTTCGTCGCGCCCGGCGTGTACGGATAGAGGGCGTAGCCCTCGTACAGCAGCGTCTCGACGAGCTCGTTCATGGGTCGAGCAGCTCCGCGACGGTGGCGTCGAGCGTCGGCAGCCCCCGCTCGGCCTTCACGCGCTGAAGCGCCAAGAGCGTCTCCTCGCGCAGCGGAATCCAGCCCGCGCGCGGGTAGTAGTGCTCGATCAGGTCACGCCAGGTGGCCACGGGCAGCCGGTACTCCGCCGAGCACGACCACGGGACGAGCGACATCTGGAGGCGCCCGTCGTCGGCGCGGTAGTGGACCGTGCCGTTGAAGTTGAACGCCAGCGGCACCTCCCCGTCGGGTAGCCCGTAGAGGTACTTCGAGGAGGCCACCTCCATGTCGAAGCTCGCCGGCACGGCCACGTGGAACGTGGTCGAGCCGGTGAAGGCCGGGACGAGCGCGTCGGCCTGGTGCCAGACGAGGCTGCGCGTGGTCGTGGCCCAGCGCTCCGGCGGGCCGAACAGCTCCACGAGCTTCACGCGCGTCTCCGGGTCGTAGGCGCGGCGCGCCGGCTCGATCATCACCTGAGCGGTCAGCGCGATCGCGTAGACCTGACGCCCACCCGGCTCTGAGACGTGCACGTCGAAGTCGAGCACCGGCACGGCCGCGTGGCGGCGGCCGGTCGCGCCGAGCACCTGGAACTCCGGCTCCGGCGCGACGGGGGCCGCCAGGACCTCGGGCTGGCTCATGCAGCGACCCTCCTCAGATCCTCGAAGTACGCCTGTATCGCCTGCTCCATGCCCGCGCCGCCGGAGATCCCCTCCCAGGAAGCCTTCACCAGCCCGACCAGGAGGTAGCAGCGGTCGATCGGCGCGATCGCGAACAGCGGCGGGTCGGCCATCCGGTTCACGATCAGCGCCTCGGCGTCCGGCTCGAGGTCGCGGAGCACCGGGTTCATGGCCACGAGCCGGCTCCAGGTCTCGAAGTGCAGCTCGCTCTCCGTCGCGCCCGCCGGGCTCGGGTACATCGCCACGATGCAGTCCGTGACGCTCGAGTGCATGAAGAACGCGAGCCCGATCGGGATCCGGAACTGCGCCCAGAGCTCCTCGGGCAGCTGGAAGCCCTCCAGCCACAGCGTGCGGGTCCCCGTCGGGCGGAAGTCCTCGTCACCCGAGCGGAGCGCCCAGCAGGCCTCGCACACGCAGACGATCTGCCGCTCGTAGAGGTTCAGCATGTGCCGGTGGTCGTCCGGCACGGTCGTCTCGCAGAGGTCGCAGCGCTCGCCGGCGGGGGTCGGAGGCTTCGGAGCCGCCATTCCTCTCAACGCCGAAACCATCAGAGCCTTGCGGCGACCGGCGACTGCCTCGTCCAAGGGCTTCATAGCGCGACCTTGATGCCCTCCTCCTCCCGCAGGAGCGGGATGGGCTGGAGCTGCAGATGGTCGTCGTCCATGGAGCGGCCGGCCTGCGGCAGGAAATAGCTGCGCCCGCAGCCGGGACAAGCGAGAGCGCCCTCCTCCAGGGCCGCGCCCGCCAGGTCCCCGCCACAGCTTGCACACGAATTGCGATACGCGAGCAACGTTCCGTCGACGTTTGCGACGAACAGCGACATTCCAGCGACATCGGTAGCCACGAGCCGATCCGGCGCGGCGATGTCGAGGGTGTGCCATGCCGGCACGCCGTTGGCCATGGGCAGGACCGTGCCCGTAACCTCCGATTCCGCCTCCTCGACGACCCCCTCGACGTCCATCCCGAGCAGGTCGGGCGCCGCCTCCTGGAGCGCCTGGCGCACCGCCAGCTCGAGCGTCGAGGACGACGCCCGGCACGACTTGCAGCTGCCCGCCAGGCGCAGCTTCGCGACGCCGTCCTCGATCCCGAGCAGCTCGACGTTGCCTCCGTGCGACTCCATGTACGGCCGCACCGTGTCGAGCGCCTGCGTCACGCGCTCCTCGAGCGGGACCGGATAGAGGTCGTGGATCATGAGCAGGCCGGCGACCAGCTCGTCCTCGGCGAGCCGGCCGCGCGCCTCCTCGTCGATCAGCTCGACGATCCGCTCGAGGCCGGCGCCGTACATCTGCACCACGGCGCCGGTGAGCTCCTCGGCGAGCTCACGGCACGCCGGGTCGTCGAGGTCCTCCAGTCGCCCCGTGAGCTCCTGCACACGGGCTATCAGCTGATCGGGCTCCATTCGGCTAGCAGAGCGCCGTCGGTGTGTGGACCACCTTCCGCACCGGTCCCTTGCCCTTGTACATGTGCACCCCGCAGGGCAGGCACGGGTCGAACGAGCGAACCGCCCTCATGATGTCGATGCCCTTGAAGTTCTCCGGGCCGTTCTCCTCGAAGATCGGGGTGTTCTGCACCGCGTCCTCGTAGGGGCCGGGAGTCCCGTAGACGTCGCGCGGACTCGCGTTCCACGGCGTCGGCGGGTAGGGCTGGTAGTTCGCGATCTTGCCGTCTTCGATCACCATGTGGTGCGAGAGCACGCCGCGAGCCGCCTCGTGGAAGCCCACGCTGACGGCCGACTCCGGGACCTTGAACTCGTTCCAGCTCTTGGTCCGGCCGGCCTGGACCTCCTTCATCGCCCGTTCCAGGTTGTGCAGCGCGATCAGCGCCGAGTAGGCCTGGTGGTAGGTGCGGGCGCGGTCGCGCTCGATCGCGTTCGACTTCTCGGGAACGTGCCACTCCATCTCCATCTGGGGCATGTTCGGCGAGCGCGGCAGCACCATCTGGAGGCTGTGCCCGGTGGCCTTCACGTAGCCGAAGTCCACGAGCCCGGCCTTCGCGGTGCACCACTGGCGCGCGAACGGGCCGCCGCCGGTGTCGCAGCACACGTGCGTGTCGGTCCGCTTGTCGTAGATCCGCGGCGAGACGACCCACGTGTACTTGTCCGTGAAGTCGCGCTTCTGCGGCTTCGGCAGCGTGACCTTGTTCCACGGGTGGTTCTTGTCCACCGGGTTCCCGAGCGGGTCCTGCGTGACGAACGTCCGCTCGTTCTCCCAGCCGTCGAAGTACGAGCTCCCGAGCAGGATCCTGATCGCCAGGTTGATCTCGACGAGGTCGGTCGTGATCAGCTCGCCGTTGATCGCGATCCCGGGGGTGATGTACCGCTTCCGCCCCCACTCGGTCATGTTCTCGTACTTGTAGTCGACGTAGTCCGGGTCGTCGAACGAGCCCCAGTTCACGAGATTCGTGTCCCGGTAGCCGACCATGTCGTAGCCCGGCAGCTCCGTGAGGAAGAAGTCGTACAGATCGTCGTGCATCGGCACGCTTCTCTTCACGTAGTCGAAGTAGCGCATCAGGCGCACGTAGTAGTCCGTGCAGGTCTGGTGCGTTATGTCCGCGCTGCAGCCGCCCGGCATGATCGTCGACGGGTGCGTGTGACGCCCGCCGAACAGGCAGTACATCTCGCGCGTGTAGCGGGCCACGTGGAGGGTCTCCAGGTAGAACTCGCCCGTGAACGGGTTGAGCGCCCGCATGATGTCGGCGATCGTCCTGTAGCCGTGGATGTCCGAGTGCGGCGCCGAGGTGTTCTCGGCCGTCGCGAGCAGTGACGGGTTCGTCTCCTTCACCATCTGCTCGCAGAAGTCCACGTTCGCCATGCAGTCGTTGAAGATCGCGTGGTCGAAGATGTAGTCCGCCGTCTCGGCCAGGTTGAACGCCATGTCGCCGAGCGGAGGCGGCTTGACGCCGTAGGCCATGTTCTGGTTCAGGCACGAGCAGGTGCAGTGGTTGTCACCGCAGATGCCGCAGATCCGGCTGGTGATGAAGTGCGCGTCGCGCGGATCGATCCCCTTCATGAAGATGTCGAAGCCGCGGAACACCATCGACGTCGAGTAGCACTTCAGGACCTGCTGGTTCGCGAAGTCGATCTCCGTGTGAATCCCGAGCGACCCGACGATGCGGGTGATCGGATCCCACGACATCTCCTTCACGAGGATCTTCTGTTCGCGGGGCGTCTCAACAGTGGACATGCGTGTCTCCCTCTACCAGCGCTTGGAGTAGCCGGTGGTCAGCTCTGGCTTGTTGTGACGCCACTCCGGCTCGACGTCGTACTGGTTCTTGATGTGGCGCTTGCGGAAGGTGCGGACGATCGGTCCGTACGTGAACCGCATGATGTTCTCGGCGGCGACGCCCCAGCGGTTCGGCTCCATGAACGGCATGTACTTGTCAGGGAAGCCCGGCATCGTGCAGGCCATGCAGATGCCGCCCACGTTCGGGCAGCCGCCGATGCCGTTCACCCAGCCGCGGATCGGGACGTTGCACTTGACCACCGGCCCCTTGCAGCCGAGCTTCACGAGGCAGCGGTGGTCCGAGCCGTACTC
>JAXDIL010000125.1:0-21481 GCA_034664005.1 Thermoleophilaceae bacterium | reverse complement strand
GCCGGTAACGGCGGCACGGGGGGCAGCGGCGGGCCGGGCGGTGGCGGCGGGAGTGGGGGATCCAAAGGCACAACGGACTGCGCCAGCGCGGGCGGCGATGGTGGCGCGGGCGGCATGGGCGGCACGGGCGGTACCGGCGGGCCGGGCGGTGGCGGCGCGGGTGGCCCGAGCGCCGGGCTCTTCGGTGCCGGGACGGCACGCTTCGTGACGCGAAGTGCTCAGCTCGAGGGCGGCACCGCTGGCCAGGGCGGGTTGCGCGGCTCAAGCGTCGTCCGCGCGGACGACGGTCAATCCGCCGGGACGCTCGCCGACAGCGAGGCCAATGCGACTCCCGCTGACTTCGACGGCGACGGCTTCACCGATCCGACCGACCTCTGCCCGGCCGACGCCGCGACCGGCGCCGGCGGCTGCCCGGCGCGGGGCGCCGTGCTGGCCGACTCAGACGGCGACGGCGTGCCGGATCGCGAAGACGCCTGCCCGACCCAGTCCGGCATCTCCACGAACGGCTGTCCGGCGCCTCCGGGGAGGATCAAGGCCAAGATCCGCGCCGGCTGGACGGTCGGGCGGAACGGCACGCTCGCGAAGAAGCTGCTCGTGTTGGGCGCACCTCCCGGCGCCGCAATCGCCGTGCGCTGCACGACTCGCGCGGCCGCGAAGGGCTCACGTGCCGCGGCCAGGACGCGCATCCGGGCGGGCTGCCCCGCGAGCCGACGGACGTACACGGTGGGCGCGAGCGGCAAGCGGAGCCTGGTCCTGTTCATGCGCCGCCGGCTCCGCCCGGGCACGCGGCTGACCGTCATCGTCACCGCGCCCCGCCTCATCGGCAAGGCCGTGACGTTCACGATCCGCAGAGGCAAGCGGCCGAAGGTCAAGACGCAGTGCACGGCGCCGGGCAGCGCCACGCCTCGGAACAGCTGCTGACGCGCGTGAGCCGGCGCGACTAGCGCGCCGTACGGCCGGTCTTCAGCATCGCGCGCCACTGCTCGGGATCCACGTCGGCCGGCTCGGTCGAGTCGATGAAGTCGAGCAGCACGTCGAGGAAGCGCTGGGGGTCGTCGAGGTGTGGGAAGTGGCCGGAGTTCTCGAACAGCTCGAGGCGGCTCGAGGGCACGAGCTCGTGGGCGGCGAGGCCGTGCTGCACGGGGATGATCGGGTCGCGCTCGCCCCACACGAGCAGGAACGGGATGTTCTCGGCGAGATAGAGCCGGTCGGTCGCGCTCACGCGCTGGCCCGTCGGGTCCACGATGGTGCGGAGCGTGTGCACGAAGGCCGCGCGTGCGCCGGGATCCCCGAGGGAGGCGTGACCGCGAGCGAGCTCGGCCATGTCGGTGCCGGCGTGGAGCCCGAGCCGCCCGAAGAACCCGCCGACGGCGCGCCCCACGCTCAGCAGCCGGGCGCTGGCCAGGAGCGGAAGCACCACCTCGGAGAGCGGAAGCGTGGCGGCCCGAAGCAGGAGATTCACCTCGCGCCCAAGTCCGCCGCTGTCCACGAGCACGAGGCGCTCGCACCGCTCCGGGAACTGGTAGGCGAGCTGCATGACCACGCCACCGCCGAGCGAATGCCCCACGAAGGTGGCGCTCTCGTGGCCCAGGGCCACCATCAGGTCGCGGACGCCGCTGGCGTAGGCCCCGAGCGAGTAGTCACCGCGCGGCTTGGCGGACTGGCCGTGCCCGATCAGGTCCGGGGCGATGACCGTGAAGCGCGTGGCCAGATAGGGCATCACCCGCTCCCAGGTGGCCGACGTCGACGTGATCCCGTGGACGAGCACGATCGCCGGGCCGCTGCCGGCGCAGCGGTAGGCCACGCGGTGGCCGTGCAGCTCGATCTCCTTGAGCTCGAGGTCCTCGGCGGGTATCCGGCGGGCGGTCCGGCTCGTGGTCGAGGTGGTCATGGGCGAGAGGGTAGTTAGCGCAGGCCCCGCTGCCAGAGGTCGATCGTCTGGATCAGCCAGAAGACGGCGAAGAGGACGATCAGGACCGTCTCGATGGCGATCAGCCAGTGGCTCCAGCCCAGCCACCCCGCGAACCCGATCGCGAGCGAGGAGCCGACCATCGCGCCCGCGATCGCGGCATAGCGGTTGCGCAGCGATCGCTCGTCCGGCTTCTCGTCCTTGTACTCCCGGGCGTTGATGCAGACCACGGCCACGATGCAGAGGAACATCAGAATCGCGGCGGTGAAATGGCCGCCATCGACGACGAGGCCGCGGTCCGCGACGAAGATTGCCGTCGTCGCGATCCATACCAGGGCGGCGACCGCGTACCCCACGCGCTCAGGAGGGGTCGGGCGGTTCTTCGTCGCCAGGTACGCAAGGACGAGCAGCCCGAGCAGCCCAACCGCGAGCAGAGCGGTGACGTTGTTGAGCACGTTGGCGTCAGGGTCCTGTGCGTTGCCCAGGACCGACGCGCAGCGGTCGACGTCCGGCGTCGGCACGAGCGCGACGACCGGCGCGAACATGCCCGCGAGGTTGAGGAGGATGTCCTCGGCGTCGGTGCTGCCCTTGAGGCAGAAGAGGCAGACGCCGACGCTGACCAGCACGCCGACAAAGATGCCGTGCACGGGCGTGTAGTGGTAGGCGCTGATCGACGGCTGGAGGCAATCCCCACCGACCTCCAGCCACTCGAAGAAGATGGAGACGTACAGGCCGACGACGAGCGCCACCATCGCCACGCGGAGGTAGCGCCAGGTCTTCACCGCATCGGTCACGCGGGAAGGAGCCGATCGACGAGGCCGAGGGCCGGTCGGCCCTCGAACAGCGGCATGACGTCGTGGCGGTAGAGGATCAGCGCCAGGCTCGGTGCGACCATGAAGTCCGCGACGTTCAGCTGCTCCCCGCCGAGGACGCCGTCGGCGATCCAGGAGTCGATCCGGTCGAGCATCCCGGGCAGCCCGGCGAGGAGCTCGCTGTCGGTGGCTCCGTCGACGGCAAACACCCGGCTGGCGATCCTCGGGATGATCAGGCGCCGTGCGAGCGCGTGCCGGTAGAGCAGATGGCCCATCCGGCCGTCCGCGGCGCTGCGGCTGAACTCCGACGGGTCGCGCAGCACGCCCGCCCCGAGGATCCGGCGGGCTGCCATCTGAAGTGTCTCGTTCGCCCAGCGCTCGGCCTCCTCGACGGCTCGCCGCTGCTCGGGATCGGCCGGGAACAGCGCTGGCTCAGGGTGGCGATCGTCCAGGAAGCGCGCGATCGCACGGTTGGTGGAGACACGCCGGTCGTCGGCGGCCAGGGCAGGCACGGTGCCGAGCTGATCGCCGATGCGGAGCGGAAGCGGACGCCGTACGCCCGCGCTGCGCCTCTGCCCGCCGGCGTCGAAGCCGCGTAGCCGGACCGCGACTGGATGGAGCAGGGTGACCACGTCCACGCGCCGGTACGGCACCCGCTTGTGCTCGAGCATCAGCATCGCCGAGCGACACGCGTGCGAGCCGGGGATCACGTAGAGCCTGTACATAACGAGCGCCCTCAGTATGTACGGGTGCGCTTGTCCGCGCTTCTCCAGTGTGCGAGGGTCGTGGTAAAGAAAGGAGCCATCAAGTGGGACACGTACCGCACCTGTTGCACTGGTTATTCGAGGAGACGAAGCTCGGCGGTGTTGCGGCCGTAGTCGGTGCCATCGTCGCCGGCCTGCTGATCAACAGCGTCTCGCCGGTGATCATCGATTCGCCCACGTGCGCAGACGCCGTTGTGTGCACCGCGAAGACCCTGGATGCCGAGGCTCTTGTGCAGGTCCTGTTGGGCGCCCTAGTGGGCGGGGCCATAGGAGTGCTGGTAGCGCTCGGGCTGGTGGAGCTCGGCGTCGACAAGGAGACGCTCGGCATCTCCGACGACTAGCCGTCGGGCTGCCTACTCAGGCCAGCTCGGGTCGCCCGTCGTGGCGCCGCGCATCACCTTCAGTGACAGCAGCGCGCACTTGCGGCGCGTGGGGCTGATCTCGATGCCGAGCTGCTCGATGACCCAGTCGGCGCCGAGGCTCTCGATCTCCTCGATCGACATCCCGATCAGCTCGTCCGAGGTGATCGAGGCGGCCGCCTGTGAGATCGCGCAGCCCTGGCCGTGGAAGCGGAGGTCCTTGACCTTTCCGTCCTCGACGAGGATGTGCACGCCGAGCTCGTCGCCGCAGAGCGGGTTGTGGTCGTGGAAGTCGAGATCGTGCTCGGGGATCTCCCCGAAGTTCCGCGGGTTCTTGTAGTGCTCGAGGATGTAGTCCCGGTAGAGCGCGTCCATCGCTACAGCTCGAAGACCTCGCGCGCCTTGCCGAGCGCGTCGACCAGGCGGTCCACCTCGTCGCGCGAGTTGTAGACGTGGAACGAAGCTCGGGCGGTCGCGCCGACGCCCAGGCAGCGCATCAGCGGCTGGGCGCAGTGATGTCCGGCCCGCACGCAGACCGCCTCGCGGTCGCAGAGCTCGGCGATGTCGTGCGGGTGCATGCCCTCGATCGCGAACGCCACCACGCCGCCGCGGCGGTCCAGGTCGGGCGGGCCGAATAGCTGGATCCCATCGACCTCCGGCAGCCGCTCGAGCGCGTACTCGGTGAGGTCGCGCTCGTGCGCGCGCACATGGTCCATGCCGAGCGCGTCGAGGTAGTCGATCGCAGCCCCGAGCCCGACCGCCTCCGTCGCGGCCGAAGTGCCGGCCTCGAACTTGTAGGGCAGCTCGTTCCAGGTCGAGCGCTCGCGCTCGACGCGCGAGATCATGTGGCCGCCGCCGAGGAAGGGGCGCATGTCCGACAGGAGCTCGCGCCGCCCGTGCAGCAGGCCGATCGTCGGTCCGAGCGCCTTGTGGCCGGTCCAGGCGTAGAAGTCGGCGTCGATCGCGCGCAGGTCGACCGGCATCTGCGGCACGGCCTGGGAGCCGTCGACCAGCGTGACCGCGCCCGCCGCGCGCGCCCGCCGGACGATCTCGGCGACCGGGTTGATCGTGCCGAGCACGTTCGACACGTGCGCGACTGCCACCAGCTTCACGCGTCCCTCGGCGAGCACGGAGTCGAGCTCGTCGAGCGACAGCTCGTGGGAGTCGGTCAGCGACAGGTAGCGGAGCTTCGCGCCGGTCTCCTCGCAGAGCATCTGCCAGGGGACGATGTTCGAGTGGTGCTCCATCTCGGTGATGAGCACCTCATCGCCCTCGCCGAGCTGCTCGCGCCCCCACGAGTACGCCACGAGGTTGATCGCCTCGGTCGCGTTGCGCGTGAAGATCGAGCAGGCCGGGTCCCAGCCGACGAACTCCGCGATCCGCGTGCGGGCCGACTCGAACGCGTCGGTCGACTCGCGCGCCAGCTCGTAGACCCCGCGGTGGATCGGCGCGTAGGACTCGCGCTGGAAGCGGTCCATGGCGGCGATCACCTGCTCGGGCCGCTGCGAGGTGGCGGCCGAGTCGAGGTACGCGACCCGCTTCCCGCCGAACTCCCTGGTGAGCACCGGGAAGTCGGCGCGCACGTCGACGAGGGGCTTGTCGGCGATGGCGCTCATCAGCTCGTCTCGGCCCGCTCCCCGATGAACTCCTTGACCTGGTCCTCCGCCTCGGCCAGCTTCTCGCTGATCCGCCGGCGCACGAGGTCCTCGAGGCCCGGATCGTCGAGCCGCATGATGACCTCCTCGAAGTACCCCTCCACGAGCACTCGCACCGCCTCGGCGCGCGGGATTCCCCGGGTCATCATGTAGAAGATCTGCTCGGGGTCGAGCTCGCCGACGGTGCCGCCGTGCGACGCCTTCACGTTGTCGACCTCGACGATCAGCGACGGGATCGCGTCGCCCTTCGCCTTAGGCGAGAGCAGCATCTGGTGGGTCTGGAGGTACGTGTCCACCTCGGATGCCTTCGGAATGATGTGGATCAGGCCCTCGTAGGACGCCCTCGAGTCGCCGGTGAGCGCGCCCTTCCAGACCGTGTCGCCGGTCGTGTGGCCCGCCTCGTGCCTGTCGGTCGTGAACAGATCGAGGTGCTCGTCGCGCTCGGTGAAGTACATGCCGGTGTGGCGCATGTCCGAGCCGGGCTCGGCCGTGATGATGTCGAGCGTCTGCTTCGTGAGGTGGCCACCGAGGTGGATCGGGACCCACTTCACGCGCGCGTCGCGTCCAACTTCCACGCGCCGCGTGGACAGGTCGTAGACGTCGCCACGGCCCCAGTCCTGGTAGTGCGCGAGGTCGACCTGTGCGCCGGTGTCGGCATACAGCTCGAACGCGCCGGCGTGCAGCGCCTGGCCCTCGAAGTCCCCGCCGAGGAAGAACTCGCGGATGCGCACCTCGGCGTGCTCGCCCACCACCACGAGCGTGTGCGCCCACTGTGCTGTGCCCGGCTCGTCGATCAGCCAGACCACCTGGATCGGCTTCTCGACTCGCACGTTCTTGGGCACGTGGATGAACACGCCGCCGCTCCAGAACGCGGCGGTGCCGGCGGCGAACTTGTCGTCCTCGATCGGGAGCCGCTTGCCGAAATGCTCGGCGACGAGATCGGCGTGCTCCTCGACGGCCTGCTCCAGCGGCATCACGACGATCTGGTCGTCGTTCAGGTCGCTGTGCACGACGTTCGCCCCGCGCTGAACGATCAGCGCCGAGTGCTCGTCGTCGCCCAGGTCGAGCTGGGGGAGCCCCGGCTCGTAGCGCTTCGGCTCCAGCGTGTCGATGTCGAGGCCGCGCAGCGACGTCGTCCAGAACCCGGAGCGGCGCCACGTGGGCACGTCGTGAGATTCGTAGACCTCGAGCGCGGCGCGACGGCGGCTCTCGACGAACTCAGGCGCCATTCGCAGCAACCTCCTCGCGCACGAACTCGTAGCCCTTCTCCTCGAGCTCGTCGGCGAGCTCGGCGCCGCCCTCGCGCACGATCCGGCCGTCCAGCAGGATGTGCACGAACTCGGGGCGCACGTAACTGAGGATGCGCGTGTAGTGCGTGATGATCAGGAAGCCGCGCTCGTCGCCGCGCATGGCGTTCACGCCCTCGGAGACGATCCGCAGGGCGTCGATGTCGAGCCCTGAGTCGGTCTCGTCGAGCACGGCGAAGTCCGGCTGGAGCATGGCGAGCTGAAGGATCTCGGCGCGCTTCTTCTCGCCGCCGGAGAAGCCCTCGTTCAGGTAGCGGCTCGTGAAGGCGCGGTCGATCTTCAGGAGCTCCATGTGCCCCTTCAGCATGGCCCCGAACTCCTTGACCTTGATCGGCTCCTCACGACCGGCGTTCACGGCCATGCGGAGGAAGTTCGCCACCGACACGCCCGGGATCGTCGCCGGGTACTGGAAGGCCATGAAGAGGCCGGCGCGGGCGCGCTCGTCCGGGTCCGCCTCGGTGAGGTCCTCGCCGTTCAGGAGGATCTTGCCCTCGGTCACCTCGTAGTTCGGGTTGCCCATGAGGGTGTTCGCGAGCGTGGACTTGCCCGAGCCGTTCGGGCCCATGAGGGCGTGGGTCTCGCCCTTGCGCACCACCAGGTCGACGCCGTGGAGGATCTCGCGATCCTCGGTGCGCACGTGCAGGTTCTGGACTTCAAGCGTCATGCAGTTGCCTTTGCCTTCTCTCGGGTTAGCTCCGCGGGGCTTCTGGGCTGGACGAGGTCGTCCAGCGTCATTTCGTTCAGGGTTCGGACGATGGACCCCTGGACCCGTGTCCAGAGGAACTTCGTCGGGCAGGGCTCGCCGTTCTCGTGGTGCTCGCGCGAGCAGACGAGCACGCCGTCCGCATCCGCGCTGATGCACTCGATCGGCGCGATGGTGCCCTCGAGCGCCCGCACGACCTCGGCCATCGTGATGTCCCCGGCCTCGCGAGCCAGCGTGTAGCCGCCATGCGCGCCGCGCCTCGACTCGACCAGCCCGGCCTTCCGCAGCCGCTGGACGAGATGCTCGAGGTACGCGAGCGGAAGTCCCTCGGCATCGGCGATCGAGCCGAGCGAGATCGGATCCTCGCCGCCGCGCTTGGCGAGATGCGCCATCACGCGGACGCCGTACTCCGCCTTTGTCGAGAACATCACGGCCCCAAATCCTACCTAGCGAGTAGGAGAAACTAGCCCGCCTCGCGTTCCAGCAGCGCGAGGTCGTGCGCGAGGCGCTCGGGGGTGGCCTGGGAGCCGGGGTAGCCCACGCGCTGGAAGCCGCGCGCGTCGACGAGCGTGAAGCGGGAGTTGTGCTCCGCCGTGACGGACTGGGGCTGGACGGCGAAGCCGCGCCAGATGGGGCGCAGCTCGGCTCGCGAACCGAGCACGAAGTCGATCCGGCCGGTGGCGCGCTGCTCGGCGAGGAACTTGCGCGCGCTCTGGGGCGTGTCGTTTGGCGGGTCGACCGCGATCGCGATCGCGGGTACGTCGTGGCCCAGCTTGTCGAGCGCGCCGCGCGCGGTCTGTGCCGCCAGCGGGCAGGTGTCCTCGCAGTGCGTGTACAGGAAGGTCACGATCACAGGCTTGCCGCGGAGCGCGCGCATCGAGACCGGCTCGCCCTCCTGGTTCTGCAGCTCGAAGTCCGGCGCGCGCAGGTCCTTCGGCATGACCGCGCCGGCGAAGGCGTTGTCCGGGGCGACGGGCTCGTCGCCGCCGCGGCTCCCGGCCGCCAGCACGATGCCCCCAAGGGCGAGTGCCCCCACGAGCACGAGCGCTAAGGCGAAGCGCGGATTCACCCAGCGCAGGCTAGAGAGCGCGCTCCCAGCGCTCCCAGTCGACGGGCCGGCCCCAGCGCATCACTCGCTCCGTCGTGTCGAGCACGAAGCCGACGCTCCCGTAGAGGCTGCGCGCGGCGGCCAGCTCGCTGAAGGTGTACAGCTCGACGCGCTCGTAGCCTGCTTCGCGCGCCGCGGCGAGCACGCTCTCCACGAGCCGGCGGCCCGCACCCACGCCGCGCGCCTCGGGCAGCAGTACGAGGTGGCCGAGCCGCGCCAGGCCCGGGCGGTGCTCGCGGAGCGTCGCCGAGCCCACGACGGTGCCTTCGAGCTCGGCCAGCCAGAGCCCGCCGCCCGGACCGGGCCAGCCCGCGCGGCGCAGCTCCGACATGCGGACCGCGACGGCGTCGGCGAAGCTCGCGTCGAGCTCGTACTCGTCCTCGTACACCTGCCGATGCAGCCGCACGACCGCGTTCAGGTCCTCCGCCGAGCCGCCGCTTCGTATCTCCACCACAATCCAACTGTGGCAATTTCGTTCGACCCCGGGGTGCTCGCGTTTCTCGCCGTAGGCGTCGCTCTCTACGTACGCGCGGTGCGCGTGGCGCGCGGGCGGGGGCTCGAGGTCACGCGCTTCCAGCAGGCCGCCTTCTACGGCGGAGTCGCGCTCTGGGCGATCGCGCTCGTGTCGCCCGTCGACAGCCTTGCGGAGGACCTGCTCTCGGCCCACATGGCACAGCACCTGCTGCTCGCCGACCTCGGCGCCCCGCTGATCCTCGTGGGCCTGCGCGCGCCCGTGATCTTCTTCTACCTCCCGGCGCCCGCGCTGAAGGCGCTGGCACGGCGCCGGACGCTACGCCGCGTGATGGCGAAGCTCACGACGCCGCTCGGCGCGATCGGCACCTACGCGATCGTGCTCTACGGCTGGCACTTCGCGCCCGCATTCGATGCCGCGTTGCATCACCCGCTGGTGCACGCCCTCCAGCACCAGTCGTTCTTCGCGATCAGCATCCTTGTCTGGCTCCCGGCGCTCGAACCGACCCGTCGCCGGCTGCGCGGCGAGCTCTGGAAGGCCGGCCACATCGCCGGGGCCCGGATGGCCGGCATGTTGCTCGGCATGGCGTTCATCGCCATGCGGTCGCCCGCCTACGACTGGTACGTCGGCCGCACGGCCGAGCACGGCCTGAGGCCGCTCACCGATCAGCAGATCGCCGGCGGCCTCATGCTCAGCGTCGACGTGGCGATCCTGCTGTTCGCCGTAGCGTTCTTCTTCCTCCGGTCGGGCCAGGACCACGACCGCGCCGAGGCCGATGCCTACGGCTCGACGAGCCCGCGCCGGATCGCGTAGCGCACGATCTCGACACGGTCGCGCATGCCGAGCTTGCCGAACACGTTGGTGCGGTGCGACTCGACGGTCTTCTCGGAGAGCTTCAGCGTCTCGGCGATCTGCTTGTTCGTGTAGGCCTCGGCGATCAGCTTCACGACCTCGAGCTCGCGCGGGGTGAGCGGATCCTCGACCTCGGTCGCGCCCCCCAGCCACTCGTCCATCAGCGCGCGCTGGGCCTCGTCGGACAGGAAGGTGCGGCCGTCGGCGACGGTGCGCACGGCGTCGATCAGGTCCTTGTCGGCGGCGCGCTTCAGCACGTAGCCGGCCGCGCCGGCCGCGAGGCCCTCGAGGAAGTAGCGCTCGTCGTCGTGCATGGAGAGCATCAGCACGCGCGTGTCGGGCGTGTGCGCGCGGATCTCTCGGGCGGCCTGGAGGCCTGTCATGCGCGGCATCGAGACGTCGAGCACGGCGACGTCCGGGTGGTGCGCCTGGGCCGACTCGAGCGCCGCGACGCCGTCCCCGGCCTCGGCCACGACCTCCATGTCCGGCTGGCGCTCGATCAGCATGCGCAGGCCGGAGCGCACGATGCCGTGGTCGTCCGCGATCAGCACGCGGATCACGAGGCGACCACCGGGGCGAGCTGCGCGATGCGGAGCGTCACGGTCGTGCCGCCGCCGGGGGCCGAGCGCACGTCGAGCTCGCCGCCGGCGAGGCGGGCTCGCTCGGACATGCCGCTGAGCCCCAGGCCGGCGCCTGGGCCCTCGTCGCGCGCGGCGCGGGTCATCGACGCTGGGTCGAAGCCGGCGCCGTCGTCGCGGATGCGGAGCTCGAGCCGCTCCTCGTCGAGCGCGATGTCCACGGCCACCGCTGTCGCGGCCGCGTGGCGGCCGACGTTCGTGAGTGCCTCCTGGATCACGCGGTAGACGGCGGTCTGGACATCCTGAGGCAGCAGGCTCGCGTCACCGTCGGAGTTGAGCGTCACCTCCACGCCCGTTCGCGCCGAGAAGCGCTTCAGCTGCGTCTCGACCGCCGGCATGAGGCCGTGGTCGTCGAGCGCGGAGGGGCGAAGCTGGCGCGCGAGGTTCAGCAGCTCCTCCATCGCCTGGTTCACGAGCCGCTTCAGCTCGTTCACCTCCTCAACGTGGGTGGCCGGGCTGTCCTGGGCGAGCGCCTCGAGTCGCAGCAAGATCGCGGTCAGCGCCTGGTTCACCTCGTCGTGGAGGTCGCGGGCGAGCCGGCGGCGCTCCTCCTCCTGCGCGCGCATGGCGAGCGTCCCGGAGCGGCGGCGCTCCTCCTCGATCCGCTCGAGCAGGCCGTTGAAGGAGCGCGAGAGCTTGTCGATCTCCTCGACCGGATCCTCGCCGGGGAGCTGATGGCTCGCCGGCTCCGCGGGGTCGATCCCCTCGATGCGGGTGATGAGGCGCTCGAGCGGCGCGAAGCGCCGCTGCAGCATCCAGAGGTTCACGCAGAGCGTGAGGATGATCGCGAGCGCGAGGATCAGGAACGACCAGCGCTGGTCGGCGACGGTCAGGTCGAGGCCCGCCGCGAGGCTCGCGGCGAACAGGGTGATGGCGACGAGCACCACGTTGGCGGCCACGATCTGGCCGATCAGGGAGTCGTCGCGTCGGGTCATCGAGGGTCTTTTCATGGATCGGAACGGGGCGGGAAACCACAAATGGGGTCTTCACCCCATATCGGCACGCTTGCCCAAACCCGAAACTCCTGGTGAGGCTTAAGCAGCTGGAACTGCCAGGGCTTCCGCACAATCTAGGTCTGGGTCTTCCGCCGGGGCGTCCGAAAGGGCGCCCCGGCTGTTGTTTCGGCGCCGCTACACTTTGTGAAGTAATGGCATCCGGCGCAGAAGTCATCCGCAAGATCAAAGAGCAGATCGAGGAGGTCGATCCCAAGGACGTCCACGGGCTCGGCCAGAACGGCAACGGTGCCGTGATCGTCGACGTGCGCGAGCAGCACGAGTTCGAGGAGGCACACGTCCCGGGCGCCGTGCACGTGCCGCGCGGCCATCTCGAGTCGCGCATCGAGGGCGCGGTACGCGACCGCTCGAAGCGCGTGATCCTCTACTGCGCCTCCGGCCAGCGCTCCGCGCTCGCCGCCCACACGCTCCAGGACCTGCTCGGCTACGAGGACGTCGCCTCCATGCGCGGCGGCATCACGCTCTGGAAGGACCGGGGCTACGAGGTCGAGGTGCCGCGCTCGCTCACCCCCGAGCAGCGCGAGCGCTACTCGCGCCACCTGCTGGTTCCCGAGGTCGGGCTCGAGGGGCAGCTGAAGCTGCTCGACGCCAAGGTGCTGCTGCTCGGCGCCGGAGGGCTCGGCTCGCCCGCCGCGCTCTACCTGGCCGCCGCCGGGGTGGGCACGCTCGGCATCGTCGACAACGACGTCGTCGATCTCTCGAACCTCCAGCGCCAGGTCGCGCACTCGAACGACCGCGTGGGCACGCTGAAGGTCGACTCGGCCGAGATCGCGATCCACGAGATCAACCCGGACGTGAAGGTCGAGAAGTACCCCGTCCGGCTGGCCGCCGACAACATCATGGAGATCGCGGAGGGCTACGACGTGATCGTCGACGGCCTCGACAACTTCCCCACGCGCTACCTCGTGAACGACGCGAGCGTGCGGCTGCAGACCCCGGTGGTGTCGGCCTCGATCCTCGGTTTCGAGGGGCAGCTGTCTGTCTTCCACCCCTACGAGGGCCCCTGCTACCGCTGCCTCTACCCGACGCCGCCGCCCGCCGAGCTGGCGCCGTCGTGCGGAGCCGCGGGCGTGCTCGGCGTGCTGCCGGGCGTGATGGGCCTGCTCCAGTCGGTCGAGGTGATCAAGCTCGTGACCGGCGCAGGCGACACGATGGCCGGCCGCCTGCTGCTCTACGACGCGCTCGGCACGACGTTCACCGAGCTGAAGGTCCGCCGCGACCCCGACTGCCCGATCTGCTCGCGCGAGCCGAGCGAGATCTCCGACGACGAGATGGGCGTCTTCCCGGACTACGAAGCGTTCTGCGCTGGCGCGGGCTAGGGCCGGCGCGCTAGGCTGCCGGACCCGATGGCGAAGATCAAGATCCCCCCGGTGCTCCGGGGCAGCGTCGGTGGCGAGAAGGAGCTGGAGGCCTCCGGTTCTAAGGTGGGCGAGGTCCTGCGCGCGCTCGCGTCCCAGCATCCCGCCACCGAGTCGCAGCTGTTCTCCGAGGACGGCGAGCTGAACCGCTACGTGAACGTCTACCTGAACGACGAGGACGTGCGCGTCCTCCAGGGCCTCGATACCGAGGTTTCGGAGACCGACACAGTCGTGATCCTGCCGGCCATGGCCGGCGGCAGCCGCTGATCGTCCGCAGGGCAGAGCCGGGCGACGAGGCCGCCTGGACGCGCGTCTGGTTCGAGTCGGCGCACGACGGGTTTGCGCCGCTGCTGCCGCCGGACCACACCGCCCCGGTGGCGCCGCCCGGCCAGTGGCTGGCGCGTCTCGAGGATCCCGGCGTCATGGCCCTCGTCGCGGAGGACGGCGGCGAGCTCGTGGGCTTCACCGTCTGCGGCGAGAGCCGCGATCCGGACGCGCGCCCCGAGACCGGCGAGCTGCGCACGATGTTCGTGCTTCCCGGTCGCTGGCGCGGCGGCGTCGGCCGGGCACTGCTCGCCGCGGCGCTCGACGAGCTCCGCGAGCGGGACTGCTCGGAGGTGACGCTCTGGTCGTTCGCGGACAACGGACGCGCCAACGCGTTCTACGAGGCCGCCGGCTTCAGGCGCGACGGGAGCGAGCGCACCGAGGACGCGTGGGCTCACATCCTCGAGGTGCGCTACAGCCGTAGCCTCTGAGCGATGAGGATCGAGAAGCTGGAGCGCGTCGAGCCCTTCATCACCAAGGACGGCTCCGAGATCCGCGAGCTGGCCGGCACCCCGACCGGCAACTCCGTGAACCAGAGCCTCGCCGAGGCGACCGTGCCCCCAGGCGCCGAGACCGAGGAGCACCACCACGGCAGCTCGGAGGAGATCTACTTCTTCACGAGCGGCAGCGGCCGCCTGAGGCTCGGCGACGAGGAGACCGACGTCTCCGCGGGCGACACGATCGTGATCCCGCCCGGCACACGCCACAAGCTCTGGAACACGGGCCCGGAGCCGCTGAAGCTCCTCTGCTGCTGCGCCCCGCCGTATTCGCACGAGGACACGTTCCTCACGCGCTGACCGGGTACTACACTTTCTGAAGTGATGGATCCGCGGCTCGAGAACCGCCCCTGCGGCGGCAAGTACGGCGACATCGTTCAGGCGATCGGGAACACGCCGCTTGTCGAGCTCAGGCGGCTCAGTCCCAAGCCGGGCGTTCGCATCTACGTCAAGCTCGAGGGCTACAACCCGACCGGGTCCGTCAAGGACCGCGTCGCTCGCTCGCTGATCGAGCGGGCCGAGGAGGACGGGCTGATCCGGCCGGGCCAGACCATCCTCGAGCCGACCTCCGGCAACACCGGCATCTCGCTCGCGATGATCTGCCGGCGCAAGGGCTACCCGCTCAAGGTCGTGATGCCGGACAACGTGACCGCCGAGCGCACCCAGCTGCTCCGGATGTACGGCGCGGAGATCATCTCCTCGCCGGGCGCGCAGGGCTCGAATGGCGCCGTGGCCATGGCGCTCGAGCTGGCCGAGTCGGACTCGAGCTACTACATGCCCTACCAGTACGGGAACCAGGCGAACCCGGACGCCCACTACAACGGCACCGCGGTCGAGATCCTCGAGGAGCTCGACACCGTGAGCGCGTTCGTCGCCGGCCTCGGGACGGGCGGCACGCTCATGGGCAACGCCCGCCGCTTCAAGGAGGAGGACCCGGACACGGTCATCGTCGCCGCCGAGCCGCTCCAAGGCGAGCTCGTGCAGGGCCTCCGCTCGCTCGACGACGGCTACATCCCGCCGATCATCGACCTCTCGCTGCTGGACAGGAAGATCTTCGTCTCGAACCGCGACGCCGTCGTGTGGACCAAGAAGCTGATGGAGGAGGAGGGCCTGTTCGTGGGCGTGTCCACCGGCGCCATCGCCTCCATCTGCGTGCGCGTCGCGAACGAGCTGGACGAGGGCAACGTCGTCTTCGTCTCGCCAGACGACGGCTGGAAGTACCTGAGCTCGGGCGTCTACACGAAGACGGTCGAGCAGCTCGAGGACGAGGGCGCCCTCGAACGCGGCTCCTTCTGGTAGGTGGTCGATAAATCAGGCGCTATGCGCACAATTTCTCGACCACCTAGTCGAGGCGCGTGATCGGCGGCGCACGCAGGGTGGCGCGATGGACTCCGGGGCGCACGAGCACGACGTGGCCGCTGGCGGCGTCGAAGTCGTCGCCGTCCACGGTGAAGCGCGCGCTGCACGACAGCACGACATAGAGCCCCTCGTGCCCGCGGCCGACGGCCGACTCGTCGTGCGGCTCGACCACCACGTCGCCCTCGTCACCGCTGTAGGCGCCCACTCCGATCGCGCGGACTCCTATCAACGGGCGAACTCTCGCCGATGACGAAAAGCACGACGATCACGACCGCGATGATGATCGCCGTCCGCGGGCGCCTCTCAGTCGGTCTGCGCTTCGCACTTAGGCGGACAGCAGCGCCTGGGCGACGCCGCCGGCGACGAGCATCCCCCAGACGACCAGCACGGCCACGAGAACCTTGAGCCACGTCGGCCATTGCCGGGGTGAGGACAAGTCTCGGCTGTCTTCGGTCAAATTGACCCTCCCTTATGGAAGTTACTCGCCCTTCGATCAGGGGCAACTTCCGCGGATGATGTTGCGGCTGTGGTACGCGCCGTTCTCGCCGCACGCGTACGCGCAGATGCGCGTGCCGATGCAGCCCGCCTGGTTGTAGACGTTGATCGGCGTCTCGTCGTCGAAGCAGCACGAGAACGTCGCCTGGTAGCGAGTCAGGCACGAGCTCATGTCCGCCGTGCACGCGCTGTACTTCCACTCGGTCCGGCCGTCGTCCCTGTTGACAAACTGGCCGAGGGTCGAGCCGAATTGCGTGACGAGGGCGGATGGAACCGAGTGGCGCTCGACGACCTTGCCGTCCTTCCAGCACCAGTCGGTCTCCACCTTGGCCTCGCGTGACTTGATCCAGTAGTCGTACGACCTGTAGACGTTCGTGAGCGGGTTGCCGTCGCGCCCCTTGCACTTCTTCTGGGCGGACGCCGCGCACGCCGTCGTTCCATCGTCGCAACTCGACGTCACCGCACCGCCGTCGGAGCCGCCCTCCGTCTGGTATGTCCCCTCGCACCCGATCCGATTCGGGTCGTTCGCGCATGTGATCGACCAATCGTGATCCGAGGGCGTTCGGAATTGGTCGTAGTTCGTCCCGCCGTTCGTGCCGACGGAGTCCCAGGTCTGCACCGACCCGTTGTCCAGGCGGCTGACGAGCCGGAACTGGTAGGTCGTGCTCTGGTTCAGGTTCGTCGGGCGGAACGCGTTGAGCGCGACCTCGCCCGTGCCGCCATTGCAGTCGAAGCGATAGCGGGGACCGACATCGAAGAAGCTGCTGCCCGCGCTCGCGTCGCGCAGCTGGTACTGGTTCGTGCCGCCGTATGCGCCACCGCTGGCGCACGAGCCCTTCGAGTTCAGTGTGGCCCCGCGACTCGCAACATCCGTCGCGGGCTGGGTGTCACACGCCGCGAGCAGCAGGACAGCCAGAATCGCGGCGAACATGCCGACCCTGCGGGTCAGGCTCCTAAGTTCCACTCCCTGATCTCCTTGGGTGGGGCCAGGCACGCGACCGCGCCCGGCCGCCAGTTGTAGAAGCGCTCAGAACAAAGCGCTCCCACCCACGCCGCGCAGGCCGGCACATGCGAATGACGCACGCGCTTCTTCGCCTCCGCGGCAGGCGCTGCCGCGAAGGTCGCGACGACAGTCAGCAGCAACGCCAGCTGACGGGTCATCTTCACCACCTTCCGTGAGGTGTGAAGCCCAGAGCGGCCACCCCTCGTGCGAGCGGGTTCCTGGGCTACGGTCGGGAGCTAGGTGTTGCGGCCGTGTCTGCTATCGCCTGTGCCCACACTAAGCAGTACGTAAAGAAAAGTCAAGTGCACTAAATAACTTTTCTATTCGGCCGCACGCATGCGGGCGACGGTCGTCGGCTTGAGTCCCGACTCCAGTCTCGAGGCAAGGAACGCCTGGAGCTCGTCGGCGCCGGCGTAGGGTCCTACTGGAGTCCGAGGCTATCGCCGGACACCTGGCCGCCACGTAAACCCCGAGGGCAGCTCGACCGCCTCCATCTCAGCGATGTCGGCGACGGCGTATCCGGGCCGGCTAGCTATTCGCCTTGGTGGGCTCGTCGTAGTCGTACGCGTCCCGCTCTTCGTCGCTCGCGGTGAGCGACTCCTTCAGCTCACGCATTCCCCTGCCGACCGAGCGCGCCGCCTCCGGCAGCTTCTGCGGGCCGAGCACGATCAGGGCGACGACCAAAATCACCATCAGCTCGAGCGGACCTGGTGCGGAGATGAAGCCCATGCCTTACCCAGACTAGTCCACCACGAGGCGCTCGCCCAGCGAATCGCGCAACGCGACCTCGTGCGCTGCCTCGCAGGCGAGGATCGAGCCGAGCGCCTGGCGCAGCTCGGGATCGGAGATCTGGGCCACCGCGAGCCGGTAGGCCGCCACCGTCTCAGCCTCGGTCTTGAGCGCGTAGCGCGCAAACGCGGCAGGTCCGCTCAGCGCCGCGGTGAGCTCGGTCGCGGGCACGCTCGCGCGCGGCGAGCGGCGACCGCCGCGCAGCGCGCGCAGCAGCCCGCGCACGTGAGTCTCCTCCTGATCGCGCAGGAGCTCGCCGAGCGCGGGATCGATCGCGTCGCGTCGCAGCGCGGCCTCGTACGCCGAGATCAAGCGGTGCTCGAGCTCGAGCAGGCCCTCGAGCAGCTCGACGTCGGACCGGGACGCCATCAGAGCGCTCCCGTGACGAAGGGGCCCTGGGCGGCGGGCAGGCGCTGGAGCACGCGCACGGCGCCGAGGTGCATGCCCTCGTCAGCGGCGATCTCGGCCACGGTGCTGCGCAGCCCGACGTCGGGGAGCTCGGCGAGCGCGTCCAGATAGGCGCGCACCTGGCGTTCCTCGAGCTGCTCCGCGAAGCGGAGCGCGTCGTCCGCGCTCCGCAGGTTCGGGAAGGTCCGCGCGTACTCGTCCGCCGGACGCCCGGCCGGGGCCTTCCCGCCGAGCGTCTCGATCGCGTGCTCGAGCCGCGCCACGTGAGTGCGCTCCTGGGCGCGGATCGCGCGCGCCTCGCGCAGCGCGTCGCCGCTCAGGACCTGCTCGCAGGCGCCGTAGGCCGCCTCGACGGCGCGCTCCAGCGCGAGCAGCGAGCCGAGCAGCGGGGCGCCCGAGCCGGGGCGCGGCCCGCCCGAGGGCGGTGGGTCGCCCCCGCCGCACGAGGCGAGCACGAGAGCGGCCGCGGCGCCGCCGAACGCCTCGCGCCGGGTCACGAATGGCGCCATCGCGCGCAGACTAGCCTTCACCCGGTGAGGATCTCGCGGTCGCACTGGGAGGAGCTCGTCGCGCACGCGCGCGACGATGCGCCCAACGAGTGCTGCGGCTACCTGTGGGGGAAGGACGGCGTGGTGGAGGGCGTGAAGCGGGCCGAGAACCCGCGCAGGTCGCCCTATGGCTACGAGCTCGACCACAAGAGCTTGTTCGCCGCGAACGAGCTCGATGACGAGGGCTTCGAGGTCGGCATCTATCACTCGCACCCGAAGAGCCCGGCGGAGCCTTCGCAGACCGACATCAATCTCGCGACCTACCCGCACTGGCGCTACCTGATCGTGTCGCTGGCGGGCGAGCCGGGGGTCCGGGTCTGGCGGATCGCGGACGGTCGTGTGGAGGAGGAGGAGCTCGACGTCTTCGACGGCTGACGAGCGGCTCACCTGTCCCGGCTGCGGGCGCGCCGACGACTCCGGCGCGAGCTTCTGCCCGAGCTGCGGCATGCCGCTCGTGCGCCCCGAGGGAGCGCCGCTCGACGCGCCGCTGAGCGAGGCTCACGAGCGCGCCCGCAAGATCGACCCCGCCTTCACCGAGGGCGAGCTCGTGCGCGTGGCGGGCGGACGCAACCAGGCTGAGGCGGAGCTGATCCAGGGCCTCCTGCTCGAGTGGGGCGTGCCGAGCGTGCTCCGCCGCAGCGCGGGCTTCGACGTGCCCGACTTCCTCGCCGCCGGCCCCCGCGACGTCCTCGTGCCCGAGTCCGGCGCGCAGACCGCCAGCGAGGTGCTGCTGCAGGCGGACCTGGCGCCAACGACACGCGCACCGGGCGCGCGCAGCGGTCCACGTCCGCTGGTGCTCGCCGCGGTCGTGGCGGCAGGCGGGGCGGCGACCGCGCTCGTCGCATGGCTCGCCTCCCACGGTTGAGGAGCGGCGCGACTGGGAAAGTCTCGAACGTGCGGTGGCGCTTCGCAGTGACGATCGCCGTGGTGGCTGCCGTGGCGACCGCCTCGCCGGCGGCGGCGGCTCCACGCGGCCTTCCGCCCGGCATGCCGCCCGCGGCGACCCGTGCCGAGCCGAAGCTGCCCGCCCCGAAGGCGTGGCCCTTCCGCGAGGGCTTCTCGCGCACGTCGGGCACCGGGCGGCTCCAGCGCGGCGCGTTCCTGTGGACCGACTTCCTCTACGACGACCACGGTGCCGTGGGCTTCGGCCAGAGCTCGTCGCCGACCAACCTCGCCGTGAGCAACGGCACCTACTCCTACCCGGAGGGGCCGGCCGCGGGGAACGGCGCCGACGTCTTCCGCACCGGGATCGGACTCACGCGCCGCCACACCTGGTGGCGCGTCGACTGGAACACGCTGGTCGACCCAAGGGTGCCGATCGCGGCGTTCGCGCTCGACACGAACAACGACGCGGCGCGCGGCGTCTCCGACTGGCCGGGCGTGCCCGGTCTCCACTCGCCCGGCATCGAGCGCGTCCTGCTCGTGTCGAGCCGAGGAGCCTGGCTGGTCCAGCCCAACGGGAGGCGGCGGGTCGGGCACGTGTTCGTGGACAGGGCGGCGCGCTCGTTTGTGGTTCGCATCCGGCGCTCGGAGCTGCCGCCGCGGCACACCACGCGGGTGCGGCTCGCCACGGGCATGGCGAATGCGGATGGCAACGGCTTCGCGCCGGTGGACGGCAACCTCGGCGCGCGCTCCGGCCAGCCGCCCGTCTACAACGTCTCGTTCCGCCGCGTCAAGCAGGAGCCCGCACGCGACAACTACTGGATGGAGGACGCGCAGGCCGACGCGCTCACGAGCGGCGACGTGGCGGCGTTCTCGGCCGTCGTCCGCTGGAGCCAGCTCGCCCGCCGGCGCACCACGCCCGAGCCGAGGCCGCGCGGCTACTCGAACCGCTGGTACGTCTCCTCGATCGAGCCCGGCCAGGGCGTCGTCCAGGACGAGAGCTCGACGGGCGACCTCGAGCCGAACTTCCTCGGCCGCGTGCAGCCCTACGCGGTCTACCTGCCCGCCTCGTACACGCGCGCGAAGCGGAGCCGGCTCGTCTGGATCCTCCACTCGCTGGGCGTCCAGCACAACCAGTACGGCTCACTCAATCCGAACCTCGTGAAGGGCATGTGCGCCCGCGAGCAGACGGTCTGCGCCACCACGCTCGGCCGCGGCCCGGACGGCTGGTACGTGGACGAGGCGGAGCTCGACTTCTTCGAGGTCTGGGGAGCGCTCGCGCGCGCGTACCGGCTCGACCCGCGCCGCACCGCGATCAGCGGCTACTCGATGGGCGGCTTCGGCGCCTACCGGCTCGGGCTCGGCTACCCCGACCTGTTCTCGCAGGCGATCTCGCTCGCGGGCCCGCCCGGGATCGGGCTGCGCGTGGTGCGCGGGGCGGGCGGCGGCTCCGGCGAGCGCAGCATGGATACGACGCCGATGGTCGAGAACGCGCGCTGGCTGCCCTACTTCATCGCCCACGGCACGGCTGACGAGCTCGTGCCGTTCACGAGCGTGGTCGAGCACGTGAACGAGTTCGACAGGCTTGGCTACCGCTACCGCTTCGAGCTCTATCCCGGCGAGGACCACCTCGTCTGGGCGACCGAGGACGGCTTCCACACGGCCATCGAGGCACTCGGGCGCTCGCCGCGCGAGAGCGCACCCGCGCACGTGACGCTGTCCTGGTATCCGGACTTCAGCCGGCGCGACATCGGGATCGGCCCGACCGGCGCCTGGTGGGTGCGCCGCCCGCTCGCGACGAGGGGCGGCGACGGCGTGCTCGCCCGCGTGGATGCGCACTCGCACGCACTTCCGGAACGCTCGTACACGAGCGTGGCGAGCTACCAGCCGGTCTCGAGGCCGGGCGGCAGCGGCGAGGGACACGGCACCGGGACCTTCCTGGGCGCACCCGGCGACGCGCTCGCGGACGTCCTCCCCGAGCTGCTGGGGTCGCTCGACCCGTCGCTCGGCGTGCGCGCCACACGCAGCTGGGCGATGGGCGACCGGGTCGGGCGCCAGCGCTCGCTCGCGCTGGAGCTCCGCAACGTGAGGTCGCTGCGGCTCCCGCTGCGGCGCGCCGGGCGCCACCGCGGCGAGCGCTTCACGCTGAAGGTCACGACAGACGGCCCCGTGGCACTCGGCCTGCGTCAGCTCGAGAGCGGACGGCGCGTCAGGCTCGACGGGAAG
>JAXDIL010000074.1:0-61450 GCA_034664005.1 Thermoleophilaceae bacterium | reverse complement strand
CGCCGGAACAGGCGGTCGACGACCGCGCCGGAGGGCGCTAGCGCTGAGCCGCCGCCGATTGCTCCGCGCCGGACTCGTCGGCGCCCTCGTAGTCCATGACCGGCCGCACCTCGACCGAGCCGATGGCGGCGCCCGGGATCTTCGACGCCCACTCGATCGCCTCGTCGAGGTTCTCGCACTCGAGCATGTAAAAGCCGGCGAGCTGTTCCTTCGTCTCGGCGAACGGGCCGTCGGTGAGGAGGCGCTCGCCGTCGCGCACGCGCACGGTCGTCGCGGTGCTGGTGGGCTGGAGGCCGTCGCCGCCGAGCATGACACCCGCGTCGCTGACCTCCCGGGTGAACGTCCCGTAGGCCTTCATGATCTCGCTGAGCTGGTCGGGCGTGGCGCTCGCCAGCTCAGTCTCGTCGCCGTAGATCGTGCAGAGGTACCTCATGGCTGATCCTCTCGTCGGGGTGCGACGCCGATCGTCGCGTTCACCCTAATGACGAACGGCCGGGCGCGAGATCGACAGTCCCGTCAGGATATGGCCGGTGGCCGAGCTCGAAGTCATCGCCGGCGACGTCACGACGCTCGAGGTCGACGCGATCGCCAACGCGGCGAACACGCAGCTGGCTCATGGCGGCGGCGTCGCCGCCGCGATCGCGCGCGCGGGCGGGCCTGCGGTGCAGCGCGAGTCGTACGAGAAGGCGCCGATCGGGCTGGGCGAGGCCGTGGAGACGACCGCCGGCGACATGCCCGCGCGCTGGGTGGTCCATGCGGCCACGATGGAGCTGGGCGGACCGACCTCCGCCGAGATCATCGAGCGGGCCACGCGCTCGACGCTGGCCAGGGCCGAGGAGCTGGGCGCGCGCTCGCTCGCGCTGGTCGCGTTCGGCACCGGCGTGGGCGGCTTCCCGCTCGAGGAGGCGGCGCGGATCATGGTCGGCACGGCGCGAGAGCATGAGGGCTCGCTCGAGCGAATCGTGTTCGCTGTGCACGGCGACGAGGCCGAGCGCGCGTTCCGCGAAGCGCTGTGAGCCAGATCGGCGCCACCCGCGCCGCGGGGCGCTCGGGCCCACTCCCGGCGCTGGTGGCGCCGGACTCCTTCAAGGGCACGTTCTCGGCGGCCGAGGTGTCGGCGGCCATCGCGCGCGGCCTGCGCGAAGCCGGTCGCGAGGCTCGTGAGCTTCCGGTGGCCGACGGCGGCGAGGGCACCATGGACGTGCTCGTGTCGGCCCTCGGCGGCGAGCTCCGCAGCGCCACGGTGCCGGATCCGCTCGGCCGCCCCGTCGACGCCGCCTTCGCGCTGCTCCCCGACGGCGCCGCCGTGGTCGAAATGGCGCAGGCGAGCGGCCTCTCGCTGGTGGACGAGTCCGAGCGCGACGCCTGGGCCGCGTCCACGCGCGGAACCGGCGAGCTGATCGCCGCCGCCGTGGAGGCGGGCGCCTCGCGCCTGATCGTGACCGTCGGCGGCTCGGCGACCACCGACGGCGGCGCGGGAGCCATCGAGGCACTGGAGGAGGCGGGTCTGGTACCGAACCCGCTGCCGATGGACGTCGTGTGTGACGTCCGTGTCCCCTTCGAGGACGCTCCGCGCATCTTTGGCCCGCAGAAGGGTGCCGATCCGCCGATCGTGAAGCGGCTGGAGAAGCGCCTCGACCGGCTCGCGCAGAGCCTGCCGCGCGACCCGCGCGGCGAGCCGATGACCGGCGCCGCCGGGGGGCTCTCCGGCGGGCTCTGGGCGGCCTGCGGCGCGACCCTCGTCCCGGGCGCCCCCTACGTCCTCGACACGATCGGCTTCGACGCGCTGATGCGCGGCTCGGCCTTCGTGGTCACCGGCGAGGGCGCCCTCGACGAGCAGACCCTCCAGGGCAAGATCGTCGGCGAGGTGGCCACCCGCTGCCGCCAGGGCGGCGTCGTCTGCCACGCCATCGTCGGCCGCAACCGCCTCGACCCCTTCGGCGAACGCATCATCGACCTCGCCTCGGTAACGGAAGCGACAACGTTGGGTGAACTGGAACGCGCCGGCACCGCCCTCGTTTGAGCCCAAGACTCGGCTCAGCGGGGGGGTGCCGCAGGAAAGGTCTGACTATCCGACCAAACCTGCGGCACCCGGGGCGCAGCCGTCGGCGGCGACCCGGGTGGGCTAGGCGGGCGCTGGTGCGCCGGTGCGGCGCGTTACCGAGGCGGAGTAGGCGCGGGGGCGGAAGTGGAGGATTGGGTCGTCGCTCAGGGCGATGCCGTCCGCTACGCGGGTGGGGTCGAAGACCAGGATGTCTCCGCCGCGCTCGCGCTCGGTCTCCAAACCAGTGAGCTCGAGCCGCCCCACCTCGACCCGCCGCCGCTCCGGAGGCCACTCGACGGTCGGGTCATTCACCGGGTCGTCGTCGTCGGCGATCACCACAAAGAGGGTGAACGCGGCGACCTCCCGCCCGGCGATCTCCTCCTGCAAGTAGTCGCGCCCGAGCGCCCGTGCCTCCTCGGCCGACAGCGTCCGCTCCCCAGCCTCGGGCTCGAATCGGTAGCGCACCCAGCGCTCAACCCCGTCCGGGGCCGTCCACAGGAAGGAGTGGATCGAGTTGTAGGTGACCGTCGCGTAGCTCTCGGGCGGGTCGGCGGACAGCGCGGCCTGGATCGCCGGCCCCGCCTCGGGGTGGTCCTGCAGCCAGGCGCCGACCTTCTCGAGGTCCGGCCGGCCGGTCTCGGGGTCCGGCTTCCGCGCTCGCGTGAACTCCAGGAAGTCCTCCGGCGTGCGGGCGAAGAAGCAGGGCACGCTCAGCGCGACGATGTCCGTCTTGGACCCGTCCGGCAGGTAGAACTTCACCGCCAGGCCGCGGCCCTCCTTGGCGTAGTCGGGAATGGCCGGGTCACCGCCGCCGTTCGAAAACCGTGCGGTGACCCGAACAGATCCCTCACCCATGTGCGCTGCCGTCGTCAGGCCTGAGCCCGAGCCCGTGAACGTCCCGGCCAGCAGCGTGCCCTTCGCGTGTGCTGCTCGGTGCCCCTCATGCCGCCCCGAGATGTCGTTGATCGCGTCGACGACCTCTTCGGCAAGCGGATCCATGCGAGGACACTAAGCGACCAGCGCGTCCCAGGCCTCGTCGGTCTCGGCCAGGACCATCCGGCCGATCGCTCCGAGTCCCACGACCAGGAACGCCGCCGCCACGATCGCCAGCCAGTTCATCGCGCTGGCCATGGCGAAGCCGAACAGGACCGCCCCGCCGGCCACCGACACCGCCATCCACGACTGAACGGCACGCGCCCTGTAGAGCCCGATCGCCAGGCACGCCACGCCCAGCGAGAACCCGAACGACACGAACAGGAACGGGACCACGATGCCGGCGGTCTCGTTCAGTCGCTCGAGCACGGCCACGGCCTCGCGGCTGTCGCCGCCGGCCGCCATCTGCCACAGGACGAGCTCCATCGCGACGATGCCCGTGAAGGCGAGCAGCCCCAGCATCGCGAGGCCGCCGCCCACGTGCCCGAACGCGACCTCGCGCTCGCGCAGCATGTGCATCAGGCCGAGCACGGCGGGGACCATCAGCGCGATCGAGATAAGCGCCAGCAGGTGAGCCAGGTACCACGCGTCCAGGTTGTCCGCGATGGTGGCCACCTGGGTCGCCTCGTCCATGTCGCTGGCCGGATGGATCACCATCGCGGCGAGCAGTACGAGCGGCGCAACGACCATGCACGCACCCGCCAGCGTCTTGCGGGAGTGATGTGCATCCGAGAGGTGCATCTGTGCCTCCAGAGTCGATGGGATCGAAGCGATCCCGACTGCTCCGGATACACACGCTTGTGACGGCGGTTACTAGCGCTCGGCGAGTGAACGAATAATTGCCTCGTAGAAGCCCTCGCCCATGGCCGCCTCGGTCCGTTCCACGTTCGCAAACGCCGAGATGTCGCCCGCCGCGGCATTGGCGACGAGGAACAGGCGCCCCACCACCTCGGCCACGTCGAGGTCCTCGCGCGAGTCGCCCACGGCCACGCATTCCTCGCGCGCGTACCCGCGCGCCCGCGTGTGCGCGGCGACAGCGCGCGCCTTCGACACGCCCGCCGGGATCAGGTGGAAGGTGTGCGTCTGCGGGCCGATCTCGCCGTTGTCGACCAGCCGCAGCGCCGCGTGGCCCTCCGCGGCCAGCAGCTCGTTCGCCTCGGTTGCGTCGACCAGCCCGCGAAACGGGTGCGAGACCTCGCGCCCCAGGTGGAAGGGGGCGTGGTACTCGAGCCGGCCCTCGAAGCGGGCGAGCAGGAGCTCGGGCGCGCCGGTGGCGGCGATCTGGTCGTACACGCTCTCGCCCTCGCGCGGCGCGAAGTCGCCGGTGAGGAAGGTCGCCTCGCCGTCGATCACCAGGCCGGCGCCCATCTCGAAGATGTACGAGCTCTGGCCGAGCAGGCGCGCGTCCTCCATCACCTGCGCGCGCCGCCGGCCCGACTTGACGACTACCTCCACCCCGGCCCGGTGGCAGGCCTCGAGCGCGCGAGCGGGGAGCAGCGTGAAGTCGCCCTCGGCCGTCCGGAACAGCGACGCGCCGTGCCCCAGCAGGGTGCCGTCGAGGTCGGTGTAGACGCAGCGAACGGCCACTAGGTGCGCGCGTGCAGCTCGGCGTGAGGCGGCCGCTCCACGATCTCCACATGCACGAGGCCGCCGTCGGCCGTCCGTAGGGGCGGCGCCTGCCCATCCACGAGCCGGCCCTCGGCGCGCAGCCGCTCGAGCACCACGCGCAGCACCGCGTACGCCATCGGGCCGAGCTCGCGGAGCGGCTGGTGGCGGTTGATCCGCACGTCCAGGTCCACCTGCACCATGGCACCGGTCCCGCCGAGCGCGTCGCGAGCGTGAAGGAGCATCGCCGTCTCCACGGCATAGCCCGTGGCGAACGGCAGGCGCTCGAGCAGCGAGCGCCGCGCCGCCACCTCACCCGCCAGCGGCTGCGCGAACGCCGCGAGCTCGGGATAGAACGCGGACAGGAGTGGGCGCGCCGCGAGCTCCGTCACGCGCCCTCCGTCGGCCCCGAGCTGCGTGCCGTCCTCGCTCAGGTAGGGCCTGCGGTAGAAGCCCTTGACGAACTGCAGGTCCGGCTCGCGTAGCAGCGGGCCGATCAGCCCGATGGCGAAGTGGGGCGCAAAGTCGCGCGTGTCCGAGTCGAGGTACACGACGAGCTCTCCCCGCACCACCTGCAGGGCGCGCCACATCGCGTCGCCCTTGCCGAGCGTCTGGCCAAACTCGGGCAGGAGCTCGGACTCCTGGTGCACCTCGGCGCCCGCTGCCGCGGCCAGCTCGGGGGTCCCGTCCTCCGAGCGCGCGTCGACCACCACGATCTGGTCGATCAGCGGATCGAGCCCGCGCAGACGCTCGACGATCTCGCCGATCGTGTCCGCGACCTCGCGCGTCGGGAGGACCACGGTGATCGGCTCGGTCTTTAACTCGAGCAGCTGCGGGAGCTCGAATTCGGAGTGGTGAAAGCGCCGGATCAACGCACGCGTACTATCGCAGCCGTGACCCGCGCGCCCACCACGTACCCCTGGGAGGCGGTGCTCGACCCGGGCCGTGAGGAGGAGCTCGTGGCGACCGCGCGCGAGCGCGCGCAGGCCGGCCTACCCGAGCCGATCCCCGACGATCTCCACCCCGCCGTCCGCGACGGCCTGGCCGCCGCCGGCATCGAGACGCTCTGGGCGCACCAGGCCGACACGCTCGCGGCCGCGCGCCGCGGCCACGCGATCGTCACCACCGGAACCGCGAGCGGCAAATCGCTCGCGTTCAACCTCCCCGTGCTCGACACGCTCGCGAGCGACGTCGCGGCCCGCGCCTTCTATCTCGACCCGACGAAGGCGCTCGCCCAGGACCAGGCGAGGGGCTTGGCGAAGCTCGGCGGGAAATACCTGCGCCAAGCGATCTACGACGGCGATACGCCGCGCGAGGAGCGGCGCGCGATCAGGCAGCGCTCCAACCTGATCCTCACGAACCCGGACATGCTGCACGTGGGCGTCCTGCCGAACCACCGCTCGTGGGGCGACCTGCTCGCCAACCTCGCCTGGATCGTGGTGGACGAGGCGCACGTCTATCGAGGCGTGTTCGGCTCGCACGTGGCGAACGTGCTGCGGCGCCTGCGCCGGCTGGCGCGCGCCTACGGGAGCGACCCGCGCTTCCTGCTCACGAGCGCCACGATCGCCAACCCCACCGAGCTGGCCGAGCGGCTCACGGGCGTCGAGGTCGAGCTGGTCGACCGTGATGGCGCGCCGCGCGCCGAGCGCCAGATCGCGATGTGGAACCCGCCGCTCGTGGACGAGAAGCTCGGCCGCCGCGCGTCGGCGCTGTCGGAGGCGGCCAACCTGCTCGCCGCGCTCGTCGAGCGCGAGATCCGCACCATCTGCTTCCTCAAGTCCCGGCGCGGCGTGGAGCTGATCCAGCGCTTCACGCGGCAGAAGCTCGAGGACGCCGGGCGACCCGACCTCGCCGAGCGGATCGCGCCCTACCGGGCGGGCTACACGCCCGCGCAGCGGCGCGAGATCGAGCAGCGCCTGTCCGACGGCGAGCAGGTCGCCGTCGTGGCCACCAACGCGCTCGAGCTGGGCATCGACGTCGGCGACCTCGATGCGGCGCTGTGCGTGACGTTCCCGGGCACGGTGGCCTCGCTGCGCCAGATGTGGGGCCGAGCCGGGCGCCGCAACCCCGGGCTCGCCATGTACGTGGCGGGCGAGGACGCGCTCGACCAGTTCTTCTGCCGCCATCCGACCGAGTTCCTCGAGCGGCCGGTGGAGCAGGCGATCCTCGACCACGAGTCCGAGCAGATCCACGAGGCGCACCTCGCGGCCGCCGCGTACGAGCTGCCGCTCACGCCCGAGGACGGCGAGATCTTCGGCCCGCGCTGGGAGGAGCACGCGCGCCGGCTCGTGCAGCAGGGCGCCCTGCGCGAGCGCGGCGGCCGCTACCTGCCGCGCGGCCCCGGCTACCCGGCGGCGCGGATCGCGCTCCGCTCGGCGTCGCCCGACTCGGTGGCGATCGTCGAGGCGGACGGCGGCGAGGTGATCGGCACCGTCGAGAGCGCGCGGGCGCACTCCGCCGTACACCCCGGCGCGGTCTACCTCCACATGGGCGCGGCGTACGAGGTCGAGGAGCTCGACCTCGCCCAGCACCGCGCCGTTGTCCGGCCCTTCAACGGCGACTGGTACACGCAGCCGAAGAAGGAGTCCGAGACCTGGGTGGAGCAGGTGCGCGAGCAGCGCCACACCTGCGGCGTGACGCTCTCGTTCGGCGTCGTCTCGGTGACCGAGCAGGTGGTGGCGTACCAGAAGAAGAGCGTCTCGGACCACTCGGTGCTCGACCTGCTCGCCGTCGACCTGCCCGAGCAGGACTTCGTCACCCAGGCGCTCTGGTACGAGCTGCCCGACTCGCTCGTGCGCGAGGAGTTCCCGCTTGAGGTGCTGCAGGGCTCGCTGCACGCCGCCGAGCACGGGCAGATCGCGGTGCTGCCGCTGATCGCGATGTGCGACCGCTGGGACATCGGCGGGCTCTCGACCGCCTACCACCACCAGACCGGCGTGCCGACGATCTTCATCTACGACGGCCACCCCGGCGGCGTCGGCATCACCCGCGCCGGCTACGAGCGCTTCGAGGCACTGGTGGGCGACGCCCTGCGGCTGATCTCGGAGTGCGCCTGCGAGAGCGGCTGCCCCTCATGCGTGCAGTCGCCGAAGTGCGGCAACCTGAACGAGCCGCTGAACAAGCGCGGGGCGATCGAGCTGCTGAGCCGGATGGCCAGCGCGTAGTGCGTAAGCACCGGGCGGTGCCCGGTGCGCAGCGATGCGTTCCGTGCGCAGCGATGGGTTCAGCGCCTGAGGGCGCGCTCGGCGGCTTCCATCACGGACTTGCGGCTCTTGTGGGTCGCCTCGTAGAGCTCCACCGCAGCGGCCTCCGCGGGCGTGGCGGCGGCAAGGCGGTCGCGAATGTCGGCCGCGGTCATGCTGGCGTAGCCCTCCCAGGGCGCCACCACGTGGAGCTCGGGGCCGGCGCCGTCCTCGGCACCGTCCTCGGCGACCTCCGCCACGAGCACGACCTCCTCGTCCACGTGATCCGGGATCAGCTCGTCCGGAACCGGGGGCGGCGCGTCGACGCTCGTCGACGGCGGGGGCTCGACGTCGAGGAAGTCGTCCGGAGGGGGCGCGGTCGCGGTGGAGCCCGCCGCCGGCTCTGGCGGCCCGCCGTTGCCCGCGAAGTCGGGTTGGGCCGGGTGCGAGGAGGCCGCGGGATGTCCGGGCGTCCCGTACTGCTCGAAGCCAGGATCCGCCGATCCGCGGCGCTCGAGCAGCTCGAAGCCGATCCGGGCCGCCTCCGCGGCCGTGGAGAGCCCGAGCTCCCACGCACGCAGGGTCAGGCGCAACGGCGCGCGGGCGAGCGAGAGCGGTGCGGTCAGGAGTCCCACCTGACGAGCCGTACCCATCACTCGCCCGCGAAAACCGTCGGGGGTCGCCTAAAGCAGCGTTCCCGGAGGGCCGAGGATCTCGATGTCGTGCTGGGCGGCGACGGCGGTCAGCGCCGCGGGATCGGGCGCCTCCAGCTCGGAAACGTCCGCCACGAACGCGTCGAAGCCCGCGGGCTGCGATACCACCAGCATGTGGCACGGCGCGTCGCCCACCTGGTAGGTGTGCGGGATGCCGCGCGGCGCGAGCATGAACTCGCCAGCTCGGAGCGTGCGCTCGACGCCCGGCAGGTAGAGCGTCAGCTCGCCTTCCATCACGTAGAAGCCCTCGTCGCCCTCGTGGTGCACGTGGAGCGGTGGCATGTCACCGGCCGGCACCTCGAGCATGTCCACGACGCTGAGCTTGCCGCCGGTCGAGTCGCCGGTGGCGAGGATGCGGACGCGCGCGCCGAGGAAGTTGAGCTCGTCGGTGGTGGTTGCCGTCGTCACGATCGCTTCCTTTCGTAGTAAGGTCCGATACGGAGCTTTACCTTAAGTCCGAATCAGAGCTTTGTCAACCGACTCACCACTAACCCCGTTCTCGTACGTGATCCTCACGCTGGTGGGGCGCGGTGGCGCGGGCCCGCATGACCTCCGCCGCAACGCCGAGCAAGGGCGGATGTACTGGGACGCCGCCTCGAGCCAGTGGTACGCCGAGCCGAAGCGCCTCGCGAAGCTCGGCTACCTCGACGCCGAGAAGCGCCCCGGCCGTACACGCGAGCGCACCCACTACACGCTCACCGACAGGGGGCGTGAGGCGCTCGCGGACTGGTCACGCACGGCGGCGCCGATGCCGAAGATCCAGAACGAGGGCATCGTGCGGCTGCTCGCCGCCGACCTGGTGCCGGCCGACGCGACGCTCGAGGGACTCCAGGCGCTACGCCCGCAGATCGAGGAGCAGCTGGCCCACCTGGAGGCTGCCCGCGAGCGCTGGAGTGAGCGCCTGCCGCACCGCGCGCACCTGCTGTCGGTCAACACGGACTATGCCGAGCGCGCGCTGCGGCTCCAGCTCGAGTGGCTGGACGAGGCCGAGAAGACGCTTACTCGATAGCGAGCGTGAACTTGCCGCGCAGCTCGTCCGGGCTGGCGGAGGCATGCCCGCCGAGCTCGCCGAGGGGCCGCGTGAGCAGGCCCGTTCCAAGGGCTCCGACGTCGGGAATCCCGAACGCGGGGCCGAAGCTCTCGATCAGGGACTGGACGAGTTGCTCCGCATCGGCTCCCAGCACCACGGACCCGCTGGCACCAGCCACCTCGGCCGGCGTCGCGCTCGCGAAGTCCTCGGCGCGGGCCCGGTCGCTCGCGACCACGAGCACGTCGCCGACGACGCCGAACACCACGGAGCCGCCGCCGGACTTAGCCAGCTCGTAGAAGCGGTTGCCTGCATCCGGCTTCGAGAGCGTGACGGTTCCGAAGCCGGCGCCCTCCGCGAAGCTCGGCAGCACGTCGGCCACCTTGGCGAGCGTCCGCTCGAAGGCGCGCGCGTCCTCGAGGTCTGCCCGCACACCGAAGCCGCCGTCGAGCGCGACGCTCGCCGACACGTTGCCGGTGAGCTGCCCGATCAGGTCGTCGTCGAGGCTCACGCCGAGCTGCTTGTCGATCGTGGTCTTCGCCTTCGCGTAGTCGCCGAACCCGGCCGGATCGATCGACTGGCCGGCGCTCTCTGCGAAGTGGACGATGTGCGCGAGGCCGCGGACGCCGAAGCCGACCTCGCCCTGGCGCTTGATCACGGGCGGCGCGTCGTCGCCGGGCGCGATCGGGAGGTCGGCGTCGCCGAGGTCGCCATCGGTCCGCAGCCTGAAGTCGACGTCGAGCGAGCTGTCCTGCGCGGTCACGGTCAGGCCCAGCGTGCGCAGCGCGGCGATCCACTTCACGCGGAGGGCGTCGGCCGAGGCCGGGTCGCTCTTCAGCAGGGTCTCCACGTCCGCGTAGACACGCGCGAGCGCGCTGTCGGGCAGGCCGTCGAGGCCGTCGTTGAAGGCGTTCTCGTCGAAGTGGCTGTCGCCGTCGGCGCGCTCGAGCGCCTTCTTCAGCTGGGCCTCGTCGCTCGCGAAGACGACCATGTCGTTCTCCACGGCGAAGACGCTGCCGCCGTCCGAGTAGAGCGTCGCGCCGGACGCCTCGCCCGTCTTCTTCGGCTTGGTCTTGGCGATCAGATCGTCGAGGGCGCCCTCGTCCTTTGCCTGGATCGCGACCACGAACGCGCCAGAGCCGCCCGTGATCGCGTCCCCGCTCGCGGCGCCGACGACCAACGGGTTGCCGAGGACCGGCTTCACGTCCTGCTCGTAGCGAACGCCGCCCGCCGACTGCTCGAACTGCTGCAGCAGCGAGCCCTTGATCTGGTCGCCGAACGGGAACTTGTCGAGCAGCGCGCCGAGCGCCTTGAACTGCTCGCCGCTCGGGTCCGTGTCGAGCGCGGCAGCGAAGCTGGCGTCCTTCGGCAGGTAGCGGAGCGCTGCGTCGAGCGGACTGGAGTCGTCGCCACCACCACAGCCGGCGATCGTCAGGATGGGCAGGATCAGCAGGGTCGCGAGAAGTCGTCGCATCGGCGGCGGATGGTACTCAGGCGCGCAGCGGCCCCAGCGGCGGACCGCGAAAGGCGCCCACCAGCTCATGCACGACCTCGCCGCCGCCGTCCGGCGCGCTGATCGTGAGAACCGTCGCGTCATCGCCATGCTCCAGCTTGAAGTCGAGAAACGCGCAGCACTCCGACTCGGCGGCGGCGATCGCCTCGAGGCGCTCGCGCACACCCGGCTCCGGGCGGAACCTGAGCACGGCCCTGTCCAGCTCCTCGACGACGTCCACGAGCCCGTCCTCCCCGAGCGCCCGGATCTCCTGGAGGCGCGCAGCGAGGCCGGGGCCGGAGAGGCTGCAGGCGATCGGACGCTCGCCGCTCATGCGTTCAACTCTAGGCTCCCGGCATGGGGACGGGCGAGCTCGCAGAGTGCATCCGGCGTGAGCAGGCGCGCCTGCCCCCCGGTGTCCTCGAGGTGCCGTCCATGCTGTCGTACGAAGAGCGGGCGCTGCTCCACTGGGCGGGGCGCGAGGGCTGCGGGGCGGAGGGCCAGCTCGTGGACGCCGGCTCGTATCTGGGCGGGTCGACGCTGTCGCTGGCCTGCGGGCTGCGAGCGTCCGGCGATACGGACGGGCGCCGCGTTCACGCGTACGACCGCTTCCGGGTCGGCGCCGACTGGAGCGGCTCTATTTCCCGGACGACTTCGACTTCGCGGTCGGTGCCAGCACCGTCGGGCTGTACCTCCACCACACCGAGCCGGTCGCCGAGCTGGTCCAGACCTATGTGGGCGACATCCACGGCTTTCGCTGGCACCGCGATGCCGTCGCCACCCTCTTCGTGGACGTCGCCAAGAGCTGGGAGACGCACGACCACGTGGTCCGCGAGTTCTCCCCGAGCCTCGCGCCGGGGGCGCTGGTCGCGATCGCGATGGAGCTGCTGGACGGCTACGTGGACTATCTCGGCCCGGAGCGCTACAGCTCGGCGGTGTACGGGGTGCCAGGCCCCATCCCGCCAGAGGCCCTAACGCTCGGCCTCGTGGAGCGGTTCGCGGAGCGGGTGGGGGAGCCCCAGGCGGGCCAGGTGCGCCTATCGGCCGCCGTCGTGCTCGGTGCCTACGGAGAGCTGGAGCGAGCACGCGAGCGCGTCCGGGAGGTCGCCCGAGCCTACGACGATTCGACCGGATCGACGGGCTGGAGGCGCAGCAGCAGTCCGGCTAGGCCGGCAGCCCGGCGCGGGCGCCGTCCAGGAAGAACTCGAGCTGGCGGCGCCAGTCGTAGGTCAGCGAGCCCCCCGCGTCGGCGGCCATCATGCTGCCGAGCCCGCACATGACGGTGCGGATGTCGTCGACCTCGAGGTCGGGTCGGACGGCGCCCGCCTCCTTCGCCCGGTCGATCACCGCGAGCCAGGCCTCACGCAGCTCGTCGATGGCGGGCTGGGCGCGCTCGACCACCGCGGGCGTGGCCGCGAACGGCATCTTCTGGTGCGCGGCATCGGCGGCCATGACGTCCACCTGCTCCCGCAGCGCGCCCGCGAACGCGTCCCAGGGATCTGTCTGCTGCTCGTAGGTGCGCCGGACGCGCTCCGCGAACTCGCTCAGCTTGACGGCGAGCAGCTCGCCCACGAGCGCCTCCTTCGTGTCGAAGTGGCGGTACAGCGTTCCCACCCCCACGCAGGCGCGCCGCGCGATCTCCTCCATCTGCGCGTGCTCGCCAGACTCCGTGAACGCCTCACGGGCGGCTGCGAGGATCCGCTCGCGGTTGCGCACCGCGTCGGCGCGTTTCGTAGTCGCCATTCGCGCGATCTTAGCCCGATCTCTTGACAAGCGGAAGCATGATTCCGTATATTGGCACACAACCGGAACCAATCTTCCGCTTAGGGAGGAAAGCAACTTGACTCCCGTGGTGACCCAGCGCCAGAAGAACCTCGTCCTCGCCCTTCTGGCGATGGCTCAGTTCGTGGTCGTGCTCGACGCATCGATCGTGAACGTAGCCCTCCCCTCGATCGGGCGCGCGCTCGACTTCGCTCAAGACGACCTGTCCTGGGTCATCAACGCGTACACGCTCGTCTTCGGCGGGTTTCTCCTGCTCGGCGGGCGCCTGGCCGACCTGCTCGGCAGGCGGCGCATGTTCGTCTACGGGATGTGGCTGTTCGCGCTCGCCTCACTCGTGGGCGGCCTGGCTCAGAGCGACGTGATGCTGATCGCCGCCCGCGCCGTGCAGGGCCTCGGCGCCGCGCTGATCTCGCCGGCCGCGCTCTCGATTCTCACCACGACCTTCGCCGAGGGATCCGAGCGCAACAAGGCGCTCGGCGTCTGGGGCGCCGTGGCCGGGTCGGGCGGCGCCGTCGGCGTGCTGCTCGGCGGGATGCTGACCGAGTGGGCCGGCTGGGAGTGGGTCCTGTTCGTGAACGTGCCGATCGGGATCGCGGCCGCACTGGTCGCTCCGCGCCTGCTTGACGAGAGCCGCGACGAGTCGAGCCCGTCCTTCGACATCGCGGGCGCGGTGTCCGTGACCGCCGGCCTCGCGCTGCTCGTCTACACGCTGGTCGACGCGAACAACGCGGGCTGGGGGTCGACGCAGACGCTCGTGCTCGGCGCGCTGTCGGTGGTGCTGCTCACAGCGTTCGTCCTGATCGAGCAGCGGCGGCGCTACCCGCTCGTCCCCTTCTCGATCTTCCGGCTGCGCACCCTCCGCGGGGCGAACGTGATCGGCCTGCTGCTCGGCATGTCCCTGTTCGCGATGTTCTTCTTCATCTCGCTCTACATGCAGCAGGTGATGGGCTACGAGCCGCTCAAGGCCGGGCTCGCGTACCTGCCGCTCGCCGGGCTGATCATCATCTCCGCGGGCGGGGCGTCCCAGCTCGTCGCGCGCTTCGGCTTCAAGCCGGTGCTGATCGCGGGATTGGTGCTGGTCGCGGCCGGTCTCTTCTGGTTCAGCCACGTGAGCGCGCCCGGCGGCACCTACGTCGGCGACGTGCTGTTCCCCTCGATGCTCGCCGCCGTCGGCCTGGGCTTGGCCTTCGTGCCGGTCACGATCGCGGCGGTCACGGGCACGAAGCCCTCAGAGGCCGGCCTGGCCTCGGGTCTGATCAACACGTCGCAGCAGGTCGGCGGGGCGCTCGGCCTCGCGCTCCTGGCCACGATCTCCACGGGACGCACCGACAACGTGCTCGCCTCCGGCGAGCGCAGCCCGGCCGTTGCGCTCACGGAGGGCTTCCAGGACGCCTTCCTCGCCGGTGCGGGGATCGCGGTCGTGGGCGCGGTGCTCGCGGCGGTGCTGATCAGCTCGCGCGACAGCCGCGAGCTGGCCGAGGCCGCGCGCCGCGGCGACGTCGCGCCGGTCGTGGCGTAGCTCTCATCGAGGGCACGCGCACCACTTCGCCGGGAGCTCTAGGCGTCCAGGTTGAGCGCCGAGACGCGTCCCGCGCTCCACACGCGCTCGGTGGGATAGTCGAGCCGGAGGTACGTGAACGCCTCCACGATCCCTACCCCGTCCGCGGGCCCGACGCGCGTCTCGATCACCTCGGCGAGACCACGTGAGTCGGTGCAGGAGGCCTCCACCAGGATGTCGAAGCGGCCCGTGCAGGTGACCACGTAGTCGACCTCGGGCACCGCGACCAGAGCCTCCGCGACGGTCCGGACCTTCGCGCCCGCTCGAACGCGAACTCCGAGCCAGGCCATCGTCTCGATCCCGAGCGACGACGGGTTGACCACGGCCATCACCCGCAGGATGCCCTTCGTGGTCAGGCGACCGTAAGCCGACGTCACCCGCTGCAGCGACGCGTCTAGATCGCGAGCGATCTGACGGAAGCTGCGCCGACCATCCTCGTACAGGGCCAGGACGAGCTGGCGCTCGAAGCCGGAGATCTGCTCCGGACGGTTCTGCGACTCGACGCTGCCGGGACCGCTGGTGGCGTTCCAGCGGAAGTCCTGGTGGAGCAGGTCCAAATAGACGAACGTCTCCGTGCTCCGAACGCCGTCGAGCTCGCGGATCAGGTCGACCCTCGACCCGAGATCCATCGGATCCCGGGCCATGACCTCGGCCATGATCTGGAAGCGCCCGGAAGTCGTGGCGACGTAATCGACACCCCTGATCTCGAGCATCTGCGCCTGCAGGCGGCCCTCGACTCGCGCCCAGTCGACTGCGATGCCGACGACCGCCATCGCCTCGAGGCCGACGAACCGTGGGTTCGCGACGGCCGTGACGTCGATGAGCCCTTCGTCGAGCAGGCGGTAGACGGTGCGACGGGCCGTGGGCTCGGGAATCCCGAGCGCTCTGCTGATCGCGACGAACGTCAGGCGCCCGTCCTCCTGAAGGAGCTTCACGATCTCCTGCTCGGTCTCGGAAAGCGCGTGGGGTGCCATCGGTACGTCTTCTTGGTGGAGGTCGGCGGTTCTGGAACCTGATCTCGCGCGGCGCGCGCGCCACGGAGACGCGCTCAGAACGCTCGATTGGTCAACGGTCCCGATTGGGCCGTCCGCCGCCTGCTGCCGCGGGCCTCGCGGCCGCGGACGCTGGGGCATGCGCGCCGCGCCGATGCTAACCGATGCCGGCGCGGGCGATGTCTTCGTCCTGCTCACTGGTCGCGCCACTTGCGCCCACGGCGCCGCCGCCCGGAAGCGGAAGCGCCCCCTGCCGCGGCGTGAACCGCCCGTGCGTGGCGGCGCTCACCGCTGCTGAGAAGGCCGGAGCCGAGCCCATGGGGTCCGCCATCCCCCCGCTCGGCACCCCGAACGCAACCGAGGTCCAGGCCTTTCCCCATGCGATCTCGGCGGTGACGAATCCCGCTCCGTCCATCCGCTCGACGGCAACCAGATGACCTCCGTCGTCGACCACGGCGATCGACACCGAGACGCCGAGCTCCTCCGCTCGCCGCTTACCGCGTTCCACTATCTCCCGTGCTTGCTCAAGCATTGTCAACCTCCGTGAATCTTCGTTATTCCGGCACGTATACGACAGCGTCGACGGCGACGGTTGCGCCCGGGACCGGAAGCGGCCCGGGCACTGCAGTGACTGCGACGGTCGGGGGATCGGCGGGCACGGCGTCCTTCAGGCTCTCGTAGACGCGATACGCGTCCGCCGGGTCTGTCACGAACGCCCGCAGGCGCACCATGTTGTCGAGGCTCGTGCCGCCGGCCCGGCAGAGCTCGTCGAGCCGCCGGAACACATCGTCGAGCTGGGTGCGCGTGTCCTCTGCCGGCTCCAGCCCGCGGCGTCCGCCCGCGTACTGCTGCGAGATCCACAGCAGCTGCCCGGCCTTGACCGCGGGCGACTCGTACGCGACGGCATCCTCGACAGACCCGACGATCTCCTTGGTGGCGCCGAAGCCCGGCCGGATCGCCTGCGGCAGCTGCTCCATCTTCACGGCGCGATCGCCGTGGCCGAGGCTCTCGCCCTCGAACCGCGGCGCACCGACGCCGCGGACGGGCACCACGGTCCGCGCGGGCGGGGCGTCCGGGAACCGCTGCCGCCAGACGCGATCGAGCTCGAACAGATCGCCGATGTCGGTCAGATAGACGGTGGTGTGGACGATGTCCGCGAGCGTCGCCCCGGCGCGACCGAGGTACTCCTCGAGCCGCGTCAGCAGGAACTCCGCCTCGTTCCGGACCTCGCTGCCCAGCCAGATCCATTGCGGCACCGCCACGGCCGCCTCGACGTCCTGGGTGACGGGGTCCATCGCCACGTCGCCCACCACGAACACGTACGGCCCGGCGGCGACCACTTCGCTGTAGGGCGGCTGCTCGGAGAACTCCTCGCGGATGCCGGTCCAGTCGGTGCCGCCCTCCGCCGAGCCGAGGATCTCCTTGGCATGCTGCTCGTCCGGCGCGAGCGCGATGCCGGTGTGGGCAAGCACGCAGCCCTCCGGCAGCAGCTCGCCCGTGGCCGACAGCGCGGTGGTTGGGCGGTCACGATCGAGGTAGCGGCTCCGCACGCCGATGTAACCGTCGGCGTAGACCTTGCGAGGGATGTACTGCTCGAGCTGTAGGAAGTCGTCCAGCGACGAGCCCAGCTCGGGGAGGCGCTCCCGATAGAGGTCGTAGATGTATTCCGCCTGTCGCGTCGCGTGCGCCGGCGGCGACAGCCGATAGGGGGCCTCGACGTC
Organism: Thermoleophilaceae bacterium; assembly: GCA_034664005.1. GTDB lineage: Bacteria > Actinomycetota > Thermoleophilia > Solirubrobacterales > Thermoleophilaceae > JACVRW01. The sequence continues at coordinate 44,401 of JAXDIL010000074.1, read as the reverse complement.
GGCCTCCGCGGCCAGCTTCCCCGAGGAGTCCACCGCCGTCGAGCCCACGAACACGTAGGGCCCGGCGGTCGCGAAGCGGGAGAAGTAGAGGCCGTTGCCGTCCACTATGTCGCGAACGACTCGCCCTCTCATGGCAGTCGACTGCTGATGCACTGGAACTCCTTAGCTGGTAGGCGTGACGTTCTGGAACCGAGTAGGTCAGGTCGCGGGTTGGCGTTCCGCTTCGCCGGCGGGTGAGCCGCGCAGCCGGCGGTATCGCGCGTGGACGGTCCGCCACAACTCGGCGAATCCACCGGGGTACCTGATCGTCACCACGATCAGGAGAACCCCATAGATCACCAGGTGGACGCCCGGATACTCGGAGAAGTTCGTGCGGAGGAACTCGGTGACGAGCGCGAGCGGGAAGGCGACGACCGCTGGGCCCCACAGCGTGCCGCGTCCGCCGAGATAGGCGACCACGAGGATCTCGACGGTATGCCAGGTATCCATGATGTTCGGGGTGAGGATCCCGATGTAGTGAGCGGAAAACGCTCCTATCAGTCCGGCGAATCCGCAGGAGAGCGTGAAGTTCATGATCCGGTAGCGAGCCGGGTTGACGCCCGAGGCGCGTGCCGCCTCCATGTTCTGCCCGAGCGCCCTGAAGGCCAGCCCCGCGTGCGATTCCGTGACCAGCTTCAGGGCGAGGTAGGTGAACAGGAGGAGCGCGACCGCGAGGTAGAAGTAAGGCAGGTTGGAGCTGCTCGAGAGCAGATGCGGGACCTGGAGTCCGCGCGCGCCGCGCGTGATCTCGGGCAGGTTCTGCACCACGCCCATGAGGGCGAGCGCGAGGAACCACGCGACGACCGCCGCGTACATGCCCCGGAAGCGGAGCGTCAGCAGCCCGGTGAAGAAGCCGAGCATGGCCGCGCCGAGGAGGCCGAAGAGCAGGCTGAGCCACGGCGATATGCCGAGGTGGATCGCCACGAGCGCCGACGTGTAGCCGCCCGTGCCGCTGAACGCGGCGAATCCGAAGTTGATGATGTTGATGTAGCCGGCCGTGAAGTCGAACGCGACGGCGAGCGCTCCGATGATCGCCGCACCGATGATCAGGCGCAGTAGATCCTCGCTCGCGAACCACGCGGGCAGGACAAGGGGGAGGACCAGGACCAGTGCGAGTACGGCCAGGACCTCGCGCCGGCGCGCGAGGTGGTCCGCTATTGCTCCCATATGCCCCTCACCTCACGTCCGAACAGGCCATGCGGGCGCAGCAGCAGGATGACGATGATGAGCGTGAACGGGATCACGTTCTGCCACTCCGCCCCGACGAAGTACGACGCCGAGGTCTGCAGGAAGGCGAGCACGAAGCCGCCGACGATCGCGCCCCCGATCGTTCCCAGCCCGGCGAGGATGACGACGGTCCACGCGAGGTAGAGCGGCTGGACGCCGACACTCGGGAACGAGGGGAACATGAAGAGGAGTGCGGCTCCCGCCAGGGCGGCGAGCGCGCTGCTGATCGCGAGCGTCAGCATGTGGGTCCGGTTGATGTCGATTCCCATGAGCATCGCCCCGGCCTCGTCCTGGGCCACGGCCCGCATCGAGCGTCCAGCGGGGAGGCACCGCAGGAGGAACATCAGCGCCGCGATGGCGACCGCCGCGATGACGACGGCCATCAGGCGGTCGAAGCCGACCGGCACGTTCAGGATCTCGACCGGCTGGGTGACCCAGTAGCCGAAGATCCCCTTGTAGTCGGTTCCCCAGACGAGCTGGTGCACGTTGATCAGGACGATCGACAGGCCGACCGTGATGACGAACGTATTCATCACCCACTCCTCGCGGCTCCGTCGCCGCAGCGGCGCGAACATGGAGCGGTCCACGAGCACCCCGAGCGCCGCGCCGACAAGCGTCGCAAAGCCGATCGTCAGGAGGGGGACCATCGCGCCGACGAAGCCCTCCGTGCCGAGCGACTCGCTCAAAAAGCGATGGGAGAGGAAGGCCGCGAGCGTGCCGACCATGAAGAACTCACCCTGCGCGAAGTTCGGCACGTTCATTACGCCAAAGGCGAGTGCGAGCCCGGCCGCGACCAGCGCCAGCATTGCGCCTGTCACGAGGCTGTTGATCACGATGAACGCGCCCCCGCGCTCGGTCGCGACGGCGACGATGGCGGCGGTCGCCGCGAGCACCAGGCCGCGCGAGACCGCCGTGCGGGACAGCCTTCCGGTAAGCGTGCTCATCCTGCCGCTCCCATGTAGACCTGCTGAAGATGCGGGTTGTCCGCGAGCATGGTCGCCGGCCCCTCAAGGACGATGCGGCCCTGCTCGAGAACGTATGCACGGTCGACGAGCTGGAGCGTCCGCGGCACGTTCTGCTCGACCAGGAGGATCGTGCGTCCCTCCGCGTGCAGCGCCGCGAGCGCGGCGAAGACGGTGTTGGTGATCTTGGGCGCCAGGCCCAGGGACGGCTCGTCGACGAGCAGGAGCGCCGGCTCGCCCATCAGGGCGCGACCGAGGGCGAGCATCTTGCGCTCGCCGCCGCTCAGCGTCCCCGCGAGCTGGCGGCGGCGCTCCGCGAGGCGCGGGAACAGGGTGAACACACGATCGAGCGCGTCGCGCCGCCCGCCGCGGTCGCCGTTGCGGAGCGCGCCGACGAGCAGGTTCTCGTGCACGCTCATGCCGGTGAACAGGTTGAGGTCCTCGGAGACCAGGGCGATGCCGAGCCGGGCGACGCGGTGCGCGGGCAGGTCGCCGATCGGCTCGTCGCGGAACACGATCTCCCCACTCCATCCGCGCACCAGCCCGGCGATCGTCTTCAGCGTGGTCGACTTGCCGGCGCCGTTCGGTCCGAGGAGCGCGACGAACTCGCCCTCCTCGATCGATAGCGAGACCTCCCTCAGCACCTGGAGGAGGTTGTAGCCGGAGTCGACGTCGCGAACGGCGAGCATCAGGCGGTCGCCGCCTCACCGAAGTACGCCTCGACAACCTTCGGGTCGGCTGCCACCTCGCGCGTCGGTCCCAGGGCGATCATCTCGCCGTGATGGAGGACGACCAGACGTTCGCAGAGGCCGAGGATCGTCTGCATGACGTGCTCGACCATGACAATCGTGATCCCGCGGTCCCTGATCCGCCGGATGACCTCCATGAGCTCGCCCAGCTGGCCCGTCATTAGGCCGGCGGCGAGCTCGTCGAGGAGCAGGACGCGTGGCTGCGACGCGACCGCGCGGGCGAGGTCCAGAAGCTTGAGCTCGACGGCGTTCAAGGTCGCGGCCTGCGTCTCGGGGGAGCGGCGGAAGCCGACCACGGACAGGCATTCGTGCGCGGCGGCGACCGGATCGCCGGCGGAGTGGCGCGGAGCGCCGAACCGGGCCGCGACGAGAACGTTCTCGAGCGCGCTCAGCTTCGGGAAGGCGTGCGGTATCTGGAACGTCCGTCCGAGCCCCGCGCGGCACTTGCGCTCGGGGCTCCAGTTCGTCGTGTCGTTGCCCGCCAGGAGCACGCGACCCGCGTCGGGCCGGAGCGCTCCAGCGATGCACGCGAGGAAGACGCTCTTGCCCGCGCCGTTCGGCCCCAGCAGGCCGAGGATCTCTCCCTGCTCCACGCGCAGGGAGAGGCCATTCACCGCGGTCAGGCCGCCGAAGCGCTTGACCAGGCCGTCGGTCTCGAGAATGGCTGCCTCGACGGACTGCGATGCGGAGGGGGAGGGCGGCAATGCAGCCGCCCTCCCCCCGCCGTTTATGACCCTCAAGAGCCTCTCATCTTGAGGTCGGCCGTCTTGACGTCGGGCGGGTACACGATCTCCGGCTTACCGTTGAAGTACTGGATCACCGGGATGATGAAGTTGCCCGGGCCGACAACGGGGTCGGGGATGCTCTCGGCGTCGAACTTGTACTCGTCCATGATGATCCCGTCGCTGAACGTCAGCTTGCCCGTCCAGACCTCCTCGCGCCCGACCTTGTAGATGTTCTCGCTCGTCAGGTCGCCGTACTTCTCCAGGGTGCGTTCGAGCACGTCGAGGCAGAAGGTCGTCCAGTCGTAGACCAGGCCGCCGGCGGCGGCGCTCGGCTCGAAGCCGAACCGGTCCGTGAACTCCTCCTTGAACTCCTTGGCCTCGGGGGACGCCCACTGCGGGATCATGTCGAGGACGTAGTCCGACGCCGGACCGGTCAGCTTGTACCACTCACCCACCCAGCCGAGGCCGTCGGCGATCATCAGTGCGTTGAGCCCGACCTCCTGCGACTGCTTGATCAGCGAGCTCATGGAGTCCGGTGCGGAGCCCGCGCCCGCCACGACGGAGACGTCGAGGCTCTTGAACTTGGTGAGCATCGGGTAGTGATCCGTGGCGTCGATGGGGAAGAACTCCTTCGCCTTGATCTCCCAGCCCTGCTCCTTGAAGCGCTTCTCGACCTCGTCGGTCCAGCTGCGGCCGAGGTCCGTGTCCTCTGACCAGAGGGCGACCGACTTCGAGCCCGGCGAGATCGTCCCGTTGCTGGCCGCCTCCACGACCGCATCGGCGTAGGCCGCGTTGAGCTTGCCGATCACGGGCCAGCCCTTCGCCATCCAGTAGCCCAGCTTGTCCTGATCGCGGTGGAACTTCTCGTTGACCAGGTCTGTGCCGCCGATGCCGAAGAACCACGGGATCTTGTGCTTGGCGACGACATCCATCATCGCCACCGCGTCCGAGCTATGCCAGTTGAGACAGCCGGCTCCGATTCCCTCGCTTACGATCGCCTGCTCGGTGGCGTTGGCGGCCTTCTCGGGATCGGAGGCTTCGTCGACCCACACCGGCTCGATCTTGTACTCGCCGACCTGGTAGTTGCGAGCCTCGAGGGCGAGCTCCATGGCCGCTCGGAACTCCTCGCCCGTCTTCGCGACCGGGCCCGTGTACGGGCCCGCCAGGCCGAGCTTGAATGTCTTCGTCGTCTTCTCGCCGGAGCTCTGCGAGTCCGTCGCCGAGCCCTTGCTGTCCTTGGAGTCACCTCCGTTGCCGCATCCGGCGAACAGGACAATGCACCAACAAACGACCAAACACACCGGCAGAAGTTGCCGTCGTCGTCTCATAGGACTGATCTCCTCATCACTTACGAGCTGGTGGTGAAGCCGAGACGCTGGCGCGCCGGCTTGGGGACGTTTACTCAGTTGAAAAGGCCTGTTGGAGACGGCGCTGCCAGAACTGCAGCATCTCCTCTCCGGAGTTGCAGAAGAGCGGTCCGGGCGGAACGAGCCCGGTCGCAGCTCCGCGGTGAGTGAGCTCGACCACGCTCACGTCCTCCTCCATCACCCCCCGCACGTAGTCGTGGAATTCCTGGATCCCCCCTTCGTCGGCGTCGTGTGCGAAGAAGCTCTCGAGCCGCTTGACCGTCCGCGAGGGCGAGATTGGGTTGTCGACATGCACGCCCATCCAGTTGCCGAAGATCAGGAGCTTGAATGTCGGCCAGAGCATGAACTGGTTGTAGGCCCCACCCTCCGCGAGGTCTGGGCGCGTCTCGACGATGGACTCGTCCCGGAGGCTGCACCCCTGGTAGGTCCAGCCATCGTGGAGCTCGATCGCGTACTCGTCCGACCCGGTGTGGTAGTTGCGGTGGAAGTCGGGGTGAGTGGTCGCGCAGTGGTAGCACTCGCCGCCGTTGTCGAGGGCGATCTTCCAGTTGGTCGCCACCTCCCACTCCTCGCGGACACGCGACCCGTACGCGGTCACGTCGAACCTGTGGGCGGCCACCGCCTGGGGCATGTCGCCGAGCACGTCCGCGAGCGGTGCGGCGTCGAGGTCGCGGTTCACGAAGATGAACGGGCCCCACGTGTCGACCTTCAGCCGGACGAGCGGGAACTTCGTCTTGTCGAACCCCGGCTCGCGATTCGACCGCGGGGCTCCGCGCAACGCCCCGTCGAGCCCGTACGTCCACGCGTGGTACGGGCACTGAAGGGTGCTGCGATTTCCCTCGCCCGAGCAGACGATGTGCCCGCGATGCCGGCAGACGTTTATGAACGCGTTGATCGCTCCGTCGTTGTCGCGGACCACGACGACCGGCATGAGCGCGATCTCCGTCGTGAAGTAGTCACCGGGCTCGGCGAGCCGCGACATGCTGCCGGCGTACAGCCACGACACCCCGAAGACATGCGCCATCTCGAGGTCGAAGATGGCCTGGTCCGAGTACCAGTGCCCGGGCAGCGACGAGTTCGCGGCGATCAGATCCTCGAGCTCACCTGCCAGGCGCCTGCGAAGCTCCTCGGCCTCTGGCGCACTCGTCAATCCAGCGGTGGCGCTTGTCAACCCGACTCCCCTCTTGTGGCTCGGTTGCGTTGCATGCCGTCGATGTGCGACTTAGACCCGGCTGAAGCCGGGGCCGTCGGGGTCGATGAGCGTGAGGTCGGTGGGGCCGTAGCCCGTCAGGTGAATGACGGTCTCCTCGTCCTTGGAGCCGTCCCAGTGCACCGCCCCTCCGGGATGGAACATGTAACTGCCAGGCTTCATCGGGACGGCGTCTTCGGGAGCGAAGTCCTCGCCGGTGCCCGTGTACCAGGTCCCTGAGATCACCACGACGTGGCGGTCCTCTGGGTGGAAGTGCGGCCGGCTCATCACGCGCGGCGGCCACTTGAGGCGCAGCACGTAGATCCCCGGCCTGTCCGGGTCGCCCTGCACCACGTCCACCTCGATGCCCAACTCGAACGCGCTCTTCCAGTTCTCCTCCCCGGGGGCGACGCGCAGGAAGTCCGCTTCGTGTTCCGTGCCGGGCGTTGTCATCTCGGAAAGGTCGCTCCTTGTCATGGGTGTCACCCCGCGAGTAGCTCGCGAAGGCAGTCGTCGATGAACGCCGTCGCTTCGGGGTCGCGCCCGCCGCCGGCGTAGTGGCCCCAGATCGAGGGGATCGGGCGCAGCTCCGCCCGCCGCATGTGCCGAACCTCGTACTCGCTGTCGTCGGCATGGAAGTAGAGGTCCGTCGCGCCGGGCATGACGACGGCCGGGGCATCGATCGCCGCGAGCGCCCGCTCGAAGTCGCCATGGAAACCGTCGTTCGCGCTGATGTCCGACGCCTGCCAGGTCGCGATCATGGCCAGCATGTTGTTCGCGTCGCGCGCAAGGAACATGCTCTCGTACTCCGCGAGGAAGTCCTCGAGCGAGTCGCTGCCCATCGCCCGGTGGAGCTGGTTGCGGTACCACGCTTGCGAGAAGCCCCATCCCGCCCAGACGCGGCCCATTGCGCGGAGCCCGACTTCCGGTTGCCTCTCGTACTCGCCGCCCTCCCATGCCGGGTCCGCCGTCAGCGCCGCTTTCACGCCCTCGAGGAAGACGTGGTTGTGCGGAGAGGTGCGCGCCGATCCGCAGATCGCGGCGAGGCGCTCCACGAGCTCGGGATAGAGCACCGCCCAGTGGTATGCCTGCTGCGCCCCCATCGACCAGCCGACCGCGAGTGCTATGCGGTTGACGCCGAGCTCCTCCGTCAGCAGGCGATGCTGGAGGCGGACGTTGTCGTAGATCGTGACGAGCGGGAAGCGCGCGCCGTCGGATGGGGGCTGGCTGTTGCTCGGCGACGATGAGATGCCATTGCCGAGCAGGTTCGGGATGACGATGCAGTACCGCGTCGGGTCGAGTGCGTGGCGCTCCCCGATCAGGAACTCGTTGTCGTCCGCCGTGCCGCCGAACCGCGTGGGGTAGAGGATGACGTTGTCGCGCGTCTCGTTGAGGCGACCGTGGACCCTGAACGCGAGCCGTGCGTCGACCAGGGTGCCGCCGTGCTGAAGCTCGACGTCACCCGCCTCGAACACCTCGATGCCCGCCGACTCGATCGAGTCGAGCGCACTAGCTTGAAGCTGATCCACACGCGGCCCCATGGCCGCCCTCAGAAGAAGCGCATGTACTCGGTCGTTTCCCAGTCCGCGACGTGCGTGTGGAAGCGATGCCACTCGTCGTGCTTGTACCGGCTGTATGAGTCGTGCATGGTCGGGCCGAGGACGCGCTTCGCCAGCGGGTCGGCGTCGAAGGCCTCGACCGCCTCCAGGAGGTTCCGCGGCAGGCGGCGGATGCCACTCGACTCGCGCTCGGCATCCGTGAGGTCGTACAGGCTGGTGTTGACCGGCGGGCCGGGAGAGATGCTCTCCTGCACGCCCTCGACCGACGCCGCGATCGTCATCGCAACCGCGAGGTACGGGTTGGTGCACAAGTCAGCGGCGCGGTTCTCGATCGCCGGCCGCGACTGCGGGAACCGGAGCATCGCCGACCGGTTGTTCTCGCCGTAGCACACGTGCGTCGGCGCCCATGTCACCGTGCCGCCCTCGAAGCCCGGCACCTTCGCGACGAGCCCCTTGTAGGAGTTGACGGTCGGGCAGGCCAATGCCGTCAGTGCCTCGGCATGCGCCAGGATGCCGCCCGCAGCGTGCAGAGCGGTCGTCGTCCAGGCGCCGTCGCCGTTCTTGAAGAGGTTCGCGTCGCGGTCGTCGGCCGGCTGGATGCTGTGGTTGATGTGCGCGCCGCTGCGCCAGTCCCCGTTCGTGGGCTTCGGCATGAAGGTGACGAAGAGCCCATGCTGCTTCGCGACCTGCTTGAGCAGCGTGCGTAGGAACACCACCCGGTCGGCCGCCCCGAGGGGGTCGGTCGGGCCGAAGTCCAGCTCGAACTGCGAGTAGGCGCCCTCAGCCACAACGTCCTTCAGGTCCCATCCGAGCTCGTTCAGCGCGTCGCCGACCTCGCCGAGGAACGCCATCGCGTCGAGCGAGAACTCGGCGTCGTACCCGTAGGCCTGCCGTCGCAGGCGTTCGCCGCGCGGGGAGGAGGGGTCGTCGTCGAACGCCTTGCGCAGCTCGCCGTCGGCGGTGTACCGCATAACGATGAACTCGGGCTCGAAGCCAAACAGGAAGCCGTAGCCGGCCTCGGTCGCAGCGTCGATCTGCCGCTTCAGCGCGAGCCGCGGGCAGAGCTCGTAGGGCTTCCCGCTGTCGCCGATGTAGAGGTCCGCGAACATCCACGCGTAGCGGCGGTCCCACGGGCAGATGGTCAGCGTGTCGAGATCCGGGAGCGAGATCTGGTCGGGGTCGGCCGGTCCCAGCTCGGGGACCATCGAGATCGAATGGACCGCGAACTGCGGTCCCTTGCCGGCGCAGAGCTCCTCGAACGCGGAGAGCGGCACCGGCTTGGTCTTGGGGACCCCGAGCAGATCCACCCAGCACGACAGCACGTATTCGACGCCGGCTTCCGCGAGCTGGGCCGCGGCGTCCCGGACGCGCTCCTTGTCAGGGAGCGCATCCTCGACCGAATCTCCGACCGCCGCAGCGGCCCCAATGTGTTGCGTGCGAGTAGTCAAGAGCCTCCGGCGGTCATCAGGATCGGCGGCAGGCTAACTCAATCTTTTCGGTCATGCAACCATTTGCGACGTTTTGCTCCATTCTTGACCTAAACTTGCGGCAAACCGTCAGCCGACGTCGCAGCCGGAGCGGCGAAGCGGCAGCGAACCAGCGAGGGCGAAGCCGAGACCAAAACGAGCGAGCGCAGGCTCGCCGGGCGCAGGCCACACGATGCGGCGAGGGCGCAGCCCTCGCAGGGAGCAACGCGTGCTCTGCACGCGAGCGACCGAGGACGCCGCCTGGCGATGCGCCGCAGCCGGTCAGGTGGCGAGGGCCGGAATCGAACCGGCGACACCACGATTTTCAGTCGTGTGCTCTACCAACTGAGCTACCTCGCCTGGTGACAGCGAGACGATGGTATCTAGCGTTGGGCGAGGAGATGGATCACGAAGACGTGAACCGGATGGCGCTGAGCGCCACGCTTCATTGCCTCACGGGTTGCGCGATCGGCGAGGTGGTGGGCGTCGCGATCGGCACGGCGTTGGGCTGGTCGGACGCCGCGACGATCGCGCTCGCGATCGCGCTCGCATTCCTGTTCGGCTATTCGCTGACGAGCCTGCCGCTGCTGCGCGGCGGGCTCGCCCTTGCGGCCGTGATCCCGATCGCGCTCGCGTCGGACACGTTTTCGATCGCGGTGATGGAGATCGTCGACAACGCGATCATCCTGGTGATCCCGGGCGCCATGGAGGCGGGGCTCGGCGACGTGCTGTTCTGGGGCTCGCTGTCGTTCGCGCTGTTCGTGGCGGGCCTGTTCGCCTACCCGGTGAACCGCTGGCTGCTCGAGCGCGGCAAGGGCCACGCGGCGGTGCACGCGACGGGCATCCACGGCGGCCCGTCCCCGCGCGTGGTCGGCGTCATCGCCGCCGCGGCGGGGCTGTTCGGGACCGTCGTGCTGGTGGCCGACGCGCTCGTCTGATCGCCATCGCTGCGCGGCGGGCACCGCCCGCCGCTTGCGCCCTACGCGAGGCCCTCGGTCTGGTACTCGCGCAGGAAGCCCTCGAAGAGGCGCCTGTGGCCCTCCTCGTCGTGGAGGATCGCGGTGACCATGTCCTGGGTGACCGGGTCGCGGCCCTCGCAGAACTCGATGATCTCGTTGTAGTGCTCGATCGCGCCGGTCTCGGCCTCGATCACGCCCTTGATGACATGGACGATGTCGGTCTGCTCGTCGGGCGGCTGGAGGTAGGACTGCTCGGCGTTGAAGTCGAGTGAGCCGGGCACAACGCCGTAGAGCTCCTTGATGCGCTCGCCGAACTGGCGCGCGTGGCCGAGCTCCTCCTCCACGTCCTCACGAAGCGACTCGATGATCTCCTGGGCGCGCACACCGTCGGGGTTGATCGAGTTGGCGATGTAGCTCATCACCGTCTCGATCTCCATCCAGTACGCCTTGGTGAGCAGCTCGATCAGCTGGTCGCGGTCGTCCTGCCGGTCGTCGCTGAGAATGCCGTGCCGTGTGGTTGTGCCGTTGCTTGAGGCCATACACCACTAGGTACCCTGCGACCCGTGCCTGCAACCACCGATATCGAGCAGCTCGACCGGCCCCCGAAGCGGGTCTGGGAGCGCATGCTGGCCGAGCCGGATCGCGCGCCCGAGTACATCGCGCTGGCTGCGGCGGAGCGCTTCGGGCCGCAGGCCGCCGAGTGGGTGCGAATCGCCGGCGCGGGACACACCCCGGATGAGCTCGCCCGCACCGCCGTGAAGAAGCACGTGCGGCTCGCGCGGCTCGAGGGCGGCGCCCTCGGGATCGGCGGCGTGGTCACGGCCGCTCCCGACCTGGTGGCCCTGCTCTGGATCCAGAGCCGCATGGTCTTCTACATCGCGGCAGCGTACGGCTACGACCCGTGTCACCCGATGCGCCCGGCCGAGTACCTGGCGCTCCAGGGCCTGTACGACACGCCGGCCGAGGCCCGCGAGGCGCTCGACGGGGTGGGCAAGCGGATGGCCCAGGCGATGGTCGAGCGAGCTGTCACGGGCCGCCGCAGCGACGCCCTCCACCTGAAGCTGGCGAAGTACATCGCCAAGCGAATGGCGCGCCGCTACGCCGCGAGGCTGGTCCCGTTCGTGGCCGCGCCGATCGGAGCCATCCAGAACGGCAACGCCACGAAAGAGCTCGGCAGGCGCGCGCTCGACTACTACGCGCGCCCGTAGACCGGGATCGCGGCACCGGTCGTTACGGCCGCGTCGTCCGAGACCAGGTGGCGCACCACGCGGGCGATCTCGGCGGGCTGGACCCACTTCTCGTGGTCGGCGTCGGGCTGGCTCTCGCGGTTCGCGGGCGTGTCGATCACGCTCGGCAGGATCGCGTTGGCGCGGATGCCCTTGGAGCGGTAGTCGGCGTCCAGCGCCTGTATGAAGGCGAGCACCGCCGCCTTCGCGGTCACGTACGCGGCCGCGCCCGGGAAGGGCCGCAGTGCGGCTCGCGCCGAGACGGCGACGAACGCGCCGCCGCCGCGCTCGACGAGCCTGGGCATGGCCGCGCGCGCGAGGTTGTAGGCCGGAGCGAGGTTGAGTCGCAGCATCCCCTCGAAATCCGACCAGGTGGTCTCGTGGACGAGCGGCCCGGATGCGTAGCCGCCGACGAGGTCGACGACAGCCTCCAGGTCGTGCACCGCCGCGACTGCCTCGTCGGCGCCGCCGTCGGGGTCCACGAGATCCGCGCGGAAGAAGGACACGCTGTCCCCGAAGGCGGCCTGAGCCCGCTCGAGCTCACGCTCGGCGATCCAGGTGACTGTGCAGTCGTAGCCCGCCGCGATCAGCTCCCGGACCACCGCGCTCCCGAGAGCACCCGTTCCACCCGCCACCAGGACGCCCATAGGCGTCAGGCTAAACCGTCCGGGTCCGGCCTTAACTTGGCACTCCCGATGGAGCAGACCACGCTCACGCACACGAGGTGCTTTGTCCGCGACCTGGCGAACGGCCAGGAGGTGAACGACGTGTTCGTCGTGCGCACCCATTCGCGACGGCAGAAGCGCAACGGCGAGGAGTTCCTGAAGCTCCAGCTCGGCGACATGACCGGCGCCGTGGAGGCCGTGGTGTGGGACGGCGTCGAGGAGATCGCCGGCGTGTGCCCCACCGGCGCGGTGGTGCGGATCCTCGGCCGCTACTCGGTCGACGAGCGCTACGGCGCCGCCATCACGATCCGCAAGCTGCGCGCAGCCGCCGACCACGAGTACGACCTGAACGACCTCACCGAGGCGCCGCCGGTCCCGTACGAGCAGATGGCGGCCGACCTCGACCAGCTGATCGAGACGATCCGCCGCCCCCACTTCCGCACGCTGCTCGCCCGCCTGCTCGACCGTTCCACGCCGACGGGCGCGGCCTACCACCTGGCCCCGGCCGCGAAGCACTACCACCAGGCCTACCAGCACGGCCTGCTCGAGCACTGCCTGTCGGTCGCCCAGGGCGTGAACGCGCTCGCGTCCGGCCCCTTCGCGGGCGGCGTGGATCGGGAGCTGGCCGTTACGGGCGCGCTGCTCCACGACATCGGCAAGACCGAGGTCTACGCAAGCGTCAACGGCGCGATCGAGCTCACCGACCGCGGCAAGCTGCTCGGCGAGATCCCGCTCGGCTACTACATGATCCGGCGCGAGCTCGAGCGGATCGACGGCTTTCCGCAGGCGGACGCCGAGGGACTCCTCCACATCATCCTGAGCCACCACGGCAAGCTGGAGCACGGCAGCCCGGTGGTGCCCTGCACCCGCGAGGCCACGCTCGTCCACTTCGTGGACAACCTGGGCGGGAACCTCGGCAGCTTCGACCGCATCGAGCGCTCACTCGCCGACGGGGCGAGCTGGTCGGACTTCGACCGCGGCCTCTCGACGTCGGCCTTCTTCGCCACGCGCGAGCAGGTCCGCCAGGAAGAAGCGGCCTAGCGCGCCCAAATAGTTGACTCGACCACTACCCGCCGCGATGGTAGGCAGGGAGAGATGGTCAGGTCGACGACCCAGGGAGATTTGAAATGCCCCTCGTGATGGGTGCCTCCACAGGCTGGTGGGTGGGGCTCGTGCTCGGCATCGTCGTAATCGCCGTGGCGGCGGCGATCGTCATCACCATCGTGCTGCTCGCCCGGAAGATCCAGGCGCAGGCGCGGGGCGCGGTCGACGGAGTCGAGCTGGTGCGCGCCCAGACCGACGAGCTCGCCGGGATCGGCCAGATCAACGACTCCGGGGTCAGGATCCTGCACTCGGCACGCGCGCTCCGAAAGGTGGCGGTCGGCAAATGACGCTCTCGCTCGCAGTCTCGGCCAACACGCTCTGGGCCGTATCGCTCGTGATCGGGCTCGTCGCGGCCCTGATCGTCGCGTTCCTCCTGATCGTCCTCGTCAGGACGGTCGACGACATCGACAGGTCGGTTGGCGGCCTGCTCGAGGTCGCGGGCAAGGTCGCCGGCAACACAGCCAACATCCCGCAGCTCGCGGCGACCGCCCCCGTGCTCGGCCTGATCGTGGAGGAAGCCGTGGTCCAAGACCGCTATATGAACGCGCTCACCGACGGGTACGGCGAGTCATGAGCGACACCGATCTGCTCGTGCTCCTCAGCGTCCTGCTGGCCGTCGTCGCGGTGGCGGTGGTGGCGGTCGCCCTGATCCGCATCCGCGCCAGCCTCGAGTCCACCTCGAAGAACCTCGCGACGCTCGCCGACGCGCTCGAGACCGTCCAGTCCGAGCACTTGCGTCCGCTCGAGCCCGCGGTGAAGGCGATCAACGCGCAGTTCGACGTGATCGTCAGCGCCATGCCGGGGATCGCGGCCAAGGCCGCGGTCGTGGCGGAGAGGAGGCCCAGATGATCCTCTGGTGGATCGGCGACCTGCTCCTGCTCGTGGTGGTGCTGCCCGTGGTGGTGTACCTGCTGAAGGGCGTGCTCGACGCCGCGCGCAGCATCGTGCCGAGCGTGCGCCGGATAGCCGCCGCCGCGCAGGCCGGGTCGAAGGACCTCGACGCCGTGCCGCTGCTGCTCACGACGCAGGCGCACGTGAAGACAACGGTCGAGGTGGTCGCGAACTACGGCGGCTCCCTCGACGTGATCATCGACGACGCGAGCTGAGGAGGAGCGATGCCCGCACCAGGCGTAGTCCTCATAGCCGCCGTCCTTCTGATCGTCCTCGCGCTGGTCTACTACCTCGTGTCGACGATCCTCGCCCTGAGGCAGGTGACCGCGGGCCTGGACGAGGCCATCTCCGGCGTCGTCGAGATCATCGAGAAGAGCGCACCCGTGGCCGAGGTCGTTCAGGACATCAACGCGAACCTCGACGCGGGCGTCGGCCTGCTCGAGGGACTGCTCGTGAAGAAGGCCGGGCTGGCGGACTCGATGGGCCTGATCGAAGGGCTGTATCCGGGCGCGGCCGCCGAAGGCCTGCGGAACTTCCCGGACAGCGGCGCCATCACCCCACCGCGCATCTCCGAGGTGTATACGAAGGGAACGCTCACGCTGGCCCGGCTCGGGCGCGAGGCGCCGATCGCCGCCGCCAGCCCGAACGGCCCGGTCCTGCGGAACGTCGAGGGCGGCAGCCTCGACGCACGCTCCCTGTACCCGGAGGTCCGCCAGACGCGCCCGGAGAAGCTGTCCAGGTCTCCCGTGATCGGCACGGACGCGCCGGTGCAGTACGAGCCGAGCGAGCAGCGTGGCGGGACGACCCCGGACGAAGCCGAGCTGCGTGAGAAGGGCCAGTGGGCCGAGACAGCCGCCGAGGGGATCGTCCCCGCCGAGCTCGGAGGGTCCGACGCGCCGCCCGAGCTGCTGGCAGAGGACCCGCAACTCGGCAGCTCGGCCCTCGGGGAGACGACCGGGTCCGAGGAGCCGGCGACCGAGCGCGGCATCGACCCGAACGCCGGCGACGAGGCCGACGCGACGACCGATGGAGGCCCAGAGCCTCCGGAAGAGGGGGCGGAGCCGGACCTGAAGGACGCCGCCGCCACATCTCGTCAGGTCGACGCCGACGACAGGAGCTAGCTCGTGCAGACCCCCGCCTCATTCGAGTACGAACGCGCCACCAGCGTCGACGGGGCGATCGAGGCGCTCGCGCGGCTCGGCTCCGAGGCGCGCATCATCGCCGGCGGGCACAGCCTGCTGCCGATGATGAAGCTCCGGCTCGCTAACCCCGAGCACCTGGTCGACATCAACGATCTCCACGAGCTCTCGTACATCCGGGAGGAGGGCTACGAGCTGCGGATCGGGGCGCTCACGCGCCACGTCGAGCTCTTGAAGTCCGACCTGCTCGCGCTGCGCTTTCCGCTCTTCCGCGACGCCGAGCAGGTGATCGCCGACCCCGTCGTGCGCAATCGCGGCACGATCGGAGGCTCGCTCTGCCAGGCCGACGCCGCGGAGGACCTGTCCGCGGTCTGCTCCGCCCTCAAGGCGAAGGCGGTGATCCGCGGCCCGGGCGGCGAGCGCGTCGTGGGCCTCGACGAGTTCTACATCGGCCCGTTCACCACCGCGGTCGGCGACGGCGAGCTGCTCACCGAGGTCAGGCTGGACCTGCGCCCCGGCGCGGGTAGCGCCCACGAGAAGGTGGAGCGGCGCGCCGGCGACTGGGCGGTCGCGGCGGCGTCGGCCGCGGTGTGGATCGAGAACGGCACGATCGCCGACGCGGGAGTGGCGCTGAGCGCAGTCGGGCCGACCACGGTCCACGTCTCGCGGGCGGAGGAGCTCCTGCGCGGCAAGGCGCCGTCGGAGGAGCTGTTCGCCGAGGCCGGCCAGATCGCCTCGGAGGACTGCGCGCCGCTGCCGGACGGCCGCGGGCCGGTCGACTACAAGCGCCACCTAGCGGGCGTGCTCACGAAACGCGCCCTCCGCCGTGCGGCGGCCCGTGCGCAGCACCAGGAGGCCTGACCATGCAGGTGACCATCACCGTCAACGACGAGCCCGTCTCGCGCGACGTCGAGCCGCGCCAGCTGCTCGTCCACTTCATTCGGGACACGCCGGGGCTCACCGGCACGCACTGGGGCTGCGACACCTCCAACTGCGGCGCCTGTGTCGTGCTGATGGACGGGGAGCCGGTCAAGTCCTGCACGACACTCGCGGTGATGTGCGAAGGCCATGAGATCCGCACGGTCGAGTCGCTCGAGGTGAACGGCGAGCTCGACCCGATCCAGCAGGGCTTCCACGAGACGCACGCCCTTCAGTGCGGCTTCTGCACGCCGGGGATGCTCATGACGAGCCGCGCATTGCTGGACGAGAACCCGAACCCGACCGACGCCGAGATCCGCACGGCGATCTCCGGAGCGATCTGCCGCTGCACGGGCTACAAGAACATCGTTGCCGCGGTCCAGTGGGCGGCCCAGCACGAAGCCGCGACGAAACAGGAGGCATGAGGATGGCCACCGTCGAGAACCTCCCGAGCGCGGTCCAGGAACGGCCGATCGGCTTCGGCCGCCTCAAGCGCAAGGAGGACGCGCGCTTCATCCGCGGCAAGGGCAACTACCTGGACGACGTGAGGCTGCCCGGGATGGTGCACGGCGCCATCCTGCGGAGCCCGTACGCGCACGCCAACATCATTTCCGTCGACACCAGCAAGGCGCTCGCCCTTCCGGGCGTGGCGGCGGTGGTCACCGCCAAGGACCTGGAGACGCTGGGGCTGGCGTGGATGCCCACCATCTCGTACGACACGCAGGCCGTGCTGGCAGGCGACAAGGTGCGCTTCCAGGGCCAGGAGGTCGCGTTCGTGATCGCGACCGACGAGTACATCGCGCGCGACGCGCTCCAGCTGATCGACGTGGAGTACGAGCCGCTGCCCGCGGTCGTCAACGCCCGCAGGGCGCTCGACCCGGAAGCGCCCCTGATCCGCGACGACAAGGTCGGCCAGTCGGACAACCTCGCCAGCCCGACCTGGGAGGCCGGTGACGAGGAGGCGACCGACCGCGCCTTCGCGGAGGCGGACACGGTCGTCGCGCGGGACATCATCTACCCGCGCTGCCACCCGGCGCCGCTCGAGACGTGCGGCATGATCGCCGACTTCAACCCGGAGACGGGCCAGCTCGACATCTACAACGGCAACCAGGCGCCGCACGCGCACCGGACCGTGTACGCGCAGGTCGCAGGGCTCGCCGAGCACATGATCCGGATCAAGACGGGCGACATCGGCGGCGGCTTCGGCAACAAGGTGCCGGTGTATCCCGGCTACGTGTGCGCCATCGCCGGCTCGATCGTCGCCGGCGTGCCCGTCAAGTGGATCGAGGACCGCTCGGAGAATCTGATGTCGACCGGCTTCGCGCGCGACTACGTGATGCGCGCGGAGATGTGCTCGAAGGACGGCAAGATCACCGGCCTGCGCGTCGACGCGATCGCCGACCACGGCGCCTTCGACAGCACCGCGCAGCCGACGAAGTTCCCCGCCGGCTTCTTCCACATCGTCTGCGGCTCGTACGACCTCCAGGCCTCGCACGTGAAGGTCAAGGCCGTCTATACGAACAAGGCGCCGGGCGGGGTGGCCTACCGCTGCTCGTTCCGGATCACCGAGGCCGTGTACCTGGTCGAGCGCATGGTCGACGCGCTCGCGCTCGAGATGGGCATCGACCCGATCGAGCTGCGGATGCAGAGCTTCATCGCGCCCGAGCAGTTCCCGTACGAGACGACCACGGGCTGGACCTACGACTCCGGCAACTACGCCAAGACGATGAAGGTCGCGATGGAGATCGCGGGCTACGGCGACCTGCGGCGCGAGCAGGCAGAGAAGCGGGCGCGCGGGGAGCTGATGGGCATCGGCGTCTCGTTCTTCACGGAGGGCGTCGGCGCCGGGCCGCGCAAGCACATGGACATCCTCGGCCTGGCCATGAACGACGGCGCCGACCTGCGCGTGCACCCGTCCGGCAAGGCGGTGGTCAGCATCAGCGCGCAGACGCAGGGGCAGGGCCACGAGACGACGTTCGCGCAGATCGTCGCCGAGGAGCTCGGGATCCCGCCCGAGGACGTGCAGGTGCGCCACGGCGACACCGACAGGTCGCCCTACGGGCTCGGGACCTACGGCAGCCGCTCGACGCCGGTGTCGGGAGCGGCGGTGGCGGTCGTGTCACGCAAGGTGCGCGACAAGGCACGCATGATCGCGGCCACGATGCTGGAGACGAGGCCCGAGGACCTCGCCTGGGAGAAGGGCCGCTGGCACGTCAAGGGCGACCCGGAGAAGGTGGCGCTGATCGACGACATCGCTGTGCGCGCGTACAGCGGCGAGCCGCTCCCCGAGGGGATGGAGGGCGGCCTCGACGCGCAGGTCATCTACGACCCGCCGAACCTCACCTATCCGTACGGCGCGTACATCGCGGTCGTCGACGTGGACCCGGAGACGGCGGAGGTCAAGGTCAGGCGCTTCATCGCCGTCGACGACTGCGGGGTGCGCATCAACCCGATGGTCGTCGACGGGCAGATCCACGGCGGGCTGGCCGAGGGGATCGGCATCGCGCTGATGGAGGTGATCACGTTCGACGAGGAGGGCAACTGCCTGAACGGGTCGTTCATGGACTACCTGATCCCGACCGCGCTCGAGTGCCCCGACTTCGAGCTCGGCGAGACGGTCACGCCCTGCCCGCACCACCCGCTCGGCGCCAAGGGGGTCGGCGAGTCGCCGAACGTCGGTTCGCCCCCGGCTATCGTCAATGCGGTGATCGACGCGCTCCACGAGTCGCACGGGGTCACTCACATCGACATGCCATGCACGCCGGCACGAGTCTGGGCCGCGATGCAGGGCCGTCCGGAGCCGCCGCAGTGATGCGAGACGCGCTCACGCGGAGGGCCCAGGAGCTCGCCGCCGAGGACGCGCCGTTCGTGGTCGCGACGGTCGTGCGCGTGCAGCGCCCGGCGAGCGTCGAACCGGGGAACACCGGGCTCGTGCAGGCCGACGGGACGATCGAGGGCTTCATCGGCGGGGTCTGCGCGCAGCACAGCGTCCGCCTTCACGCGCTCGAGACGATCGAGAGCGGAAGCCCGCTCCTGCTGCGGATCCTGCCCGACGGCCCGGAGGAGACGATCCGCGAAGAGGGCGCGGTGACGGTCACGAATCCGTGCCTCTCCGGTGGGGCGATCGAGGTCTTCCTCGAGCCGGTCCTGCCGGCGCCGCGAGTGCTCGTGGCGGGCGACTCTCCCATCGTCGCCGCGCTGCGCGGCCTCGGGCCCGAGGTGGGCCTGAAGATCGTCGCCGCGCAGGACATCACCGACGGCGTGCTCACCCCCACCGCGGCCGACCTGGCGCTGGTGGTCGCGGCCCACGGCAACGACGAGGTCGGGACGCTTCGCGCGGGGCTCGAGGCGGGCGTTCGCTACGTCGGTCTCGTGGCCAGCACGAAGCGCGGCGCCGCCGTGGTCGACGAGCTGCGCGCCGACGGAGTCGCGGAGAAGCTCATCGAGGCACTCGACACGCCCGCCGGGCTCGACATAGGCGCGCGCACGCCCGCGGAGGTCGCCCTGTCCATCGTCGCGCGGATCATCGCGGTGCGCCGCACCGGACCTGACCCGCTGCCGAGCGGAGCGCCGATCACGGCGGTCGACCCGATCTGCGGCATGACGGTCGTCGTCGCGGCCGACACCCCGTCGCTCGAGCACGGCGGCGGGAGCGTGTACTTCTGCTGCGCGGGGTGCAGGCGAAAGTTCGAGGAGAGACGTGAGCTCGCTCCGCCATCTCGTCCCTGACGTAGAGACGCTGGCCCAGCGGCTGGCGGCGGTCGACTACCTGGTCGACGAGGGCCTCGCCACGTCGATGTACCTGAGCCTGTGCCTGCCGCAGCCGCTCCTCCTGGAGGGCGAGGCGGGCGTCGGGAAGACCGAGGCCGGGAAGTCGCTGGCGGCCGTGCTCGACACGCCGCTGATCCGGCTCCAGTGCTACGACGGGATCGACGCCGCGGAGGCGCTGTACGAGTGGAACTACCCGCGCCAGCTGCTCAGCGTCCGGCTCGCCGACTCGAGCGGCACGAAGCTCGCGGAGGACGACCTGTTCGGCCCCGACTACCTGATCCGCCGCCCACTGCTGCGTGCGCTCGAGCATCCCGGCCCGCGCCCGGCGGTGCTGCTGATCGACGAGATCGACCGTGCGGACGACGACTTCGAGGCGTTCCTGCTCGAGCTGCTCGCCGACGCCGCGGTGACGATCCCGGAGATCGGCACGATCCGTGCGACCCACCCGCCGGTGATCGTGCTGACCTCGAACCGCACCCGTGACCTCCACGACGCGGTCAAGCGCCGCTGCCTCTACCAGTGGATCGACTATCCGACTCCGGAGCGCGAGGTCGAGATCGTGCGGCGGCGGGTGAAGGGCGCGTCGGAGGCGCTCGCCGTGCAGGTGGCGGACGCGGTCGCTCGTATCCGCGAGAGCGACGTGCAGAAGCCTCCCGGCATTGCCGAGGCGATCGACTGGGTCGCGGCGCTCGACCTGCTCGGGGTCGCTCAGCTCGACGAGGCCGCCGTGGAGCGCACGCTCGGCTCGGTGCTCAAGTACAGCGAGGACCAGGAGGTGGTCCGCGCGGCCGGGCTGGGGCAGCTCGTGGCGCGATGACCGAGCGCGCCTTCACCGTGCGGACGATCCATCTCGACCTGCCCGCCTTCGTGGGGGCGTTCAGCCGTCGCCTGCACGAGGCCGGCGTTCCCACGACCGCCGAGCGCGCCGCGCGCTTCGCTCAGGCGCTCACGCTGGTCAGGCCGGTGTCGAGGCGGCGGCTCTACTGGACCGCCCGGGCGGTGCTCGTATCGGACTCGGCCCAGGTGAAGGCCTTCGACGCCGTCTTCTCCTCGGTGTTCGGCTCGCGCGAGCTTCGTGCGGCGCCGGCGCCCGAGGAACTGGAGACGGTCCCCGCGCCGCCGGACGAGCGACCGGCGCCGGAGCATCGGACCGTCCCGGGCAGCTCGGCGGCGACCGGCCTGCGCGCGAGCGAGGCCTCGCCCGCGCCCTCCGGGGCGCGCGAGGAGGAGCTGTCGGGGGAGATCGCCGTGCCGATGGCCCCGAGCGACGAGGAGGTGCTGCGCGGCAAGCGCTTCGACGCGCTTGCGCCGGGCGAGCTGGCGCAGCTGTACAGGCTGATGGAGCGCATCGAGCTCGCGACGCCGAGGCGGCGCAAGCGCCGCTCCGAGCGAGCCCACCGCGGCGAGCGCATCGACATGCGGCGCACGCTGCGCGGGAGCATCCGCACCGCCGGCGACCCGATTCGCCTCGCCCGCCGGCGCCGGCGCGTCGTTCCCCGCCGGCTGGTCCTCCTGTGCGACATCTCGGGCTCGATGGAGCCCTACGCGCGCGCCTACCTCCAGTTCCTGACCTGCGCCGCCAGCAGCGCCCAGAACGCCGAGGCGTTCGTATTCGCCACGCGGCTGACGCGCCTCACGCGCGCGCTGCGCTCGCGCAGCCCGGAGCGGGCCATCCAGCGCGCGGCCGAGGCCGCGCCCGACTGGTCGAGCGGCACGCGGATCGGTGACGCGCTGAAGGCCTTCAACGACCGCCACGGCCGTAGGGGGATGGCCCGCGGCGCCCTCGTGGTGATCCTGTCCGACGGCTGGGAGCGCGGCGATCCCGCGCTCGTCGCGCGCGAGATGGAACGCCTCTCGCGGCTGGCCTACCGGATCGTCTGGGTCAATCCGCGCGCGGGCGTGAGCGGCTTCTCACCGCGGGCCGGCGGCATGGCGGCGGCGCTGCCTCACTGCGACGCGCTCGTGAGCGGGCACAGCCTGGACGCGCTGGACGACGTGGTCGAGGCCATCGCCGCGGAGCGCGGGCAGCCGCCCCCGGCGCAGCCCGAGACCGAGCCTGAGGAGGACGCGTGGGCGAGCGCCACCCCGGTCCAGGGCAGCTCGGTCGCGATGCCGAGCGGCTACGGACCGAGCAGGGGGAAGACGACACCCGGTTGGGGGCTGGATGGAAGCGACTGAGCCGCAGGAGAAGACATGCATCTACCCGGGCTGCGTGCGCCCGGCGGTCCCACCGCATGCGCTCGGCGGGCCACAACCGAGCTTCTGCGACCTGGAGGAGCACAACGCGCTGACCGCCCATCAGGAGCGGCAGCGCCTGGAGCGAGAGGGTTCAGCCAATGGCTAACGAGGCATACCGAGCGGTGTTCCTGCGCGTGCACCCGACCGGCAAGATGGTGCTCAGCCTGACCACCGAATCCGACGGCAACGAGACCCGCTACGCGGAGCGTGTGGCCGAGGAGCTCGGCGTGCCACCGCTGGACGTGAAGGTGGTCCCCGCCGACACGGACCGCTTCGGCGAGGGGCACGGCTTCAACACGAGCCCGTCCGGGGCGACCGAGCCCGCGATCGTGAGCGCCACGGGCAAGATCCGCGACAAGGCGCAGCAGCTCGCGGCCGTCGCGCTGGGAGCGGCGCCCGAGAGCGTCACGTGGCAGAACGGCGTCTTCAGCGCCGGCGCGGATGGTGAGGCAGCGAAGACGATCGCCGACATCGCTCTCTACGCGCACGGCTCCGGGGCACTGCCGCCAGGCGTCGAGGGCGGCCTCGACGCTCAGACGGTCTACCGCGACTAGGCGCCGTGCGGATCGGCCTCGACCGCGACCTCGACCTCGTCGGCGACCTTGAGCGTCCCGAACAGGGCCGAGTACGGCTTCATACCCCAGTCGCTTTGCCTGACGGTCGCACTGGTCGTGAGCCGTCCGTCTTCGCCGGCTGTGAGCTGGAAGCCGATCGGATGGCGCTCCCCCGCGAGCTCGAGCTCGCCCTCGACCCGCCCGTCCTCCAGGGAGCTCGAGCGGAACTGGATCGGGGTGCCCATGAGGACCTCCTCGTCGATCGTCTGCTCGATGCCGGCCCTGTCGTCGTCGCCGAGCGACTGGATCCCGCCGCTGCCCTCGAGCACGCGCAGCGAGCGCGAGTCTGCCGTGAAGATGATGGCCGGGTCCGCGTCCGGGTCGAGCGTCGCCGACCACGAGGTTACCTCGATGAGCAGGTCGTGCCCCGCCTTGGACGCCGCGCCCGTTCGCTTCGTCCTGACCGTCAGGGTGGCGTTCTCGGGCCCAAATACGCGCGACATGGATGCACCCTAAGACAAGGAGCACTACGTGGTTGAGCTGGACCATTCCTTCACGAGCGAAAAGCCGATCGACGAGACCTGGGAGGCGATCCTCGACCTCGACCGGCTGATCCCGTGCGTGGAGGGCGGGAGCGTGCTCGAGCGCACGGCCCCGGAGGAGGCGAGGGCCGAGATCAAGGTGAAGATGGGCGCCATGTCGATGACGTTCACCGGAACGGTCGCCGTGATCGAGCAGGACCCCGCTGCGCACCGCGCCGTGATGCGGGTGAAGTCGAAGGAGGCCGGTGGCCAGGGGCACGCCAGCGCCGACGTCACCTTCGAGCTCTCGGACGGCGGCGGCACGATCCACACCGCGGCTCAGATCACGGGCAAGGCCGCTTCGATGGGTGAGGGCGTCGTCGTGAGCGTCCTCGATGCGCTCATCACGGACTTCACAGGGAAGCTCGCGAGGATCTGATGCCGACCAGCAGGACCATGCGCCGCATACAGGAGGGCGAGGTGCCTCCCGACGGCGGGACGGCCGTGCAGGAGGACCCCGGCAGGCCCGTGTTCCGCGGCAACGGCGCGTACGACTACGTCTGCGTCGAGTGCGGCAACCTGCTCGCGACCGGGATGGACCCCGAGTACATGGGCAGGCGGGTCCGGATCCGCTGCGGCCGCTGCCGCACGATCAACGTGTCCGCGGAGGTGCCGGTCGAGATGGCCCGCCGGAGGCGCTGATGGTCACCGGGCTCGTGCTAGCGGCGGGCGCCTCCAGGCGGCTCGGCCAGCCAAAGCAGCTGCTGCCGTACGGGTCGGCCACGCTGCTCGACCACGTGCTGGACACGGCGCGCGCCTGTGAGTTCGACCAGCTCCTGTGCGTGATCGGAGGCGGCGCCGACGCGGTACGCACCACGGTCAACTTCGAGGGCATCGAGGTCGTGGAGAACCGGGAGTTCGGGGAGGGCTGCTCGTCGTCGATCGCAGCCGCGCTCGGCGCCGTCGACCCGCGCTCGGACGTGCTGATGCTGGGCGACCAGCCCGGCGTGACCGCGGAGAGCGTCGGAGGCCTGGTCGCGGGCCGCGGGGACGCCCCCATCGCGGCGTGTGGCTACAGCGACGGCCGCGGTCACCCGCTCGCCTTCTCGCGGCGCCTGTTCGGCGAGCTCGCGGCGCTGCACGGCGACAAGGCGGTCTGGAAGCTGCTCGACCTCCACGAGGACGAGGTGGTCGAGGTTCAGGTCGATGGATCGATCCCACCGGACGTCGACACCTGGGACGACTACGCGCAAATTGCGCGCTAGAAGCGGGAGGGGGCTACCCCAAGCGGGTTTCCCGCTTATCCTCGTGCGGATATGGCGAAGGACACCGAGAAGCTCATCCGGCAGTTGTCACTGATCTCGTTCCTGATGGCCGAGCGGAGACCGGTCACGGCGCTCGAGATCAAGCAGGACGTGGAGGGCTACTCGCAGATGAACGACGAGGCGTTCGCGCGCCGCTTCTACGCGGACCGCGCGGAGCTCGAGTCGCTGGGGATCCACCTGAAGGTCGACAAGCCGGCCGAGGGCTACTACGAGGCGGAGAACTACTCGCTGCCGCCGGAGAACTTCTACCTGCCCGCGATCGAGTTCACGGACAAGGAGCTCGGCGCGCTGCGCACCTCGCTGTCGCTGCTCGACGGCGAGTTCGCCTACGCGGAGCCGCTCCGGCTGGCCCTGCAGCAGCTCTCGTGGGGGAAGCCGTCGCCGCTCGACGCTCCCGAGCAGCGGAGCGTCGCGCTCGCGGTCACGGCCGGCGCGGGCGGCCGCGAGCTCTCGCAGCGCCTGTCGAAGATCGAGACCGCGATCTTCCGCCGCAAGACGATCCTGTTCGACTACTACACGATCGGCCGGGACGCGGAGGAGAAGCGCAAGGTGGACCCCTACCACCTGCTCTACCGCGGCGGGCAGTTCTACCTGATCGGCCACTCGCACGAACGCTCCGACGTCCGCGTGTTCCGCGTGTCGCGCATCCGCGGCAAGGTGGGCTACTCCTCGAAGGCCGAGCACGACTTCAACCGGCCCGAGGAGTTCGACCCGCGCGTGTACGCCACGCGCACCGACTGGCAGCTCGGCGACCCGGTGGGCCGCGCTCGGATCTGGCTCTCCGACCGGATCGACTGGCTGGCGCTACGCCACTTCGGCCACGCCGGCGACGTGAGCGACGCCGACGGCGGCAAGCTCTTCGAGACCGACTACGCGAACTCGCGGCAGATGGTGTCGTGGGTGCTCGGGCTCGGCGAGCAGGCCCGCATCGAGGGGCCCGACGAGCTCGTGGAGGAGGCGCGCGAGCGGCTCGAGCTCGTGACCGAGCGCCATTCGCGCCCGATCGAGCTGGCCTCGCCGGCGCGCAGGCGCCGGAAGGCTGAGCCCGAGGAGGAGGACGAGGGGCGCGAGGCGCCGATCCGGCCCGAGCGCTTCGCCCGGCTCGTGACGCTCGCGGGCATCCTCATCGAAGCGGCGCGCGAGAGCCACAAGCTGAACGTCGGCGAGCTGTGCGAAACGCTCCAGGTGTCAGACCAGGAGCTGCGCCAGGACATCGACGTGCTGAACGTCGTGAACTTCGGCGGCGGCTCGTACGTCCTCTACGCGGAGGTGCAGGGCGACCAGATCGAGGTCGACCCCGAGCCCTACGGCGACAACTTCGCGCAGCCCGCGCGGCTCCTCCCGCTCGAGGCGAAGGCGCTCGTCGCGGCCATCGACCTGATCGGCGAGCACCTGCCCGAGGGCTCGCTCGCCTCGGCTCGCAAGAAGATCGTGGACGCGCTCGGCCAGGACCCGGCCGAGGACGGCCTCCAGATCACGACGGCGAAGGGCGACGACTCGAAGGTGGCGCGCGTCGTGTCAGGCGCGATCATCGCGCGACGCCTCGTGAAGATCGAGTACTACAAGGAGAACGAGGACGAGTTCACCGAGCGCACGATCGAGCCGTACAAGCTCGTGAACGGCCAGGAGGGCTGGTACATCCACTCCTGGGACCTAGAGAAGGACGCCCCGCGCTCGTACCGGCTCGACCGCGTGCGCGAGGTGACGGTGCTCGACCAGTTCGAGCCGCGCCCGGGCGTGGAGCCCGACGTGCACGGCTGGCTCTCCACCGGCGAGGTTGAGTCGGGCTCGAGCGCGCGCATCTGGGTGTCGCCCGAGCGCGCGCGCTGGGTGCGCGAGGACCACCTGGGCGCCACCGAGCTCTCCGACGGCGCCGTGATCTTCGAGCGCACCTACGCCTCGTACGAGTGGCTCGCCCGCGAGATCCTCAAGGAGGCCGGCGACGCCGTGGTGCTCGAGCCCGAGGAGGCCCGCCGCGCCGTCCTGGAGGCTGCGGAGCAGCTTGCCGTCACGGCGTAGCCAGATCGAGATGTCGGGCGAGGAGGTGCGCGCCTTCCTCGACGAGAAGATGGTCATGCAGTGCGCGACGAACGGGCCTCGCGGGCTGCCGCACATGGTCCCGCTCTGGTTCGTCCCCGAGCTTCGGAGTTGGACGTACGCCAAGTCCCAGAAGGCGAAGAACCTGGAGCGGGATCCGAGAGCAACGCTCGGAATCGAGGACGGTGTTCAGTACCACGAGCTGCGCGGCGTGATGTTCGAGTGCGATGTGCGGCTCGAGCGCGACACCCAGAAGGTCGAGCAGTTCGGCCTGGAGCTGTTCGAGCGCTACGCCGGCGGCCTCACCGAGGAGATCCGGGCCATGGTCGCCGCGCAGGCGCAGAAACGCATCGGGCTCACGTTCGTCCCGACGCGAACAGTGAGCTGGGACCACCGTAAGCTGCACGGCTCCTACTGATGAAGGGACTCATCCTCTCCGGCGGCAAGGGCACGCGGCTCAGGCCGCTCACCCACACGAGCGCGAAGCAGCTCGTGCCCGTGGCCAACAAGCCCGTGCTCTTCTACGGGATCGAGGCGATGGCGGAGGCCGGGATCGAGGAGGTCGGCATCATCATCGCCCCGGAGACGGGCGGCGAGATCCGCGCGGCCGCCGGCGATGGCTCCAGGTTCGGCGTGCGGATCGAGTACATCGAGCAGGACGCGCCGCGCGGGCTCGCCCACGCCGTGCTCACCGCCGAACCGTTCCTCGGCGACGCGCCGTTCGTGATGTACCTCGGCGACAACCTGCTGCGCAACGGCATCGTCGCGCTCGTCGACGAGTTCCGCTCGGCACAGCCCGACGCGCTGATCCTGCTCACGCCCGTGTCCGACCCTGAGAACTACGGCGTCGCGGAGCTCGACGGCGAGCGCCGCGTGGTGCGCCTCGTGGAGAAGCCGAAGGAGCCGAAGACGGACCTCGCGCTGGTGGGCGTCTACATGTTCACCTCGGCGATCTTCGACGCGGCGCGCTCGATCGAGCCGTCCTGGCGGGACGAGCTGGAGATCACCGACGCGATCCAGACGCTCGTCGACCGCGGCATGCGCGTGGACCCCCACATCGTGCACGGCTGGTGGAAGGACACGGGCCAGGTGAAGGACATGCTCGAGGCCAACCGGCTGATCCTCGACGACCTGGACGAGCGGATCGACGGCGAGCTGGTGGACTCGCGCGTGGAGGGCCGAGTGGTGATCGAGGCCGGCGCCCGGCTGGAGCGCACCACCGTGCGCGGACCGGCCGTGATCGGCGCGGGCTCGCGGCTCGTGGACGCCTACATCGGCCCCTACACCGCGATCGGCGACAACGTCACGATCGAGAGCGCCGAGCTCGAGCACTCGATCGTGATGTCGGGCTCACGCATCATCCAGGTGGACCACCGCATCGAGGCGAGCCTGATCGGCAAGGACGTGACGATCGCGCGCGGGCCGTCGCTGCCGAAGGCCTACCGCTTCGTAGTCGGCGACAGCGCCGACGTGCAGATCCTCTAGCGCGTCGCTGCCCCGGCGAGGGCTAGATGTCGCGGCGGGCGGTGAGCACCGCGGCACCCGCGCCCAGCAGCGCGGCGTAGAGCGCCCAGACCAGCGCCGCGATGCCGCGCGGAAGCAGGTCGGTGCCGCTCTCGCCGCCGTTCATCGCCGCGCTCAGCCCGCTGAGCGTGTAGGGCGCCACGTCCTCGAGCAGCGCGGAGATGGTCGGGTCGAGGATGAAGATGAAGGCGAGCAGGCTCACGACGGCGGCCACCTGGTTGCGCAGCAGCGCGCCGAGCGCGGCCCCCAGGGCCGCCGCCAAAGCGGCGAAGAGGGCGCCGCCCACGAAGACCTCGACGATCGCGCCCGTGGACGGCATGTCTACGTCCTTCGCGCTCAGCCACGGGAGCGCGATCAGGGCGGTCACGGCCGAGATCGCCACCCCGATCGCGAGGCCGCCGAGCGCGCAGGCCAGCACCGCGGCGGTCACGGCGCGAAGCCGCTGCGGGGTCACGAGCAGCGTCGAGGCGATCGTGCCGTGCCTGTACTCGCCCGCCGCGGCCACCACGCCGAGCACCATGGCGAGCAGTCCGGCGACGCCGATCGTCGACAGCAGCGAGAGCACGTCGTCCTCGCTGCGCAGGTGGTCGTCGAGGGCGAGCGACAGCACGACGATCAGCAGCACCAGCGCCGTTGCGGCGCCCGCCATCGCCCAGAAGGTGCGCGTGGTCCGGAGCTTCAGCAGCTCCGCATGGACGAGCCGCGTCACGAGCCCGCCTCCGTGCCGCCCGTGAGCTCGAGGAAGACGCTCTCGAGCGACTGGCGCGGCCGGTAGAGCTCATACACGGCGATGCCGTTCTCGGCCGCGGCGGTGCCCACGTCCTCGAGCGACCCGCCGCGCACGGCCAGCCAGTCGTTGCCAGTCTCGCCTGCCTCGACGGTCACGCCTTCGCGCGCCTCGAGCGCCGCGCGCAGGCGCCCGGCCTCGGGGCTCCGGACCCACACCGGCGCCGACGCCCCGTGGGTCAGCTCGTCTAGCGAGCCCTGCGCCACGAGCCGGCCGCGGCTGATCACGAGCACCTCGTCGACGGTCTGAGCCATCTCGGCGAGCACGTGGCTGGACACGAGCACGGTGCGACCGTCCGCGGCCTGCGCGCGCAGGAAGTCGCGCAGCCAGCGAATGCCCTGCGGGTCGAGCCCGTTGGCCGGCTCGTCCAGGACGAGCGCGCGCGGGTCGCCGAGCAGGGCGCCGGCGAGGCTGAGCCGCTGGCGCATGCCGAGCGAGTACGCCTTCAGGCGCTTGTCGCCCGCGCCGTCCAGCTCCACGAGCCGGAGCACCTCCTCGACGCGCGTCCTCGGCAGGCCCGCGGCCGTGGCGAGCACGCGCAGGTGGTTGCGGCCCGTGCGGCCGGGGTGAAACTGCGGCCCCTCGAGCACCGCACCGACGACCGTGATCGGGTCGCTCAGCTGGCGGTACGGCCTGCCGTCGACGGCCGTCGAGCCCGACGTCGGGAGAGTGAGCCCGAGCAGCATCCGGAGCGTGGTCGTCTTGCCGGCCCCGTTTGGCCCCAGGAAGCCGAGCACGCGCCCAGGCTCAGCCCGGAAGCTCAGACCGTCCACCGCCAGGTTGCTGCCGTAGCGCTTGGTGAGGTCTGAGACCTCGAGCACGGGAGTCACCATACTTCCCGCCCGTGACGATCCACGTGGTGGGAGCCGGCGGCATGCTGGGCCAGGACATCGTGCGCGCGGCGGGCGAGCGCGTCATCGGATTGGGCCGCGACGACCTCGACGTGACCGACGCGCGCGCCGTGAACGACGTCCTCGCCGGGGCAACGGTGATCAACTGCGCCGCCTTCACGGACGTCGACGGCGCCGAGGCGGACAGCGAGGCAGCGCACGCCGTGAACCTCGACGGTGCTCGCAACGTCGCGGCGGCGGCCGAGCGCGTGATCTACGTGTCGACCGACTACGTCTTCGACGGCACGAAGCCGCGCCCATACGTCGAGTCGGACCCGACGGGGCCGCTTCAGGAGTACGGCCACTCGAAGCTTGCCGGGGAGCACGCGACGGCCGACGCGAACGACAACCACCTCGTCGTCCGCTCGTCGTGGCTGTTCGGCGCGGGCGGCCGCAACTTCGTGGACACGATGCTCGCCCTCGGTCGCGAGCGCGACGAGCTGCTCGTGGTCGACGACCAGGTGGGCTCGCCGACCTTCACGGCACACCTCGCGGAGGCGCTGGTGGCGCTCGCGGAGGGCGACGAGCGCGGCATCCTGCACGTGGCGGGCGCCGGCTCGTGCTCCTGGTTCGAGTTCGCGCAGGCCATCTTCGAACGGGCAGGCACGGATGCGCAGCTCAGGCCCTGCACGACCGGCGAGTTCCCGCGCCCGGCGCGGCGTCCGGCCAACTCCGTGCTCGCGAGCGAGCGCGGCGCGCCGGCGCTCCCCGGCTGGCAGGACGGCCTCGACGCCTACCTGGGGGTGCGCGCGTGAGGCTGGTCGTGACCGGCGGCGCCGGCTTCATCGGCTCGACCTACGTGCGCCTGTTCGGCGAGGAGCACCAGATCGTCGTGCTCGACAAGCTCACCTACGCGGGACGCCGCGAGAACGTGCCCGACGGGGTGGAGCTCGTGGTCGGCGGGATCGAGGACCGCGAGCTCGTCATGCAGGTGGCCGACGGCGCCGACGCGATCGTGAACTTCGCGGCCGAGTCGCACGTGGACCGCTCGATCGCCGATCAGGACGTGTTCGCCCGTACGCACGTGATCGGCACCGGCGTGCTGCTCGACGCGGTCCGCGAGCTGGGCGTGCCGCGCTACCTCCAGGTGTCCACCGACGAGGTCTACGGCTCGATCCAGGAGGGCTCGTTCACCGAGAGCTCCCCGCTCGACCCCTCCTCGCCCTACTCGGCCACCAAGGCGGCGGGCGACCTGCTCGTGTCCGCCCACCACCACACCTACGGCACCGAGGCGGTCATCTGCCGCGGCTCGAACAACTACGGCCCGCGCCAGTACCCGGAGAAGCTGATCCCGCTGTCGATCCTGAACGCGCTGCACGGCGACCCGCTACCCGTCTACGGCGACGGCCTCCAGGTGCGCAACTGGCTCTACGTCGAGGACTTCTGCCGCGGCATCCACGCCGTGCTCGAGCGCGGTCGCCCCGGCGAGGCCTACAACGTCGGCGGCCCGGACGAGTGCGAGAACATCGAGGTGGTGCGGCAGATCCTCGAGCTGACCGGCCGCGACGAGTCGCTGATCGAGCACGTGACCGACCGGCCCGGGCACGACCGCCGCTACTCGCTCAGCTCGGACAAGCTGCGCGAGGAGCTCGGCTGGGAGGCGCAGGTGCGCTTCGCCGACGGCCTCGCGCGCACCGTCGACTGGTACCGCACGAGCGAGGACTGGTGGGGCCCGATCCGCTCCGGCGAGTACCGCGACTACTACGAGAAGCACTACGGGCGGAGCCTGGGCTAATCCATCGTTAGTCTCGAACGGGTGTTTCGCGACGACCCACCTGCGCTCGAGCTGCGCGGCCTGACCAAGCGCTACGACGACGGCACGCTCGCGCTGGAGGACTTCAACCTCGAGATCCACTCCGGCGCGTTCTTCGGCCTTCTGGGTCCCAACGGGGCGGGCAAGACCACGCTGATCAGCGCCGTCTGCAACCTGCTGCGCGTGACGGACGGCGAG
Source organism: Thermoleophilaceae bacterium (assembly GCA_034664005.1). GTDB lineage: Bacteria > Actinomycetota > Thermoleophilia > Solirubrobacterales > Thermoleophilaceae > JACVRW01. The sequence goes on along the minus strand of JAXDIL010000074.1, from coordinate 12,618 downwards.
GTGCTGGTGTTCGGGCAGCCGCACGACACGCAGGAGGCGCGCTCCTGGGTGGGGCTCGCCGAGCAGGACATCAACCTCGACCGCTTCCTGACGGTGCGCGAGACGCTCGAGTACCACGGCGGCTACTTCGGCATGCACGAGGACGAGATCGAGGAGCGCGCCGAGGAGATGATCCAGGCGTTCGGGCTCACCTCGAAGCGGGACGTCCGCGCCCCGAAGCTGTCAGGCGGCCAGCGTCGCCGCCTGCTGCTCGCACGGGCGCTGATGCACCGGCCGCGCCTGGTGATCCTCGACGAGCCGACCGCCGGCGTGGACTTCGAGCTGCGCCAGGAGCTGTGGAACTACATCCGCAGGCTGCACGCCGAGGGCACCACGATCCTGCTCACCACCCACTACCTCGACGAGGCCGAGCTCCTCTGTGAGGAGATCGCGCTGATCCGCGACGGCCACCTGATCGCGCGCGACTCGGCCGACGGACTGCGCGAGCACTTCGGCGTGAAGCGGCTCGAGGACGTCTACGTGAAGGCGATGGCCTCATGACCGGCCTGGTCTGGCTCTGCAAGCGCGAGACGCTGCGCGTCTCGAAGCTCTGGACGCAGACCGTGCTCGCGCCCGTCGTGTCCTCGATGCTCTTCATCCTCGTGTTCGGCCTCTCCCTCGGAGGTCGCATCAAGCAGGTGGGCGAGGTCGACTACGAGGTCTTCATCGTGCCCGGCCTGATCACGATGGCCATGCTTCAGGCCGCGTTCGCGAACAACGCGTCCACGATCTTCCAGGCCCGCTTCGACCGCTACATCAACGACGTGCTGTCAGCCCCGATGAGGCCCTGGCACATGACCTTCGGGTACACGATCGGCGGCATCGTGCGCGCGCTTGCGATCGGCGCCTCCCTGCTCGTGCTGGCGGTCGTGCTGGTGAACGTGCCGATCGAGCATCCCTTCGAGCTCGCGCTTGCGATCGCGCTCGGGCTGCTGCTGTTCGCCTCGCTCGGGCTCGTGGTCGGGATCTACGCCGAAACCTGGGACCACACGAGCTTCATCCAGAACATCGTGATCCTGCCGCTGACGTTCGTGGGCGGCGTCTTCTACTCGGTGGACGTGCTCCCCACGCCGTGGGAGCAGCTGTCTCACTTCAACCCGGTCTTCTACCTCGTGAACGCGGTGCGCTACGGCTTCCTGGGCGAGAGCGACGTGTCGATCCTGCTCTCGCTCGGGGTCACGGCGGCGCTCGCGGTTCCGGCCTACGCGTGGGCTCAGCACCTCTTCACCACCGGCAAGCGCTTGAAGAGCTAGAGCGGCGCGTCACGCGCTGCCGGCGCTGCCCACGCCTTGTGGAGTGGCGCGAGCAGGTGGCGCGCGAGAAGCGCGCGTCGTTCGCGGACGAGGACTACTGGGGCCGGCCGGCGCCCGGCTTCGGCGACCCCGACGCCATCGTCTACGTGCTCGGCCTCGCTCCCGCGGCGCACGGCGCCAACCGCACCGGGCGCGTCTTCACGGGCGACCGCTCGGGCGACTGGCTGTTCGCCTCGATGTACCGGACCGGCTTCGCCAACCAGCCCGAGTCGACCCACAGCGGCGACGGCCTCGAGCTGCGCGGCGCGTTCGTGGCGTCGGCGGTGCGCTGCGCCCCGCCGGCCAACAAGCCGCTGCCCGTGGAGCGCGACAACTGCCTGCCCTACGCGGCCGAGGAGCTGCGCCTGATCCAGCCGCGGGTGGTGGTCTGCCTGGGCAAGTTCGCGTGGGACGCCGCCTGCCTGCTGCTCGGCGTGCGGCCACGCCCGACCTTCGGGCATCTTGCCGAGCACAGGGTCCCGGACCGGCCCGTACTGCTCGGCTCATACCACCCGAGCCAGCAGAACACGTTCACCGGAAGGCTCACCGAGCCCATGCTGGACGCGGTATTCGAGCGCGCTCGCCAAGTCGCCGCCGAGCTTGTTATGGTGCCTCGGGCAACGAACCCATAGCCGAATTCCCGCCCGCCTCGCGGTCGGGGAACGGGGGACCCATAGGCAGTACGGGGCGAATCGCGAGCCCTTCGTGTAGCGCCACTCTTCTGGCGCGAGCCCGTCAGCTAACCCCGTAGGCGCAGAGAAGAGAGGACGTTCATGTCTCGCAAGCTGCCGGCGCTAGCCGCCTGCGTGCTCAGCCTGACGATCACCGCCGACGCCGTTGGCGCCAGCTACGGGACCCGCACCCTCCAGGTTGGATCGAGCGGCTCCGACGTGCGCGCGCTGCAGCGCTATCTGGACGTCGCCGGCTACAGCACTACCGCGGACGGCGCCTTCGGGCCGGCCACGCGCCGCAGCGTGATCGCGTTCGAGCAGGCCGAGCAGCGACGCGCCAACGGGCGCGCCTCGCGTGCCGAGCAGCGGATGGTGCGTGCTCGCGCCTCCGCGGCGGGGGACGACGGCGGCAGCGGGGAGCCCGCGGACGGCCCGCCCGAGAAGGCGTACATCGCGAGCGACGGACAGGCCGTGGCGCCCGACTCCGCGCCGGACGAGGTGCGCGCCATCATCGAGGCAGGCAACGCGATCGCCACGAAGCCGTACAAGTACGGCGGCGGGCACAGCCGCTGGAACGACAGCGGCTACGACTGCTCCGGCTCGCTGAGCTATGTGCTCCACGCGGCCGGCCTCTTGAGCCGTCCGCTCGACTCGAGCGCCTTCATGAGCTGGGGCGAGCGCGGACGCGGCACCTGGGTCACGATCCGCACCAACCCGGGCCACGCCTACATGATCGTCGCCGGACTGAGATTCGACACGAGCGCCCGCAGGCAGACGGGGTCGCGCTGGAGCGAGCAGATGCGCTCCGCGAGCGGCTACCGCGGGCGCCACCCCGAAGGACTCTAAGGAGAACACCATGGCCGTAGTCGTCCTGCTCCTGCTCCTGCTCTCAGCCTTCGCGGGCCTCATCGCGGGGCGCCGCCGGGCGGTCGTGCCCGCCGGCGCGGCCGTGCTGCCATGCGCCCTGCTCGGCGGCCCCGCAACCGCCGGCCTGGCGTTGCTCGCGGCGGCCGGCCTGGCCGCCGGCGTGCACCTGCACCGGGTGGTGGCCGACTACTCGGTGCCGCGCGCCGGGTAACTCCACCCTCAAGGGGTCTGACCCCTTATTTGCGGCTGTTGAGCTCGCGCTCGAGCTTGCGCTGCAGCTTGCGGGCCTCGCGCTTCGCGTCGGCGCTGCCGCTGTCGGCGGCCCTCTCGGCGTCGTGGAGCGCGTTCTCGAGGTCTTGCTTCGAGAGGTCGTCCAGGTTGCCCTTGAGCTTGCCGGCCTGCTCCTTCAGGTCCTTGCGCGCCTGATCGACGTCCTCGTCGCCGCAGGCGGCGAGCGGCAGGCACAGGGCGCAGGCTGTGGCGAGCGCTGCGAGCTTTCGGGAGATGGGCACGGGTGGAACCTACCCATTGGTCGAGGAGTCCACGCGGTACGCTCGTGGGTCGCATGGCTTCGGATCCGCTCGCATCGTTCAACCCACGGGTACGTGACTGGTTCACGCGTTCCTTCGAGCGTCCAACCGAGGCGCAGGTCCAGGCCTGGCCTGCGATTGCGGCCGGCGACAACGTGCTCGTGTCCGCCCCCACCGGCTCGGGCAAGACGCTCGCCGCGTTCCTGTGGGGACTCGACCGGCTGGTATCCAATCCGTCGCCCGAGGGCGAGCGCCGCACCCGGCTCGTGTATGTCTCGCCGCTGAAGGCGCTCTCGTACGACGTCGAGAAGAACCTGCGCGCGCCGCTGAGGGGGATCGGCGGGGACGTCTCGGTCGGCATCCGCACCGGCGACACGCCGCAGAAGGAACGCCAGGCGATGCTCCGCACGCCGCCGGACGTGCTGATCACGACGCCCGAGTCGCTCTACCTGATGCTCACCTCGCGGGCGCGCGAGTTCCTCGTCGACGTGGAGGCCGTGATCGTGGACGAGATCCACGCCGTGGCCCGGACCAAGCGGGGGGCGCACCTTGCGCTGACGCTCGAGCGGCTCGAGGAGCTGGCCGGGCGCCCGCTCCAGCGGATCGGCCTGTCGGCCACGCAGCGGCCGCTCGAGCTGGTGGGCCAGTTCCTGGTGGGAGCGGGCCGCGACTGCACCGTCATCGACACGGGCGTCCGCAAGCCGCTCGACCTGAAGATCCACGTGCCGGTGGAGAGCATGCGCGAGCCGGACGCTCACGACGTCACCGACGCGGCGGTGGGTGGCATGGGCACCGCGGCCGGCGGGGGCGACCTCGTCGGCGACGGCCTGGGCGGCACGGCCCCCGGGGCGGTCACCGCGCGGTCGATCTGGCCGGCGATCTACCCGGAGCTGCTCCGGCTGATCCGCGAGCACCGCTCCACGATCATCTTCGTGAACAGCCGCCGCGGTGCGGAGCGGCTCGCCGTGAGGCTGAACGAGCTGGCCGCGGAGGACACCGAGAACGGCGCGCGCGCGAATGGCGGCGAGCCCGCCTACATCGCTCGTGCCCATCACGGGTCGCTGGCCCGCGAAGAGCGGCTTGTGGTCGAGGACCTCTTGAAGTCGGGCGAGCTGCCGTGCCTGGTGGCCACCTCGTCGCTCGAGCTCGGGATCGACATGGGTGCCGTGGACCTGGTGATCCAGGTCGAGTCGCCCAAGTCGGTCACGGCGGGGCTCCAGCGCATCGGGCGCGCCGGACACGGCGTCGACGAGGTCTCGCGCGGCCGCATCTTCCCCAAGTTCCGCGCCGACCTGCTCGAGTGCGCCGTCGTCGTGCGCCGCATGCGCGACGGCGAGATCGAGCCGACCGTCGTGCCGCGCAACCCGCTCGACGTGCTCGCCCAGCAGATCGTCGCGATGACCGCGACCGGCGACGAGCTCAAGGTCCCCGCCCTCCACGAGACGATCCGCCACGCCTACCCCTTCGCTGAGCTGTCGCGCGAGCTGCTCGACAGCGTGCTCGACATGCTCGACGGCCGCTACCCCTCCGAGGAGTTCGCCGAGCTGCGCCCGCGGATCGTCTGGGATCGCGTGGAGGACACCATCCGCGCGCGCAAGGGCGCGCTCCAGCTCGCCGTGACGAACGCCGGCACGATCCCCGACCGCGGGCTCTACAGCGTGAACCTCCCGGACGGTCGCCGCGTGGGCGAGCTGGACGAGGAGATGGTCTACGAGGCGCGGCCGGGCCAGACCTTCCTGCTCGGCGCGTCCACCTGGCGGATCGAGGAGATCACGCGCGACCGCGTGATCGTGACCCCGGCGCCGGGCGCCCCCGGCGCGGTGCCGTTCTGGAAGGGCGACGGCATCGGGCGGCCCAAGGAGCTCGGCGCCGCCATCGGGGCCTTCGCGCGCGAGTCGGTGGACCGCGACCCCGAGGAGCTCGCGGCCGAGTACGACCTGGACGAGCGCGCAGCCCGCAACCTGTCCGCGTTCCTGCGCGAGCAGCGCGACGCCACGCGCGTCGTGCCGAGCGACCGCACGATCGTGATCGAGCGCTTCCGCGACGAGATCGGCGACTGGCGGCTGTGCGTGCTGTCGCCGTTCGGCGGCCGCGTGCACTCGGCCTGGGCGCTCGCCGTGTCCGCGCGCATCCGCGACGAGTACGGGCTCGAGTCGGACGCGATCTGGTCGGACGACGGGATCATCGTGCACCTTCCCGACGCCGACGAGCCGCCCTCGGCCGACCTCCTGATGATCGAGCCGGACCTGGTCGAGGACATGGTCGTCAAGGAGCTGTCCGGCTCCGCGCTGTTCGGCGCGCGCTTCCGCGAGAACGCCGCCCGCGCCCTGCTGCTTCCGCGCGCCTACCCGGGCAAGCGCACGCCGCTGTGGCAGCAGCGCCTGAAGGCGCAGTCGCTGCTCGAGGTGGCCAAGCGCTACGGCCAGTTCCCGATCGTGCTCGAGACCTACCGCGAGTGCCTCCAGGACGTGCTCGACCTGCCCGGCCTCAAGGAGATCCTCACCGGGCTCCACACGCGCGAGCTGTCGCTCGTGGAGGTCGAGACCCAGCGCGCCTCTCCGTTCGCCTCGTCGCTGCTGTTCGACTACGTGGCCACCTACATGTACGAGGGCGACACGCCCAACGCGGAGCGGCGGGCGGCGGCGCTGTCGCTCGACCGCGACCTGCTCCGCGAGCTGCTCGGCCAGGAGGAGCTCCGCGAGCTGATCGACCCTGCGGCGCTCGAGGAGGTCGAGGCCGACCTCCAGCGCACCAGCGATCGCACCCGCGCCGCCAATGCGGACGGCCTCCACGACGTGCTCCGCGGCGTGGGCGACCTGACCGCCGACGAGGCTCAGGCCCGCTGCCTGCCCGTGGTGGCGGCGGCGCGCATCCTCACCGACCTCGAGCGCGAGCGCCGCGCCGTGCGGATGCGGATCGGCGGCGAGGAGCGCTGGATCGCGTCCGAGGACGCCGGGCTCTACCGCGACGCGCTCGGGGCCGTGCCCCCGGGCGGGCTCCCCGAGGCCTTCCTCGAGGGAGTCGAGGAGCCGCTGATGCGACTCGCGCGCCGCTACGCCCGGACGCACGGACCGTTCACCACCCGCGAGGTCTCGGACCGCTATGGCGTCGACTTCGGCCCCGTGCTGCGAGAGCTCGAACGCGGCGGCCAGCTCGTGCGCGGCGAGATCCGTCCCGGCGGCAGCGAGCGCGAGTGGTGCGACACCGACGTGCTGCGCCGCCTGCGGCGCGCCTCGCTCGCAACGCTCCGCAAGGAGGTCGAGCCCGCCGAGCAGCGCGCGCTCGCCCGCTTCCTGCCCGACTGGCAGGGCGTGGACGGCGCTCCGCCCGGAGGCGCGGGCGTCGACCGGCTGCGCGAGATGCTCGTGCCGCTCCAGGGCCTGGCGCTGGCACCGGAGGTGTGGGAGCGCGACGTGCTGCCGCGCCGTGTGGGCGCGTACTCGCCGGGCTGGATGGACCAGCTCTGCGCCAGCGGCGAGCTCGTCTGGGTCGGAGCGGGCGCGCTGGGACGCAACTCGGGACGCGTGGCGCTGCTGTTCCGCGAGGACGCCCGCTTCCTCGGCCCGCCGCCGTTCAAGGGCGAAGCCCCGTCGGAGCCGATCCACGACCTGATCCGCGAGCGGCTCGAGCGCGGCGCCGCTTTCTGGACGGACCTGCTCGCCGACCTCACCTCGGTGGAGCCCGTCGAGCTCCAGGAGGCGCTCTGGGACCTCGCCTGGGCAGGCGAGGTCACGAACGACGCCTTCGCTCCGCTGCGGGCGCCGAAGCTGTCCGTCGCCAAGGGAGACCGCCAGGCGGGCCGCCGCTTCGCGCGTCGCCGGCGCCCGGGCGCGCCGCAGGTGCAGGGCCGCTGGTCGCTCACGGCGCCGCTGTTCGCGGGCGCTCCCTCGCACGGGCCGCGCATGCGCGCAATCTCGGAACTGCTCCTGGAGCGCCACGGGATCGTGACGCGCGAGGCGGTGCTCGCCGAGGGGATCCCGGGCGGCTTCGCCGGGCTCTACTCGGAGCTGGCGAACCTGGAGACGCTCGGCACCGCCCGGCGCGGCTACTTCGTCGAGGGTCTCGGCGGCGCTCAGTTCGCCCTGCCGGCCGCCATCGAGCGCCTGCGCGGGCTCAGGGCCGACGAGCCCGCCGGGGCGCTGGTGCTCGCGGCCACCGACCCGGCCAACCCATACGGGGCCACGCTGCCGTGGCCCAAGCGCGAGGACGACGAGTCGGGCCGGCGCCCCTCGCGCGTGCCCGGCGCCTACGTGATCACGCTCGACGCCGAGGCCGTGCTCTACGTCGAGCGTGGCGGCAAGGGGCTGCTCGCTCTGAAGGAGCCCGACGAGGACTGGCTGCGCCCGGCGCTCGAGGCGCTCGCCGGCGAGGTCCGGCGCGGCCGCGTGCAGCGGCTCGGCGTGGAGCGCTTCGACGGCGAGCCCGTCGTGGGCTCCGAGGCCGGCGCGCTCCTGCTCGAGCTGGGCTTCCGCCAGAGCCCCCGCCGCCTCACGCTGAGCGCCTGACCGCCTGACCGTCTGAGCGGACCGCATCCCCACCCGCGGTCGTAGTTGTTTGTGATGGGACGGCGACGCCTGCTCTCGGTCGGCGCGCTCGCCGCGGTGGCGGCGGGGACGACGCTCGCCCTCGCTCTCGCGAACGGAGGATCAGGCGAGCGCGAGCCGGCCGGCGGCAGCGGGGCGGCACGGGCGTCCGAGAGGCCCGCCTCGCGCGCCCTTTCCTTGCGGCCGCTGGTGCCCCCGGATGCGCGCGTCGTCCGCGACCCTGCGCGTGCTCTGCGTGTCAGGCTGCCCCCGGGCTGGCAGACCTTCGGCGGCACTCTGACTCCCCGGCTCGCGGCGTCCTACCCAGGCATCCTCGTCGCGTCCACGTTCGACCCGGGGGCACGTCCTCGTCGCCGCTGCGGCTCGGCCCCAGATCTGCCTGAGACCCCGATCGGACCGCACGACGCGCTCGTCCATCTCCAGGAGGAGCTCGACGCCTCTCCCGGGACGCTGCCGCGCCGCCCGCGACGGCTCGAGCTGCGCGAGCAGCTGCGCCTGCTGCGCAGGAACGAAGCCGGCCGGAACGTCTTTCCGTGGCGCTGCCTCAACCGGCCTGGCATCGTGGGGCTGCGCACCTGGTTCCGCGCCCACGGGCGGCTGATCTTCCTGACGGCCGTGGCGGGTGAGGACACGGACACGCGGCGGCGGCGCGAGCTCCTGGGCATCGCGCAGGGCGTCCGCATCGGCCCGACGCCGCCGGTCGAGGTTCGCGTGGATCCCGCCGTCGGGCGACCCGGAACGCGCTTCCGGCTCGAGCTGACGGCCACCCACACGAGCGGCCGGCGCGGGCGCCGCGAGCGCGGCTACTGGGCGCTCGTGCAGGGCCCGCCGAAGATTGCCTGCGTGATCGAGCACGAGGCGTGGTTCTCCGAGGGCCGGCCCGGAGCGCGGCTGCGGGCGGTGCTCGACCCGCGCCGGACGAAGGGGCAGCGCTGGTGCCGCGGCCGCTTCACGGGGCGCATCAGGTACCGAGACGCGATCTGCCGCCGCGGGGCCGATCACTGCGATCGCGTCTACATCCGTCGGGCGGGGCGGTTCAGCTTCAGCGTCCGCTGAGCGTCAGCGCTCCCCTAACCTCGAAGCATGCCCGAGGGCGACACGATCTACGGCGCCGCGCAGCGGATCAGGGCCGCGCTCGTGGGCAAGGAGATCGCCTCGATCGAGACGCCGCACAGGCGCTTCGAGCGCGATCGCTGGCCCGAGCGGCTCAGCGGGCGGGCGGTGCGCGCCGTCGACTCGAAGGGCAAGCACCTGTTCATCCGCTTCGACGGCGACCTCACGCTCCACTCGCACCTGCGCATGAACGGCTGGTGGGGCGTGTACGAACGCGGGCGGCGCTGGGGCAAGTCGCCGAACCGGGCCTGGCTCGTGATCCGCACGGACCAGCACGAGGTGGTGCAGTTCGGCGGTCCCGTGCTCGAGCTCATGACCGACTCGCGCTCGCGCTTCGACCAGCGCATCGCGCGGCTCGGTCCCGACATTCTCGCCGACGAGTTCGACGAGGCCTCGTTCCTGCACCGCCTGCGCGAGGACGACCCCACCCGCGGGATCGGCGACGCCCTGCTCGACCAGCGCAACCTGTGCGGCATCGGCAACCTATGGAAGGCCGAGGCGTGCTTCATCGCGGGACTCGACCCGTGGAAGCCGGTCGGGCGGGTGAGCGACGACGAGGCGCTGGCCGCGGTCCACGCCGTACGCCCGCTGATGCTGCGCTCGGGCCAGGGAGGCGGGCACGTGCGCGATCCCTGGGTGTTCGAGCGGCACGGGCGCCCCTGCCGCCGCTGCGGCACCACGATCCGCGCCCGCGGCCAGGGCGACGACAACCGCACGACCTACTGGTGTCCCGAGTGCCAGGCCTGATCCGCGTCGGCCACAAGGGCGCCGACCACGTCGCGCCCGGCAACACGGTCGAGAGCTTCGAGGCCGCGCTCGAGCACGGCGTCGACATGATCGAGTTCGACGTGCTCCGCGCCCGCGACGGACGGCTCGTGCTCGCGCACGACTACGCCGACGCCGAGCGCCGCGACTGCCTCACGCTGGAGGAGGGCCTTGAGCACTTCGCCGGCGAGGCCTACTCGGACGTGGAGCTCGACGTGGACCTGAAGCTGCCCGGCTACGAGCACGAGGTCGTCGAGGGACTGGCGCACAACGGGCTCCTGGAGCGCTCGCTCGTCTCGACGATGTACGAGGACAGCCTCGACAGACTCGGCGAGCTCGCGCGCGCGCTGCGGCGGGGCTGGTCGGTGCCGCGCGTGAAGCGCAACTACCTCGAGGCGCCACTGGCTGTCCGCATACCGGTCTACGGCATGGCGGCGTACATGCGCGCGCGGCTGCCTTCGCTCGCGGCGGCCCGGATCCGCGCGGGCGGCTGCGAGGCGATCATGTCCCACCAGATTCTCGTGAGCCGGCGACTGGTTCGCGCGGTCCAGCGAGCGGGCGGCCAGCTCTACGTCTGGACCGTCGACGAGGCGCCGAAGATCCGCGCCCTCGAGGCGCTCGGCGTGGACGGCGTGATCACGAACGACCCGCGGCTGTTCGGCTAGCCGCCGACGCTGCAGGTGCCGGTGGTGTAGCTGGCGCCCCGGCCCGAGCCGAGCTTCATCTCGGCGACCGCGCGCAGCTGGTAGGCCTCGCCCGTAGCCGGGATGGTCAGGTCGAAGTTCCACCCCGCCTGGCTCCAGGTGTAGACGGCCGAGCCCGCGTCCTGCCAGGGCGACGTGGGCTGTCCCGCTAGCGGGACCCAGCCGTCCGGGCTGAGCCACTCGGCGGTGAAGCGGACCTCCATGCGGTCGCGCGACCCGTCGCCCGCGAGCTGCGCGCGCGCGCCGAGCTGGGACGAGCTGCAGACGTTCACCTTCGCCCAGTTGGACGTGAGCGCGTCGCCACCAGCGGCGTACGCCGGGGCTGCGAGGGCTGCTAGAGCGACGCCCACGGCAAGGGCAGTCCACCTACGGGCCATTGGCGCAGCCTAGCGCCAGATGGCGCGGAAGTCAGGTTCGCGGCGGTACCCGGCTACCAGATGAGACACATGGCCTTGGACAGGCCGAGGGGGTCGCCGCCCTGCACGTTCTTCATGCCCGTCGCGGTGAGGAGCGTCCGCTCGCGAACCACGGCGATGCGCGCCCGCCGCGACTTGCGACCGCGGGAGCTGTTCGCCCGGCGGCCCTTGTGGGCGCGGTTCCTGTGCGCCTTGCGCCACTGCTTCACGAGGCCGCGCCACTGAAGCTCGACGACGCCGCGCATCACGTAGGTCTTGCCCTCGGGCGGCTGCACGAACTGGAAGGTCCAGCCGGCCTGGCGTGAGGTCATGTCCGCGTCGCCGAGCTGGACCCAGTCGGTCACGCCGCTGCCGCCGACCGTGAGCCACTTCTGCTGCGCGCTGCTCCACCACTGAGCGGTGTAGCGGGCGAAGATGCGCTGGCTCGAGCCGTTCCCGGGAACGCTCGTCCGGACGCCGAGGGCGTTCGGGGACCTGTCCGTGTCGCAGATGTTCACGGTGGCCCAGAGCGGACGGGCGTCCGGCTCCTGCGCGCCCTGGCGGGCTGCGCTCGCGATCAGACCACCCTGTCCGGCCTCGGTGCTCAGATGCGGGGATTCCGCCACCACGACGCCCGCGGGAAGGTTGGGAGGAGCGTCCGCGCCGGGCGGCAGCGTCAGCGCAGCAGCGGTTGGCGCCGCAATGAGGGATGCGACGCACGCGAGCAGGACCGTGGGGGCGGCAAGTCGTGGCACTACGCGAGATACATCGGCGCTCTGCGGCCCTACTTGAGCGTGGGAGACTGGAATTCGTGATGCGTTCGAGGTTCGGGCGTAGTTAGGGCATGAGCGAGGCGGTTGCGGAAGCCGTGCCACTGGCCACTGCTGTGCCCGTAGAGGGGTTCTCCGAGCTGTACGAGCGGACCTTTCCGCGCGTGTACGCCTACGTGGCGTCGCTGCTGCGCGACCGCTCCGCGGCGGAGGACGTGACCGCCCAAGCGTTCGAGCGCGCCTACCGCAAGCGGCGCAGCTACCGCCCGGCACGCGGCTCGATGGACGCATGGGTGTTCGGCATCGCTCGCAACGCCGCGCTCGACGAGCTGCGCAAGCGCAAGCGCCGCGCCGTGCTCGAGGCCGACCCCGAGGACACGCGCTCGCCGACGCCGGAGGACGAGGCCGAGCTCGCGCTGCGGCGCGAGACGGTCCGCGCCGCGCTCCAGTCCCTCGACGGCCAGGAGCGCGACCTGATCGCGCTCAAGTTCGCGGGCGGGCTCTCGAACGGAGAGATCGCCGGCGTGCTCGGCATGTCCGAGTCGAACGTGGGCACCCGCCTGCACCGCACCATCACGAAGCTGAGAGAGGCCTGCCATGAAGCAAGCTGACGTGCTCACCGCAATCGACGACGCGCTCGACAGGGGTGTCGCGGCCGACCACGATCCGCTTACGCGCGAGCTCCAGGAGCTGGCGCTCGCGCTGCGAGCGGACGCCCCCAAGCCCACGCCGGTGTTCCACGACTGGCTCGGCGAGCAGGTGGAGGCCGGCTTCCCGAAGCGACGGAGCACGCGCCCCGCCTGGTGGCAGCGGCTGCTTCAGCCGGCCGCCGCGGCGGGCATGGTGGCCGCCGCGGTTGCGGTGATCGCCGTGGCCGCGGGCGGGCTGTCGGGGTCGCCGGGCAGCGACGACTCCGCCAGCGGGGGCG
>JAXDIL010000053.1:0-58876 GCA_034664005.1 Thermoleophilaceae bacterium | reverse complement strand
CTGGTACCTCGAGTTCGTGAAGCCGCGGCTGCGCGAGGCCGATCCCGACACCGCCGCGACGGTCCTCTACGTCCTCGAGCGCTGCCTGCGCCTGCGCCACCCGATGATGCCGTTCGTGACCGAGGAGATCTCGGTGATCGGCGAGGACGGCCGCATCACCGACGCCGCGCCCGAACGCTTCCGCGGCATGGAGGTCGACGAGGCGCGCGAGGCGGTACTGGCCGAGCTGCGCGAGGAGGGCCTCGTGTCGGGCAAGCAGGCGTACGTCCACGACGTGCCGCACTCGCACCGCTCCGGCCGCCGCGTGGAGCCGCTGATCTCGCTTCAGTGGTTCTGCGACATGGACAAGCTCGCGCAGCCGGCGATCGAGGTCGTGCGCGACGGGTCGATCAAGTTCCACCCGGAGAAGCCCTGGACGGGCGTGTATCTCAACTGGCTCGAGAACATCCGGCCCTGGTGCATCTCGCGCCAGCTCTGGTGGGGCCACCAGCTGCCGGTCTGGTACCGCGGCGACGAGACCTACGTGGGCGAGGAGCCGCCGGGCGGCGAGGGCTGGGAGCGCGACCCGGACGTGCTCGACACCTGGTTCTCGTCCGGGCTGTGGCCGTTCGCGACGCTCGGCTGGCCGCAGGCCACGGACCAGCTCCGCGCGTTCTACCCGACCGACGTGCTCTCGACGGCGCGCGACATCATCTTCCTCTGGGTCGCCCGCATGGTGATGTTCGGCAAGGAGCTGACCGAGCAGGTGCCGTTCACGGACGTGAACATCCACTCCGTGATCCAGGCGCCGGACGGGCGGCGCATGTCGAAGTCGCTCGGCACCGGCATCGACCCGTCCGACCTGATCCACGGCGGCGCGCGTCCGCCCGTGTACGAGGAGGGCGGCGAGTTCCCCGCCTACGGGGCCGACGCGCTCCGCTTCGGCTTGCTTGCGATGTCGTCATCCCAGGACGTGCGCTTCAACGAGGAGCGCGTGAAGCAGGGTCGCGATCTGGCCAACAAGCTCTGGAACGCCGCGCGGCTCGTGCTGCTGCGGGTCGCGGACGTCGAGCCCGACGCCGGCGCGGCGAGCACCGTCGAGGACCGCTGGATCGTGTCGCGGCTCGAGCGGCTCACCGAGCGGACAACCGAGCTGTATGACGACTTCCGCTTCTCGGCCGCGGCGCTCGAGCTCTATGGCGGGTTCTGGTCCGAGCTGGCCGACTGGTACCTGGAGCTCGCGAAGCCGCGGCTCTACGAGGAGGACAACGAGGAGGTGTCGGCGGTCCTCCTGTGGTCGCTCGAGCGGGTGCTGCGCCTGCTCCACCCGGTGATGCCGTTCGTGACCGAGGAGATCTGGTCGCTGATGCCCGGTGAGCAGCGCGAGCTGCTCGCCGTCGCCGAGTTCCCGGTGGCGGACCCGTCCCGCTTCGACGAGGACGCGGAGCGCGACGTGGGCCGGATGATCGAAGCCGTGACGGCGCTGCGGCGCTACCGTGACGAGGTGGGAGCGAAGCCGAGCGCGGCGGTGCGCGGGCAGCTCGCGGCCGAGGGCTACGACGCCGTGCGCGACCAGGTGGGGCGGCTGTGCCGCTTCGAGTGGGTGGACGCTGCGGACGCGGACGGAGATGTGATCGCGACCGTGCCGATTCCAGGCGGCGGGGTGCAGGTGCTGCCGTCGGAGGCGTTCGACGCAGGCGAGGCTCAGGCGCGCCGAGACAAGAAGGCGGCGGGCCTCCGCGACGAGATCGTCCGTGCCGAGAAGAAGCTCGCCAACGAGCAGTTCGTGGCGAAGGCGCCCGCGGCTGTGGTGGACGAGGAGCGGCGCAAGCTGGACGAGTACCGGGAAGCGTTGTCGCGCCTGGAGTCATGAACTTCGAGCAGGCCGAGGAGTACCTCCTCTCGCTCGAGCTGTTCGGCATGCGGTTCGGCCTCGACCGCATGCACCGCCTGATGACCGTGCTGGGCCTGCCGCAGCGGCGCTTCGCGTCGATCCACGTGGTGGGCTCGAACGGGAAGTCGTCGACGGTGCGCTTCTGCGCCGCGATCCTCGCGCGCCACGGCCTGCGCACCGGCAGCTACACGTCGCCGCACCTGCGCTCGTTCCGGGAGCGGATCGAGGTGGGGGAGGAGCCGGTGTCCGAGGCCGACTTCGCCGCGGCGGTGACCCGCGCGGCGGAGGCGGCTCAGATGGTGAACCGCACGGCCGACGAGGACGACCACGTGACCCAGTTCGAGGCGCTCACGGCCGCGGCCTACCACGAGCTGGCCCGCCGTGGGGTCGAGGTGGCGGTGATCGAGGCCGGGCTCGGGGGCCGCTTCGACGCCACGAACGTGATCCCCTCGAAGGTGCAGGTGCTGACGTCGGTGAGCCTCGAGCACACGCGCTGGCTGGGCCCGACGCTGGCCGACATAGCGGCGGAGAAGCTGGCCGTGGTGCACGATCACGCCACGCTCGTGGTCGGCGCGCTCGACCCCGCCGTGCGCGAGATCGCGGAGGCGACAGCGGCCGCCAGGCACGCCGGGTTCGTCGGCGCCGAGTCCCCCGCTCGCGGCGACGACGAGATCCCGCTCCGCGCCGCGGGCGGCTTCCAGGTGGCCAACTTCGCACTTGCCGCGGCCGCCGCCGAGGCGTTCCTCGGTGAGCCGGTGGAGGACGGGGCGGTGAGGGCTGCTGCCGCCGAGACGCTCGTGCCGGGTCGGCTCGAGGTCGTCGGGGAGCGGCCGCTGGTGCTCTTCGACGGGGCGCACAACACGTCCGGTGCTTCGGCGCTCGCCGCCTCGCTGCCTGAGGTGTTCGGCTCGCGTCGCCCGCGTGTGGCCGTCATCGGCGTGCTCGAGGACAAGGACGCGGCGGGGATGCTCGGGTCGCTCTTGCCGCACGTCGACCAGGTGGTCTTCACCCGCCCCCTGAACCCGCGTGCGCTGTCACCGGCGACGCTGGTCACGCTCGCCGAGAAGCTGGGCGGCCCGCCGGCGGAGACCGTGGCGGCCCCGCGCGCCGCGCTCGCCCGCGCACGCGAGCTGGCCGGTCCGGACGGGGCCGTGCTCGCCACCGGGTCGATCTACCTGATCGCCGATCTGGTGCGCGAGGGCTCCGACGCCCGGGCGTCGACGCTCTAGTGCGCCGCATCGCCGCGGTTCTGTTCGACCTCGACGGCGTGCTCGTCGACTCTCGGGTGGCCACCGAGCGCGTGTGGGTGGAGTGGGCGCGGGCGAACGGCGTCGACGAGGTTCAGCTTCGGTCGGCCATGCACGGTGTGCGGTCGGTGGAGGTGGTGCGTGCGCTGCGGCCGGACCTCGACGCGGTTGCCGAGTCTGAGGCGATCGAGCGGCGGCAGGCTCTCGACGTCGATGGTCTGGTGGCGATTCGCGGCGCCGCGGCGGCTCTCTTGGCATTGAGGAGTGATCGGGTCGCCGTGGTCACCTCGGGTACGCGGCCGCTGGCGCTGGCGCGGCTTGCGGCGGTTGGGATCCAGCCGCCGGCGGTGATCGTCTTCGGCGACGACGTCGAGTGCGGCAAGCCCGATCCCGAGGGCTATCTGACGGCGGCGCGCAGGCTCGGCGTGGACCCCGCGGAGGCGCTGGTGGTCGAGGACGCGCCCCCGGGTCTCGAGGCGGGACGGGCGGCGGGGGCCGCGACCGTGGCGGTGACGAGCACGCACGACGCATCGGAGCTGGCGGCGGCGGACGTGGTGATCGCCTCGCTGGAGGAGCTGCCGGCGGCGTTGAAGAGCGGCCCGTGGTCACTCGACCGCGTAATGCGCGGCTAGGTGACGTCACCCCTAGGATTGGCGGCGATGGATGGGGATGGACCTCGCTTCGGCGCGATGATCGGCCTGGTTGCCGTGGTTGTGGCCGCCGTGATTCTCGTGTTCTTCGGAATCGGGTACGCGCTTGGGCGGCTCTTCCTGTAGTCGGCGGAAGTACACTTCCGCGATCTAATGGGCCTCTTTGCCTTGTTCGGCATCGAGAACAGCGGGCTCGCGTTGGCCGTGAACCTGCTGCTCTTGTTCCTCGTCGTGATCTGGCTCGCGCTGGTGTACTGGACGTACTCAGACGCCCGGCGCCGGATCGCGGACCCGATGCTGGTGGCGTGCGCCACGGCGGCCTCGCTGTTCCCGTTCATCGGCACGGTCGTGTACCTGATCGTGCGGCCGCCCGAGTACCTCGACGACGTGCGCGAGCGCGAGCTCGAGATGGCTGCCGCGCAGGCGCGGCTGGCTCAGCTCGAGCACCAACACTGCCAGTACTGCGGGTTCGAGGTCGAGAAGGCGTTCCTGCGCTGCCCGAGCTGCCTGCGGCGCCTGAAGGAGCCCTGCGCGGTCTGCGGCAAGCCGCTCGACCCGCGCTGGAAGATCTGCCCGTACTGCGAGGCCGAGGTCGGCCAGCCGGCCGAGGCCCGGCGGACGAGACCACGGCGCGCCGCCGCCGCCGCGGGAACGCCGCCGAGGCCCGCCCGATCCTCACAGCCCAGCCGCCCCGCGCAGCCGGACGGCGCCGCGGAGGCGCCCGCCAGGGCGAGCCGCGACCGGCCGCAGTCAGCCGGCTAACCCCCAGAAGGAGATGAGATGGACCGGACCCTGATCCTGGTGAAGCCGGACGCGTTCGAGCGCGGCCTCACAGGCGAGATCGTCGCCCGCTTCGAGCGCAAGGGCCTCAAGATCGCCGCGATGAAGCACATGACCGTCGAGCGCGAGCTGGCCGAGCAGCACTACGCCGAGCACTCGGAGCGCCCGTTCTTCGGCGAGCTGGTGGACTTCATCACCGGCGGCCCGCTCGTCGCGATGGTGCTCGAGGGTCACGAGGCGGTCAGGGCGGCGCGCCAGGTGATCGGCGCCACGAACCCGATCGAGGCGGCGCCGGGCTCGATCCGCGGGGACTACGGGCTCGAGGTGCAGACCAACCTCGTGCATGGGTCGGACTCGCCGGAGTCGGCCCAGCGCGAAACGGGCCTCTTCTTCCCGGAGCTTGGAAGCTGAGCCGCTGATCCTGGCGTCGAGCTCGCCGCGCCGGCGGGCTCTGCTCGAGCAGCTCGGCGTGGACTTCCGCGTCGAGGCGCCGGACGTCCGGGAGCTGACCGAGGGCGAGCCGCGCGAGCTCGTGGTCCAGAACGCGCTCCTGAAGCTCCGCGCCGTGCCCGGCGAGCGCGTGCTGGCCGTGGACAGCATGGTGGTCTGGGACGGCCGCGCGCACGGCAAGCCGGCCGACGCGGCCGAGGCCGAGCGCTGGTTGCGGGAGCTCTCGGGGCGCTGGCACGAGGTGATGGGCGGCATCGCGCTGCGCGAGGGGGGCGAGGAGCGCACCCACGTCGCGGTGACCCGGGTTCGCTTCCGCGAGCTCTCCGACGCCGACATCGAGCTCTACCTCGCAAGCGACGAATGGCGCGACCGCGCCGGCGGCTACGCCATCCAGGAGCGCGGCGCGATGCTCGTCGAGGGCATCGAGGGCGACTACTTCAACGTGGTCGGGCTGCCGATCCCAGCCCTGTTGCGGCTTTCGCCCGCGCTCTTGCACACATAATCAGAGGCCGGACCGTCGTCTAGACTGCGGGCGCTGGCATGGGCTTTTTCTCCTACCTAACGGGGATGGGCGGCCGTGACATGGCTGTCGATCTCGGAACCGCCAACACGCTCGTATACGTGCGCGGGCGCGGCATCGTGCTCTCGGAGCCGTCGGTGGTCGCGATCGACTCGCGCACCGGCGAGGTGCACGCGGTCGGAATCGAGGCCAAGCGCATGCTCGGGCGCACGCCCGGCACGATCCAGGCGATCCGCCCCCTGAAGGACGGTGTGATCGCCGATTTCGACGTGACCGAGCAGATGCTCCGCCACTTCATCCAGAAGGTCCACCAGAACCGCTGGGCGCACCCGCGCGTGGTGGTCTGCGTGCCGTCCGGGGTGACCGGGGTGGAGAAGCGCGCGGTCGAGGAGGCCTGCCTCAGCGCCGGTGCGCGCCAGGCGTACCTGATCGAGGAGCCGATGGCCGCGGCGATCGGCGCCGGGCTGCCGGTCGGCGAGCCCACAGGCAACATGGTCGTGGACATCGGCGGCGGCACGAGCGAGGTCGCGGTGATCTCGCTCGGCGGCATCGTCGTGTCGCAGTCGATCCGGATCGGCGGCGACGAGCTCGACGAGGCGATCATCAACTACGTCAAGCGCGAGTACAAGCTGATGATCGGGCAGCAGACCTCCGAGGAGGTCAAGCTCGAGATCGGCTCCGCGTTCCCGCTCGCCGAGGAGGTGCAGGCCGAGATCCGCGGTCGCGACCTCGTCTCTGGCCTCCCGAAGACGATCGTCCTCACGAGCGAGGAGGTCCGGATGGCGCTCGAGGAGCCGCTCCAGGCGATCATCGACGCCGTCAAGGAGACGCTCGACCGCACCCCGCCGGAGCTGGCGTCGGACATCATGGACCGCGGGATCATGCTCGCGGGCGGCGGCGCGCTCCTCCAGGGGCTCGACGACCGACTTCGGGACGAGACGCAGATGCCGGCACACCTTGCCGAGTCACCGCTCACGTGCGTGGCGGTCGGCTCGGGCCGTAGCCTCGAGGAGTTCGAGGCGATCCACCGCAGCAACAAGAATTCCCGATCGAGCCGACGGCGGTAGTTCCGCCGCGCGGAGGGCGCTAGGCGTGTACGACAGCAAGGTGGTCCGCAGGCGGCGGGCGGCGCTCGCGGTCTTCGTGGCGCTGTCGATCGCGATCCTCACCGCCTACTTCGGTGAGTCCGGGGGCGGCTTCTTCCACGCGCTCCAGCGCGGCGCCCAGGAGGCGTTCGCGCCGATCGAGTCCGGGGCGAGCCGCGCGCTCAAGCCGGTCCGCGACCTGTTCGGCTGGACCGGCGACACCTTCGAGGCGAAGAAGCAGAACAAGCAGCTCAAGCGGGAGGTCGACCGGCTGCGCGCCGCGCTCGCCGACGCGCAGACCGCCCAGCGCGACGCCACGCAGCTCAAGGGGCTCGTGGGCCTCCACGACGAGCAGGGCTTCCCGCGCGGCACCGCGCCGATCGCTGCCCGCGTGATCAGCCGCTCGCCGACGGTCTGGTACTCGAGCATCAAGATCGACAAGGGCAGGAACGACGGCGTGCGCCTGAACCAGCCGGTGATCGCCGCCGGCAGCGACCCGGACGACGGCGAGGTCGGCGGTCTCGTCGGCAAGGTCACCGTCGTGACCGGGGGCACCGCCGAGGTCACGCTGATCACCGATGCTTCGATCGGCGTCGGCGCGCAGGTCATGCCCTCCGGCGCCACCGGCGTGGTGCGGCCGGCTGTGGGCAACCCGCGCGACCTCCTGATGGAGTTCGTCGAGGGCGGCCGCGTGACCGAGAACACCACGGTCGCCACCTCCGGCTTCACGATCGCGAAGGGCGAGTCGCTGTTCCCGCGCGGCATACCGATCGGCCGCGTCGCGAAGGCCGACCTCCAGGAGGTCGACATCTACCAGCGCGTGCACCTCGAGCCGTACGCCGACCTCAAGTCGATCGACATCGTCCAGGTGCTCACGCGCCGCCCGCGCGGCTCGCAGACCGCCGGGGTGGTACTGCCGTGATCCTGTCGCCGGGCTCGCTACTCCGCGTCGGCGTGCTGCTGTTTCTGGCCGTTGTGCTGCAGCTGTCCGGGTTCAGCCAGCTGCCGATTCTCGGCGGCCACGTGGATCTGGTGGTCCTGGTCGTGGCCGCGGTCTCCTACTACGGCGGATCGGTCGCCGGCTGCGCGACCGGCTTTGCCGCGGGCTTCATGCTCGACCTCGCCAGCGGCGCCACGATGGGCGTTTCCTCGCTGGTGCTCACGGCGGTCGGCTACGGGGTGGGGCGCTTCCGCGAGGTGCGCGACCCGAGCCACGGCCTGCTGCCCGTGGCCGTCGCCGCCGCGGCGACGGGCGGGTTCGTGATCGCATTCGCCGCCGCGTCGTTCATGCTTGACGTGGGCGCCAGCGTGAGCCCGCTGGTGATCCGGGATGCCATCGTGACGACGCTCCTCAACGCGCTGCTCGCCCTGCCGGTCTTCACCGGCGTTCGCAAGCTGCTGGGCCCGGCGCTGAAGGTCGATCCGCTCGAGGTGCGGCGCCGTCGACGGCCGCCGCGCGAGACCGGCCCGCTCGGCCTCCGCGGCCTGGAGATCTAGGCCCGTGTACCTGGACAACGAGCGCCGCCCGACGCTCACGCCGCAGCTCGCGTTTCGCATCGCCGTGATCGGCGGCGCGGCGCTCGCGATGTTCGCGGTCATCTTCTTCCGGCTCTGGTACCTGCAGGTGCTCTCGGGCGACAACTACGTCGCGGCGGCGAAGAGCAACAGCGTGCGCGAGATCAAGGTGCTGGCGCCGCGCGGCGAGATCGTGGATCGTCACGGGCTGCCGCTCGTCGAGAACCGCAACTCGCTCTCGATCAAGGTCACGCCCGACAAGCTCCCGGCGCGGCGCGCCGATCGCGAGGTCGTCTACCGGCGGCTGGCGCGGCTGCTCAACCTGAACCCGGGCCGGCTCGAGCGGCGCGTGTCACGCGAGCTCGAGCTGCTGCCGTACACGAAGCCCACCATCAAGCAGGACGTGGACCGGCGCGTCGTCGCGTACGTGCTGGAGCGCCAGGAGCAGTTCCCGGGCGTGGAGCCGGAGCGCGAGTCGCTCCGGCTGTACCCGCACGGACAGGTCGGCGCGCACCTGTTCGGCCAGGTCGGCGAGGTCAGCCCGGAGGAGCTGAAGGACGAGCGCTTCAGCGAGGTGCAGATGGGCGACATCGTGGGCAAGGCCGGGATCGAGAAGGAGTACGACCGCTTCCTGCGCGGCAAGAACGGCGCCGCGCGGGTGAGGGTCGACGCATTCGGCAAGCTGACCAAGACGCTGAAGCGCGACCCGGCGGAGCAGGGCAAGCAGCTGCGGCTCTCGCTCGACCTCGGGGTGCAGCGAGTGGCCCAGCAGGCGCTCGCCGGCGGCACCGGCAAGGGCGCGTTCGCGGTCATGAACGTTCAGAACGGCGAGATGTTGGCGCTCGGCTCGCAGCCGTCGTTCGACCCCAACGTGTTCACGAAGCCGATCACGAAGAAGCACCTCGCCGCGCTCACCTCGAAGGACCTCGGCGAGCCGCTCCTCAACCGCGCCCTCCAGGCGGGCTATCCCACCGGTTCCACGTTCAAGCTCGTCACCGCCGTCGCCGCGCTCGAGAGCGGGCACATCACGCCGTCCACGCCGCTGAGCGACCCGGGCTTCCTGATGGTCGGCGACCAGGAGTTCGAGAACGCCAGCCGGACTCCGCACGGAGTCCTCTCGCTGGTCCAGGCGCTCACCGTGTCGAGCGACGTCTTCTTCTATCAGCTCGGACGCGACATGGACGAGAAGGGGATGCCGCTCCAGCAGTGGGCGCACCGGCTCGGGATCGGGCGGAGGACCGGCATCGACCTTCCCGCGGAGGAGCCGGGCAGGATGCCGTCCCCGGAGTGGCGGAACAGCTGGTACAAGCAGGGGCTGGTTGACCGCACCTGGTCGGTCGGCGACAACGTCAACACTTCGGTCGGCCAGGGTGACCTGCTCGCCAACCCGCTCCAGATGGCCATCGCGTACGCCGCGATCGCGAACGGCGGGCGCGTGCTGCGCCCGCGGCTCGGCCTGCGCATCGAGGACGCAAACGGCCGCGCGCGCCAGGATCTCGACGCGCCCACGGCGCGGCGGGTGAAGATCTCGAAGGAGACTCGCGACGCGATCCTCGAGGGCCTCTATGGCGCGGCGAACGCGCCGGGCGGTACCTCGACACCAGTGTTCGCCGGCTTCCCGATCCCGGTGGCGGGCAAGACCGGAACGGCCGAGCACACCGGCCGGCCGGACCAGTCCTGGTACGTCGCGCTCGCCCCGTACCCGAACCCCAAGTACGTTGTCGCCGTGACCGACGAGGCAGGCGGCTTCGGCGCCGAGACCGCGGCGCCGATGGCGCGCCGCATCCTGGCGGAGCTGCTCGACGTCAAGGAGACCGGGCTCGTGCAGGGTGGAGTGGCGCCGGACTGATGCACGCGGCCACCACTCCAGTGAAGGACTTCCGCGACGCGCACGGGCGCGTCCTGCGCATCGATCCGCTGATGCTGCTGGCCACGCTCGGTCTGATCGCGGCCAGCATCTACGTCCTCGGCACCGCCACCCAGGACGACCGGGTGGGCGACCCCAACTACTTCACCTACCGCCAGGCCGCGTACGCGGGCGTCGGGTTGGTCCTGATGTTCCTGATCGCGCGCTTCGACTACTCGCGCCTCCGTGAGTGGAAGCTCGGCGTCTACGCGGTGCTGATCGGCGCGATCCTGCTGGTCTACGCGTTCGGCTTCACGGCCCGCGGCTCGCAGCGCTCGATCGCGCTGCCGTTCTTCAACTTCCAGGCCTCAGAGCTCGGCAAGCTCCTGCTCGTCGTCGCCCTGGCGGCCTTCATGGTCGACCGCGTGCGGCGCCTGACCGACCGCGAGACGACGAGCCGGATGGTCCTGCTCGCCGTCGTGCCGGCGATGCTCGTGATCGGCCAGCCGGACCTTGGCTCGGGGCTCGTTTACCTGGCGATCCTCGTCGCCGTGATGTTCATCGCCGGCACGCCGTGGACCCATTTCGCGGCGCTCGGCGGCCTCGCTGCCGTGGCGATCGTGGTGGTGCTGATCGCGGCACCCGCGGGCGGCGTCGAGGTGCTCAAGCCGTACCAGAAGGACAGGCTCACGGCCTTCCTCAACCCCGGTGAGAACAGCGGGCGGGAGGCCTACCAGATCAACCAGTCGCTCACCGCTATCGGCTCCGGGGGGAAGACCGGTCGCGGCGACGAGGCGACCCAGACGAAGCTCGACTTCCTGCCCGAGCACCACACGGACTTCGTGTTCTCGGTGATCGGCGAGGAGTTCGGCTTCGTGGGCGCCGCACTGGTCCTATCGCTGTTCGCGCTGCTTATCTGGCGCGCACTGCGTACCCTTACGATGGCAAAGAACTTTTACGGCGCACTTGTCGCCGGGGGCATCACAGCGATGCTCATGTTCCAAGTTTTCGTAAACGTGGGCATGACGATCGGAATCATGCCCATCACCGGCATCCCCCTGCCGCTCGTCAGCTACGGCGGCTCGTCGGTAATCACAACACTCATGGCAATAGGCCTCCTGCAATCCATACACGCGCAAGCGCGCGAGACGGCAGCGGTGAAGCGCCTGTGACAGTTATGAAGGGAATACTTCTTGAGAAAGCAGTTGCTCGTCTCGGTGGACCGAGGCGAAACCAGAGTCGCGATCCTGGAATCGGAGGGTTCCCCCTCCGGAGCTAACGGAGATAAGCGACAAGGACAGCAGTCGAAGGACGACTGGCGCGTTGCCGAGCTCTACATAGAGCGCAAGGGCAACCGCTCGATCGTCGGAAACGTCTACAAGGGCAAGGTCGACAACGTCCTGGCCGGCCTCGAGGCCGCGTTCGTGGACATCGGGGTCGACAAGAACGGCTTCCTGCACGCGGATGACGTGGTCTTCCCCGGCGTGGAGGTCGCCCGGCGTGGCCGCGGCGGACGCGGCGGCGGCAAGGGCAAGCGGATCGCGGAGCTCCTGAAGCCGAACCAGGAGATCCTGGTCCAGGCGATCAAGGACCCGCTGAAGACCAAGGGGCCACGCCTCTCCATGCAGCTCTCGATCGCGGGGCGCTACCTCGTGTACGTGCCGCAGGGCGAGGGCGTGGGCGTATCGCGCCGGCTCGAGGACAAGGAGCGCGAGCGCTTGCGGCGTGCCGCTCAGAAGATCGACTTCGGCGAGGGCGGGGTGATCATCCGCACCGCCGCGCAGGGTGCGACGCGCGAGGACTTCGAGCGCGAGATCAAGTACCTCCACAAGCTGCACGACGTTCTCCAGCAGCGCGCGAAGGACACGGCCGCACCGGCGATGGTCTTCCAGGAGGCCGACCTGTCGGTGCGCGTGGCGCGCGACATCTTCTCGGGTGAGTTCGAGAAGGCGATCGTGGACGACCCGGGCCAGTACCACCGGCTCGAGTCCTTCTTCAACCGGACGGCGCCGGAGCTGCTCGAACGGCTCGAGCGGTACGACGACAAGGACGAGCCGCTGTTCGAGAAGTACGGCGTCGAGGACGCGATCCAGTCGGTGCTGAAGCGCCGGGTCGACCTGCCGAGCGGCGGCTACCTGATAATCGACTACGCCGAGGCGATGACCGTCATCGACGTGAACTCCGGCTCGTTCACGGGACGCGGCAAGGGCGCAAAGCTCGAGGACACGATCACGAGGACGAACCTCGAGGCCGCCGAGGAGGTCGTGAGCCAGCTGAGGCTCCGCGACATCGGCGGCATCATCGTCATCGACTTCATCGACATGGCGCGCGCGCGCAACCGCGACACGGTGCTGAAGACGCTCCGCAAGTCGCTGGACGAGGACCGGACCAAGACCTACGTGGTCGAGATCTCGCCGCTCGGGCTCGTCGAGATGACGCGCCAGAACGTAACCGACGGGGTGCGCGAGATCATGACCAAGCCCTGCCCGGTCTGCGAGGGCGAGGGCGTGGTCCTCTCCGAGGAGACGGTCGCGATCGAGGTGGACCGCTGGCTGCGCGACCTGGTGGCCGAGCGGCCGAACGCACCGGCGTTCCTGATCCGGGTGAACCCGAAGGTCGCCTCCATCCTGGTGGGCGGCCACGGCGTGGAGGGCCCGATCCACGAGATCGAGCAGGAGACCGGACGTCACTTCCACTTCGAGGGCACCGAGGCGCTGCCGATCGACTTCTTCGAGGTCGTGCTCGAGGGCACGCCGGAAGAGGTCGAGGAGCGAGCGCTGCCGTTCCGCGAGGGCGAGGAGGTGCTCGTGCACATCGAGGAGCCGCACATGTACAACGAGGACGACGCCGTCGCGAAGCTGGACGGCTACGTCGTGTCCGTCCACGGAGCGGCCACGCTGGTGGGCGAGAAGACGCTCGTGCGGATCGAGAAGGTCGGCCGCAGCGCGGCCGAGGCCTCGCTGGTCAACCCGCCGGAGGGCCTGAAGTCCTCGGCGTCGGACTCGGGCGCGCCCTCAGACTCCGGGGGCGAGGGAAGCGGCGACGCCCCGAGGCGCCGGCGCGGACGCCGCGGCGGCCGCGGCCGGCGCAAGAAGGCGGAAACCCCCTCGCCGTAGCCGCGATCCGCCCGTCGGCCCCGGGGTTAGGCGTTTTCCATTTCCATTTCGCAATGGAAAACGCCTTACCCCCTCAGGGCGCGGGGGCGGGGCGGAGGCCGGCGGCTTCGTGAGCCGCTGCTATCAGTGCGTCGTACCTTCCGTCGGCCAGGTCGCCCAGGGGATCGCGCGTGTACGCCGCGAGCTCCGTGGCGGGCAGCGAGAACGCCGCTCGCATGGCCACCAGCTTGCGGCGCTCCTCTGAAGAGGTGTCCAGCAGCCGCTCTGCCGCGTTCAGCTCGCGGACCTGCCTGATCCTGCCCGGCAGCGTCGTCACCAGCAGGATCGATGCGGGCAGCGCGAAGATGAGCAACCCGAGCAGGTTCGCGAGGTCGTGCACGCGCTGCTCACCCTCGCGGCCGGCGTCGGCCAGCTCGCCGCCGCTGCCCGCACCGGCATCGCGGAGCGCGTCGCCGAGCTCGCCTCCGACCACGGGAATGCCGGACACCGCGTCGCCCGCGGCCTCAAAGCCGCCATTGACCGCGTCGCCGGTCTGGCGCACGCCTGTGCCGAGCACGGCCAGGTGGTCCACGGCATCGTGCACCTTGAGCGCGAGCCAGGCGAGTACGAACAGGGTGAGCAGGACGAGGGCGTCCTTGGCAACCGCGCGGCCACGGTCGTCAGGCGTGTCGGCATAGAGGCGCATGCGCCTCCATTACCCGTTATGGAGCGGTGGCCGTGACGATCCAGGTCGAGGCGACTCCCCAGATGGAGCCGTCCTCGCGCTCGAACTCGGCGAAGCCCTGCCGGAGCGCTGCGTCCACCTCGGGGAGCAGGTGGGCGGCCCGGTCGCCCTGAAGGCGGAGGATCTCGCCTGCCGGCCCGATCGACATGACCACGTCGAGCGCCTCGTCCATGTCGCGGCCACCCAGGATCGGGAGGTCGCAGCGCCGCAGCGAGATCTCCTCCCAGCCCGCGTGCTTCATCACGTCGGTCACCGTGTCGCCGTTGGCCATCGAGAACGGCCCCGGGCCGCAGGTCGGCTGCTCGGTCTCCTCGGGCTTCTGCACGATTGTCTCGACGATCTGCTGCGCGCGGTACATCCACTCGTTGTCCTCGCGCCGCCGCCAGACCACCATCGTGAGCCTGCCGCCCGGCACGAGCGACTCGCGTACGTTCCGCAGCGCGGCAACCGGGCTGACGAAGAACATCGTCCCCATGCGCGAGAAGGCGGAGTCGTAGGGCCCGCCGAGCGGATCTGTCTGCACGTCGGCCACGAGGAAGCTCGCGTTCGCGACGCTCGCCTCCTCGGCCTCGCGTGTGGCGGCCTCGATGAAGTTGGCCGCGGCGTCCACGCCCACGGCCTCGCCCTCCGGGCCGAGGAGCGCGGCGATCTGCTGCGTCGTGTCGCCGAACCCGCAGCCGATGTCGAGCACGCGCGTGCCCTCCTGCGGCGGGTTCAGGCGAAGCGCCTCGTCGCCGTGAGCGCCCAGCCCCGTGGTCATGATGTGCCGGAACTTGACGAAGCGGTCGAAGAGGGGGCCGTCCCAGGCCTCAATCGCCTCTGCGTTCACGCCTGCACCCCAGCGAGTCTCCGTGGTGTTCATAGGTAGACCTTAAGGGGTATTCACCGGTCCAGCATGCTGCGCCGGGCATTTGCTCTGTCGATCGCGCTCGCCCTCGTGGCGCTGCCCGCGGCGACCGCCGAGGCGGCCGCGAAGAAGCGGCCCCAGATTCGCCACGTGCTCTACGTCGGCAACAACTGGGACGGCACCGCGGATGTGATCCAGCCGCGCAAGCTGCGGCGCATCGCCCGCATCAACATCGTTCCGGACCTGGCCGAGCGGATCAAGGAGATCGAGTCGGACCCGGAGCGGCTCGGCTACTTCCTGGCCATCCGGCAGGAGGTCGGCGAGGGCCACGACCAGCTCGTGGACGACATGTTCTCCTCGCACAACGGCCGCGTGCTCTACGTGTCGCGGCCGAGCCTCGCGGACGTCGTCGCGATCAACCTGCGCACGCGGGGGATCATCTGGCGCACGAGGGTCGACGGGAACCGGTCCGACCACATGGCGATCTCACCCGACGGCACGCGCCTGCTGGTGTCGGCATCGACGGAGAAGGTCGTGGACGTGCTCGACACCAAGACCGGCGCGATCGTGGCGCGCATACCGAGCGGCGACCAGCCCCACGAGAACAACTTCTCGCAGGACGGCACGCGTGTCTTCCACGCCAGCATCGGCACGGTCTTCACGGCGCTCGACGAGCCGATCTTCGACAAGTCGAAGGGCGTGCGCGTCTTCGAGATCATCGACACGAGCGACTGGCACGTGATCCGCAAGATCGACATGGGCCAGAAGCTCGACGAGTTCGGCCAGCCCGACATGAGCGGCGCGGTGCGGCCGATGGCGCTAGCGCCGGGCGAGCGCTACGTGTACTTCCAGGTCTCGTTCTTCCACGGCTTCGTGGAGTACGACCTGCGGGAGGACCGCGTCACGCGGCTGGCTCACCTGCCGCAGAGCGAGGAGTCGAAGCAGAAGCGCAGGGAGGACTACCTGCTCGACTCCGCTCACCACGGCCTTGCGATGAACCCGTCGGGCACGAAGCTGTGCGCGGCCGGGACGATGTCGGACTACGCCGCGATCGTGAAGCGCGCCTCGTTCGACCACACGATCGCCGCCCACGGCAGCAAGCCGTACTGGGCGACGAACAGCCGCGGCGGGGCCTACTGCTTCGTGTCGTTCAGCGGCGACGACGCCGTGGCAGCGATCTCCTACCGCAAGGCGAAGGAGATCGGCCGCGTGCAGGTGGGCGACCACCCGCAGCGCATGCGGATGGGCACGGTGCGCGCCGGCCTGCTGGGCACCAAGAAGCGTCCTTGACAGAACGTCCTCCAAACGAGGATCATCGAGTGGATGAGGCGGCTGCTTCGAGCTGACTTCTGGAAGGGGGCGAACGGCGTCGTCGCCACCGTTGCGGCGATCGTCGGCCTGGGGGTGACGTTCGGGATCGTCAAGCCGATCGGCGGCGGCACCGAGAACGCCCTGGCGAGCGCCGCCGGCGCGACCGTTGACGCCGGCTCCTCGCGCGTGATCCTCGACATGTCGGTCGACGCCGGCGACCAGGGGAAGCTCGCCTTCAGCGGCGACGGCGCCTTCGACTACCGCACGAACAAGGGCACGTTCACCTACGACTACTCGGCAACCCCCGGCGCCGAGGCCCTTAGCTCGGTGCCGGCAATCATCCACCCGAGCACGCTCTACTACAACTTCTCGTCGGTTGCCCCCGGGCTGACGAAGCCCTGGGTGCGGATGACGCCCGCCGAGCTGGCGAAGTCGCTCGGCACCAGCGAGAAGGACGTGACCGAGGCGCTCAGCGCGAGCGGCGACCCGTCGCAGGTCCTCGACCTCGTGAAGGAGGCCGGCGACGTGGAGGAGGTGGGCGAGGAGCAGCTCTTCGGCGTCACCACCAAGCACTACAAGGGCGAGCTCGACCCGAAGAAGCTCGACCTCCCGGAGGGCTCGACCGAGGGCCCGATTCGCGTCGAGGTCTGGGTGGACGAGTCCGGGGTGGTGCGGCGCACCGAGCTGGCGGGGCGCTTCAAGGAGGGGGGCACCACCGCGGCACTCAAGATCAAGCAGGACCTCTCGGACTTCGGGACGAAGGTGGACGCGGAGGCGCCGCCCGCGGACCAGGTCGCGACGCTCGAGGAGTTCCAACAGGAGGCGCAGGGACTCGCAGCGCCGTAGCGCCGGCGGCCGCCAACGCCGCTCTGCCACCCTAATCCGGTGCCGCGTTCCGCCGTCGTAGGGCTCTACTGCATGCTCGTCCTGATCTGGTCGAGCACCTGGGTCGCCATCAAGATCGGACTCGAGGATTGCCCGCCGCTGCTCGGCGCGGGGGTGCGCTTTGCCGTCGCCGGCCTCGTGCTACTGGCGGTCGCGGCGGTTCAGCGGCGCCCGCTCCGCACGGACTGGGTGCTTGCGGCCGTGCTCGCGCTGGCACCGTTCGCGTTCGCCTACGGGCTCGTGTACTGGGGCGAGCAGTACGTGCCGTCCGGCCTCGCTGCCGTGCTGTTCGGGATCCTGCCGCTGTACGTAGCGATGCTGAGCGCGCTCCTGCTGCCGGACGAGCCGCTGCGCGCGCCGCTCGTGCTCGGGGTGGCGATCGGCATCGCCGGGCTCGCGTTGGCGTTCCTCGAGAGCGTCGAGCTCGGCTCGGCCGAGAAGGCGGCGCTCGGCGCCACGGCGCTCGCGCTCGCCCCGATCGGCGCGGCGATCGGGAACGTTGCCCAGAAGCGGCGCGCCGCCCAGCTGGACGCCGTGGTGCTGAACGGCTGGGCCATGCTCTGGGGAGGCCTGCTCCTGCTGCCGGCGTCGGCGCTTTCCGAGGACTGGGGCGACTTCGTCTGGAGCGCGGAGTCGGTCGGGTCGATCGCCTACCTCGCGCTGTTCGGCTCTGCCGTCACGTTCGTGACGCTCACCGTGCTGCTGCGCCACATCAGCGCCATGGCGATGTCGTTCCTGGCGATGCTGCTGCCCTTTGGGGCGTTGGTGTTCGGGGCCGCCCTCTACGACGAGTCAATCACCCTGCGCGCGGTCGCGGGCGCGGTTCTGGTGGCCGCCGGGCTGCTGATCGCGCAGTGGTCGCGGCGGGGGCGGCGTTCGCGAGCCGCTGCGGTCTCGGTCGGCGCCTGAACTACGGGCACTGAAGCGGCTCGGTTCGGTGGACAGTCCTGGATAGGGGGTCGTATAGGCCCCCTAGTCAGGACTGTTGACATTTGCGGCACTCGGATGTAGGCTCAGTCAAATGGATTGGGTGAGAGACAAGTGAATACGCGGAGAGGCTACAGCATGGAGCTTCGGGCGGCCGCGACCGAGGTCACTCGCGAGCGCGTCCTCGATGCCGCGGCGACCGCGTTTCTCGAGCGCTGGTACGACGACGTGACCATCGCCGAGGTGGCGCGGGCGGCGGGCGTGTCCGGGCAGACCGTGATCAACCACTTCGGCGGCAAGGAGGAGCTCGCGACCGCGGCGTACGGCCACCTGAGCGATCAGATCGTGCTGCGCCGCTCCACGCCCGAACCGGGCGACGTCGAGGGCGCGATCGCGGCACTCATTGAGGACTACGAGATCACCGGCGACGCCGTGATCCGCATGCTCGCGCTCGAGGAGAAGGTCCCGACGCTCGGTCCGCTCCTGAAGCGCGGGCGCGACGGCCACCGTGAGTGGGTCGCGACGATGTTCCGCGCGCCGGAGCTCATGCCCGAGCTGGTGGTCGCCACCGACGTGTACACCTGGAAGCTCCTGCGACGCGACCAGGGGCTGAGCCGCGACGAGACAGCCGCGGCGACCTTGCGAATCGTGGAAGCTCTACTCGAACGGAGGACTCGATGACCACCCGGAAGCGCTACCTGTTCGCGATCATCGACGGCGGCGGCACTGTGCCGGCCGACACGTCGGTCATACGGGCGATGGTCGAGCGCGGGCACGACGTGCGCGTGCTGGCTGACGCGGTGCTCGCGCCCGATGTCGAGAGCACGGGGGCGGAGCACGTGGCGTGGGACCGCGCGCCGCAGCGGCCCGACCTGAGCCCCCAGAGCATGCTGATCCAGGACTGGGACGCGAAGACGCCGTTCGAGGCGTTCGCACGTGCCCGCGACGGCGTCATGGTCGGCCCGGCGGCCGGCTTCGCCGCGGATGTCCGGAGCGAGCTCCAGCGCCGTCCCGCCGACGTCGTGGTGGGCAACCTCTTCCTGTTCGGGGCCCAGATCGGTGCCGAGGCGGAGGGCGTGCCATTCGCCTTCCTCGTGTCGAACCTGCTGTCGTTCCCGGGCTCCGGCACTCCGCCGCTCGGCCCCGGGTTCAAGCTCGCCCGCGGCCCGCTCGGCCGCGCCCGCGACGCCACGCTCAACCGGGTCATGGCCCGCCTGTTCGACAAGGGCCTCGACCAGCTGAACGCGGTGAGGCGCGCCAACGGGCTCGACCCGATCGAGTCCGTGCTCGAGAACTTCGAGCGCGCCGACCGGCTGCTGCTGATGACGAGCCGCGCCTTCGAGTACGAGAGCTTCACGCCGCCGCCGAACGTGCGCGTGGTCGGCCCGCGGCTCGACGACCCCGTCTGGGCCGGCGCCTGGAGCCCGCCGCCCGGCGACGCGCCGCTCGTGCTCGTTGGCATGAGCTCCACCTACATGGACCACGCCGACACGCTCGAGCGGGTGGCGACCGCGCTCGGCGCGCTGCGGGTGCGCGGCCTCGTGACGACCGGCCCGTCGATCCCCGTCGAGGCGATCGACGCGCCGCCGAACGTCACTGTCGTGCAGCGCGCCCCGCACGGCGAGGTCCTGCGGCACGCCTCCGCCGTGGTGACCCATGCCGGGCACGGCACCGTGATCAAGGCGCTCGCGGCCGGCGTGCCGGTCGTCGCGATGCCGCTCGGGCGCGACCAGCTCGACAACGCCGCGCGCGTGGCGCACCACGGTGCCGGCCTGAGGCTGAAGCCGAAGGCGAAGCCCGAGGCCATCGCGAAGGCCGTGCGGCGCGTGCTCGACGAGCCCTCGTTCGCGTCGAACGCGGAGCGGTTGGCCGCGGCGATCGCGGCGGAGACGGC
Source organism: Thermoleophilaceae bacterium (assembly GCA_034664005.1). GTDB lineage: Bacteria > Actinomycetota > Thermoleophilia > Solirubrobacterales > Thermoleophilaceae > JACVRW01. The sequence continues at coordinate 39,206 of JAXDIL010000053.1, read as the reverse complement.
GGAGGACCGGGCGGCGGCGGAGCTGGAGGGGCTCGCGGCGGTGGGCGGCAACAGCACGTTCGCCCCCGTGGCGGCGGCGCGCTGATCGCTAGACTCGTCCGCTGCCGTGAGCTACGCGATCGTAAGAGTGGGCGGGAAGCAATACCGCGTCGAGGAGGGGATGTCGATCCTCGTCGATCGCATGCCCGCGGACGAGGGCGCAAAGGTCGACCTCGAGCCGCTGCTGTACGCCGACGGCGACAAGTCCGTGCTCGACAGCGGCGACCTCGGACGGGTCAAGATCCAGGCGGTCGTGACCGGCCACGAGAAGGGCAAGAAGATCCACGGGCTGAAGTTCAAGCCCAAGCGCGGCTACAAGCGCCGTTACGGCGCCCGCGCGTACCTGACCCGGCTCGAGATCAGCTCGATCAAGGCCGGAGCGCGCAAGTCGCCGGCGAAGGCCGCCAAGGAGGACGACGCAGATGGCTCATAAGAAGGGTCTTGGATCCAGCCGCAACGGCCGCGACTCCAACGCCAAGCGCCTCGGCGTGAAGGTGTTCGCGGGTCAGGCAGTCACCGGCGGCGAGATCATCGTTCGCCAGCGCGGCACGCGCTTCAAGCCGGGCGAGGGCGTCGGCATCGGCAAGGACGACACGATCTTCGCCAAGGGCCCGGGCACCGTGCAGTTCGCGCAGGGCCGTCGCGGCCGAGTGATCTCGGTAGAGCCCGCAGCGGACTCCGCTGAGTAGCCTCTCCGGTCTGACCTACTCGATCGTCGCAAGAGACCCGTCGAGCGGGGAGCTCGGCGTCGCCGTCCAGTCGCACTTCTTCAGCGTCGGCTCGCTCGTGACCTGGGGCGAGGCGGGCGTGGGAGCGGTGGCCACGCAGTCGATGGTCGAGCCGGCCTACGGTCCGCGCGGCCTCGCGCTGATGCGCGACGGGACGAGCGCTCCCGCGGCGCTCCACCAGCTGCTGGCCGACGACTCGCAGGAGGCGGTCCGCCAGGTGGCGATGGTCGACAGCGGCGGCAGGGTGGCGGTGCATACCGGCACCCGCTGCATCGCCCACGCGGGCCACGCGGTCGGCGACCAGGTGAGCGCGCAGGCCAACATCATGGAACGGGACACCGTGCCGGCGGCGATGATCCGCGACTACGAGGCTGCGGCCGGCGCTCCCCTGGCCGAGCGGCTGATGGCCGCGCTCGACGCCGCGGAGGGCGAGGGCGGCGACCTGCGCGGGCGCCAATCGGCGGCGCTGCTCGTGGTGGCCGGCCGCGCGACCGGCAACCCGATGGAGGATCGCCCCGTGGAGCTGCGTGTGGAGGACCACCCCGATCCGCTCGGGGAGCTGCGCCGGCTGCTCGATCTCCACCGCGCCTATCAGCGTGCGAACGAGGGCGACGAGCTCGCCGCCGCGGGCGACACCGAGGGCGCGCTCGCCGCCTACGAGGAGGCGCACCGCTCGCAGCCCGACAACCTCGAGCTGACCTTCTGGCACGGCGCAGCGCTCGCGGCGGAGGGGCGCACGGACGAGGCCACCCCCATCCTGCGGCGCGCCTTCGAGGCGAACCCGGGCTGGGTCGAGCTGCTGAAGCGGCTGCCGGCCGCCGGCCTGTTCCCGGACGACGGCGAGCTGATCGCGAGGCTGGCCGGCACGCGCGCCCTCTCGGTTCCGCCCGAGCAGCCGCCCCACTAGCCGTGTTCCACGACCGCGCGCGCATCCAGGTGCGGGGCGGCGCCGGCGGGAACGGGGTCGTCTCGTTCCGGCGCGAGGCGCACGTCCCGAAGGGCGGACCCGACGGCGGCGACGGCGGCCGCGGCGGCGACGTCGTGCTCGTGGTGGACGACTCGCTCCGCGACCTGTCGAGCTTCCGCCGCGGAGCGCACTTCAACGCGAACCGCGGCGGCCACGGCCAGGGCGCGAACAAGCACGGCGCCACGCCCGAGACGCTCGAGGTGCGCGTGCCGTCCGGCACGCTGGTCGAGGACCCCGACACGGGCGACCGCTGGGATCTCCTGACCCCAGGCGAGCGCGCGCTGGTCGCCCGCGGCGGAGGCGGCGGTCGCGGCAACAAGCAGTTCGCCACCCCGACGCGCCAGAGCCCGCGCTTCTCCGAGCGCGGCCTTCCGGGCGAGGAGCGCACGCTCGAGCTGCACCTGAAGCTGTCGGCCGACGCCGGGCTCGTGGGCCTGCCGAACGCGGGGAAGTCGTCGCTGCTCGCGCGGCTTACGCGCGCGCAGCCGAAGGTCGCCGACTACCCGTTCACGACGCTCGAGCCCGTGCTGGGCACGCTCGAGCGCGACGATCGCCAGCTCGTGATCGCGGACATCCCGGGGCTGATCGAGGGCGCGAGCACGGGCGCCGGGCTCGGGCACGAGTTTCTCGCGCACGTGGAGCGCTGCCGCCTGCTCGTGCACGTGCTCGACCTCGACCCGCTCGACGGCTCCGACCCCGCCGAGAACTTCGAGACCGTCGAAGCGGAGCTGCACGAGCACGGCCACGGCCTCGCCGGCCTGCCGCGCATCCTCGCGCTCTCGAAGAGGGACCTGGTGCCGGCCGAGGAGGCGCAGCGCGCCGTGGAGGAATGGCGCGAGCGGCTCGGCGTGGACGTGTTTGCCACATCCGCGGCCACCGGCGAGGGTCTGGAGGAGCTCGTGAATGCGATCTTCGAGCGCGTGCCGCCGCCCGAGCAGCCCGCGGAGCCCTCGGACGCGCCCGCCACGCACAGGGTCTACAGGCCCGGGCGCGGCGACGCGTACAGCGTGAAGCGGACCGGTCCCGGCACGTTCCGCGTGGAGGGGGAGCGGGTCGAGCGGCTGATCGCCCGCCACGACGTGGACAACGACGAGGCGCTCCGCTACGTGGAGGAGCGCCTGCGCGCGCTGGGTGTGATCAAGGCGCTCGAGTCCGCCGGGTTCGAGCCCGGCGACGACGTGGAGATCGCGGGCATCGTCTTCGAGCTCGATCCCGGCTGATACAAAGTCCTGCCGTGGCCCGACTTGCTGCACTCATCTGCCTGCTCGCGGTCGCGACCGGCTGCGGCGGCGACGACAAGAAGGACGCCGAGCAGGCGGTCCGCGACTTCGCCACCGCCGTGCGCGAGCGCGACGGCGACCGCCTCTGCGACGACCTCCTCACCGAGGAGTTCATCGGTCAGTTCAGCGGCGCGACCGGCGACAAGGGCCGCGAGTCGTGCAAGCGCGAGATCAAGCTGCTCACCGGCCTGAAGGTGAAGCTCGTGAAGATCGTCCGCGTGAAGGCGAGCGGCGACAAGGCGTCCGTGACGGCGGTGATCGACCGCGAGGGGCAGCGCTTCCAGCAGGTCTACAGGCTCGAGAAGGAAGACGGGGACTGGAAGATCGCGGGCGCGGGGGCGTAGTGGCGAGCGTCGTCGTCAAGCTCGGGTCGAGCATCGTCGCGGACGACGAGGGCGAGCTGCGCCTCGACGTGCTCGCCGCTCTCTGCGACGAGGTGGCCGCGCGGCACGCCGCCGGCGACGACGTCGTGATCGTCACGTCCGGTGCGATCGCGCGCGGGATGCGGCTGATGCAGCTGCCGATGCGCCCGAGCGCGATGGAGGAGCTTCAGGCGGCGTCGGCGGTGGGGCAGGGAAAGCTCTACCGGACCTACGACGAGCTGCTGCAGGAGCGCGGCGTGCCGTCGGCGCAGGTGCTGCTCACGTTCTTCGACATGTCGGCGCGCACGCACTACCTGAACGCGCGGCACACGCTTCAGACGCTGCTGCGCTGGCGCGTGCTGCCCGTGATCAACGAGAACGACACCACCACCACGGACGAGATCTCGTTCGGCGACAACGACTTCCTCGCCGCGCAGGTGGCGATCCTGATGGGCGCCGACCGGCTCGTCCTCCTCACGGACACCGGCGGGCTCTACAGCGCCGATCCGCGCAGCGACCCCGGCGCGAAGCTGGTGGAGGAGGTGACGGCCGTCGACGAGCTCGAGAGCTACGAGATCGGCCTGTCGACCTCGCCGCTCGGATCGGGCGGCATGCGCTCGAAGGTGGTGGCCGCCGAGATGGCGACGGCCGCGGGGATCCCCGTGACGATCACGAGTGGCGTGGACCGCGAGGCCGTGGCGGCTGCGCTGGCGGGTACGCCTACGGGCACGCGCTTCCTGCCCCAGGAGGGGCGCGTCTCCAGCTTCAAGCTGTGGCTGAAGTACGCCAAGCCGACGCACGGACGGCTCGTGATCGACGAGGGCGCCGAGCTGGCGCTGCGCGAGCGCGGCACGAGCCTGCTGCCGGTGGGCGTCGTCGAGGTGGAGGGCGAGTTCGAGGCGGGCGACGCGGTGGAGGTGCGCTGTGACGGCCGCGCGGTCGGCAAGGGGATCGTGAACTACTCCGCCGCCGAGCTACGCCGCGTCAAGGGACTGAAGACGGACGCGGTGCGCGAGATCCTGCCGCGCGCCGGCGAGGAGGCAGTGCACCGGGACTACTTCGTCCTCGAGTAGTGCGCCTCCGCTCCTCCTACGACAGGGAGATAGTCGGGCTCGCCCTGCCAGCGCTCGGCGCGCTCGCCGCCGAGCCGCTCTACCTGCTGGTGGACACCGCGATGGTCGGGCACCTCGGCACGGAGGAGCTGGCGGCGCTGGCGATCGCGGCGACGCTGCTCGCGGGCACGTTCACGCTATTCAACTTCCTCACCTACGGGACAACCGCGCAGGTGGCGCGCTACCACGGCGCCGGCGACGAGGTGGCGGCCGGGCGGCTGGCGGCGCAGGCGCTCTGGCTGTCCGCGGGAATCGGGGTCGTGCTGACGGCGCTGCTCGCGGGGCTCGCCGTGCCGCTCGTGCAGCTGATGGGCGGTGAGGGCCGCGTCGGCGACCTGGCCGTGGACTACCTGCGGATCGGGTCGTTCGGCCTGCCGTTCGCGCTGATCGCGCTGGCGGGCCAGGGGTTCCTGCGCGGGGTGGGGGACCTCCGCAGCCCGCTGGTGATCGTGGTGGTGGCGAACGCGGCCAACGTCGTGCTGAACGTCGTCTTCATCTACGGCCTCGACTGGGGGCTGTCGGGATCGGCGGCCGCCACGGTCGTCGCCCAGGCGGGGATGGGTGCGGCATTCGTGCGCTCGCTGCTGTCGGCGCCAGCCGACTCGCGCCGCCCGTCGCTGGCCCGCATGAGGCCGATGGCGCGCATCGGGCGCGAGATCTTCATCCGAACGGCGGCGCTGTACGCGTCGTTCATCGTCGCCAGCGCGGTGCTGGCCCGGGTGGGCGCGGACTCGCTGGCGGCGCACCAGATCGCCTTCCAGCTGTTCGTGTTCCTCGCGCTCATACTCGACGCGATCGCGATCGCGGGGCAGGTGATCGTCGGCCGCTCGCTCGGGGCGGGCGACGCCGACGGCGCGTACGCGGCCGCGCGCCGGATGATCGAGTGGGCGGTGGTCGCGGGCGTGCTGTTCGGGCTCGTGATGCTCGTGTTGATCGACGTGCTGCCGCGCGCGTTCACGGGTGACGAGGACGTCGTGGCGCGCGCCAGGGAGGTCTGGCCGCTGTTCGCGCTGATGCAGCCGGCCAACGGGGCTGTGTTCGCGCTCGACGGGATCCTGATCGGCGCCGGGGACACGCGCTTCCTCATGTACGGGATGCTCGCGGCGGCGGTCGGCGTGTTCGTGCCGGTGGCGCTGCTGTCGCTGGCTTTGGACCTGGGGATCGTCGGCGTCTGGGCGGGGCTGGTGGGGCTGATCGCGGTACGGCTCGCCACCTGCGCCTGGCGCTTCTCCAGCAGACGCTGGGCGGTGGTCGGGGCGCCCGGTACCCTCTGATCATGGCCACCGCCGCTCAGTCGGTTTCCGCGGTCTGCGCTCAGGCGCGGATTGCGTCGCGTGAGCTGGCGACGCTCGACACCGCCACCAAGAACGCCGCGCTCGAGGCGATGGCGGACTCGCTGCTCCAGCGCTCGCACGAGATTCTCGACGCGAACGCGCGCGACATGGAGGCGGGCGAGGAGGCCGGGCTCCATTCCGGGCTGCTCGACAGGCTGAAGCTGACCGAGGAGCGGGTCGCTGGGATCGCGGGTGACGTGCGCGCGATCGCCGCCCTGCCGGACCCCGTCGGGGAGACGATCGAGGGCCACCGGCTCGAGAACGGACTCGACGTGCGGCGCGTGCGCGTGCCGCTCGGCGTCGTGGCCGTGGTGTACGAGGCGCGGCCGAACGTGACGGTCGACTGCTCGGCGCTGTGCCTCAAGTCGGGCAACGCGATCGTGCTGCGCGGCTCGTCGACCGCGGCGCACTCAAACGCCGTGCTGGCCCAGGTGGCGTCGAGCGCGGTGCAGTGGGCCGGGCTACCGGAGGGCGCCATCTCGATCGTGAGCGGCGGCGACCGCGACGAGCTGCGCCAGCTCGCCACCCAGGACGGGGTGGTCGACCTGATCATCCCGCGTGGCGGAGAGGGCCTGAAGAACGCCTTGAAGGAGCACGCGACCGTGCCCGTGCTGTACGCGTCCGCGGGCGTGTGCCACCTGCTCGTGGACTCGTCGGCCGACCTCGACGACGCCGTCGCGATCGCAGTGAACGCCAAGGTCCAGAGGCCGTCGGTCTGCAACGCGATCGAGACGCTGCTGGTGCACTCCGACGTGGCGGGCGACTATCTCCCGCGGGTCCTGCACGAGCTGCGCGAGTCGGGCGTCGAGCTGCGCGTGGACGGCCGCACGCGGACGCTCGCCGGCGACATCGCCGGCTCGCTCGCCGACGCCAGCGAGGAGGACTGGGCGACCGAGTACCACGCGCTGATCCTGTCGGTGAAGGTCGTCGACTCGGTCGAGGAGGGCATCGAGCACGTGAACCGCTACGGGACCGGGCACTCGGAGGCGATCGTCACCGGGTCCACGCGCTCGGCGCAGGCGTTCACGAACGGGGTGGACGCGGCGGCGGTCTACGTGAACGCATCCACCCGCTTCACCGACGGCGCCGTGTTCGGCATGGGCGCGGAGATCGGGAACTCCACTCAGAAGCTGCACGCACGCGGGCCGATCGGGCTCCGCGAGCTCACCACCTACAAGTTCGTGGTCGAAGGCTCCGGGCAGGTCCGCGAGTAGCCGGTTTGCGCGTAGGAATCCTCGGAGGAGCATTCAACCCGCCGCACATCGGTCACCTGGTGTGCGCGCAGGAGGCGGTCGTGCAGCTCGAGCTCGACCGCGTGGTATTCATGCCCGTCGGCGTGGCGCCGCACCGCGAGATCGAGTTCGATCCCGGCGCCGAGGCGCGCCTCGAGATGGTCGAGCTGGCGATCGCGGACGACGAGCGCTTCGAGGCCTCTCGGATCGAGCTGGACCGTGAGGGGCCGTCGTATACGTCCGACACGCTGGAGCAGCTGCGGAGCGAGTCGCCGGACGACGAGCTGTTCCTGATCCTGGGCGGCGACCAGGCTCAGACGCTCCGGACCTGGCACGAGCCCGAGAGCGTGCTCGAGCGGGCCACGGTGGTCGTGTTCGAGCGCGGGAACTGGGGCCGCAACGCGATCGGCATCAAGCTTGGCGGGCTGGCGGGCGCCCGGCAGGTGCGCTACCTCGACATGCCGATGATCCAGGTGTCCTCGTCGCAGGTCCGTCGCCGGGTGCGTGAAGGCAAGCCGATCCGGTACCTGGTGCCTGACAAGGTGATCGAGTACATCAGCTCCAACAACCTCTACGGCGCCGAACGCGCCGAGGAGGCGGTGCCGTCATGACCGCGCCCGAGCCGACGCCGCCCGATTCGGTGGCCCTGGCCGAGCGGATCGCGGAGATCGCCGCCGACAAGAAGGCGATGGACATCCGCGTGATCGACCTGCGCGGGATCGTCTCCTACACGGACTTCTTCGTGATCGCGACCGGCAACAGCGAGCGCCAGGCGAAGGCGATCCACGACGCGATCCACGACGAGCTGAAGCACGACGGCGACGAGCGCCTGCTGCCACGCCGCACCGAGGGCGACCGCGAGGCGCGCTGGATCCTGCTCGACTACTGGGACGTGGTCGTACACATCTTCACGCCCGAAGCACGCGAGTACTACCGCCTGGAACACCTCTGGGGCGAAGCCCCAGCGCGCAGCGTCGGCTGACCGTTCCGTCCGCCCCATATGCGAACATGTGTTCGTGTTGTCCACGAACCAGAAAGGCGGGATAGCCGAGACCGCGATCACCGCAGCGGCGACGAAACTCGGGATCCCCGTTTTGCGCCCGGTCGTGGAGCACGCCCGCTACGACCTGGCCTTCGAGATCGGCCCCGACATCCTCAGGGTGCAGTGCAAGTGGGGCAGTCTCGATCAAGACGGCGCGGTCATCCGGGTGAGCCTGAGGAGCTCGTGGTGCACGCCGACGGGTTACGAACGCCGGCAGTACCTCCCGGAAGAGATAGACCTGGTTGCCGTCTATTGCGGGGAGTTGGACCGTTGCACCTGCTTCCGCATCACCTGGCGGTGCGCCGGAGCGCGATCTGGCTACGCTTGACTGCCCCGAAGAACGCTCAGAGGGCTTGCGTTAATCTGGCTTCTGACTTCGAGTTTCAAGGGGCTGTAGCTCAGCTGGTAGAGCATCGCCATGGCATGGCGAGGGCCAGGGGTTCGAGTCCCCTCAGCTCCACTTCCCACCCGCCTGAAACGCTGCAGGTGGGCGCGCACGAGTTCCGCAACCAGTTCGGGTACTACCTCGAGCGCGCCGCCGACGGGCACGAGGTGCTCGTCACCCGCCGCGGCCGTCCGCACGTCCGGCTGATCCCGGAGCGGCCGCGCCTTGTGGCGCTCGACGCGCCGCCGCTGGCCGCATGACCTAGCCCAGCGAGGGCTGCTTCGCTCAAGCGGGACATCGTTTGGCCCGACAACTGACCTGTGCGGGCGCGGATGGCCATTGCGTCGGGATTCGCGATGTTGCTGCTCGGCGGCGTCGCTGCGCTGCCCGCGAACGCTCACCATCCCTCGGTCACGGAGTTTCAGACCGGCCTGAGCCTGAACAGCGGTCCCTGGGACATCGTCGACGGCGGCGATGGCAAGCTCTGGTTCAGCCAGGACGGGCTCAGTGCGTTCGGCTCGATTGCCGCGGGCGACGGCCTGATCAGCGAGTTCACTGGGCTGATGCCGCTGGCCGGCTCGCCCAAGGGCATCGCGAAGGGCCCGGACGGCAATATCTGGATCGCGGAGTCGAGCTTCGACGGCGCCATCGCTCGTGTGACCCCAGGCGGCTCCGTCACCGAGTTCACGACCGGTCTCACCCCCAGCGATCCATGGGACATCACGGCGGGTCCTGACGGCAACCTCTGGTTCGTCAGCAAGACGCCCGCCTTCATCGGCCGGATCACCACGGATGGGACCATCACGGAGTTCAGCGCGGGCCTCACCGCCGGCAGCGAGCCGAACGCCATCGCGGCCGGGCCCGACGGCAACCTCTGGTTCACGGAATCCGCCAGCCCCGGCCGGATCGGCCGCATCACCCCGGCGGGGGTCATCACCGAGAACAGCATCGGCCTCACGCCGAACATGGTTCCCACCGACATCACGGCAGGGCCGGACGGCAACCTCTGGTTCACGCTCAGCGGCGGCGCGGGCGCGATCGGCCGAATCACGCCTGAGGGCGAGATCGAGGAGTTCAGCGAGGGTCTGACCCCCGGCTCGGCCCCGACCGGCATCGCGACGGGCGGCGACGACGCGCTGTGGTTCACCGAGTCGGCCAGCCCCGGCCGCATCGGGCGGATCACCACCTGGGGCGGCATCAGCGAGTACAGCGAGGGGCTCACAGCCGATCGCTCGCCCTGGATGATCACCCCGGGGCCCGACGGGAACATGTGGTTCACCGAGCTGGCCACCCCCGGCGCGCTCGCCCGCATCGGCCTGCCGCCGTGGGCGCGCACGCGCTCCGTGGAGTACCTCAGCGACAACTCCGCTCGCCTTCCGGCCAAGATCCGCCCCAACGCCCAGGCGACCGAGTTCTACTTCGAGTACGGCCTCGGCGAATCGTTCAAGGGCCGCTCTGAGGCGAGCTCGGCGGGCGACGGATGGGAGGCGGTCGAGGTATCGACGCGGATCGCCAACCTCAAGCCTCAGACGAAGTACCACTACCGAGTCGTCGCAACGAACGACTCAGGCACCACCACCGCCGATGCGGGCTCGTTCAAGACCGCCGCACTCGAGCCGGAGGCAGGCGAGGCGATCGTCGCGGAGCCCAAGGGCCGCGTGCGCTTCAAGCGGCCCGGCGGCCGCTGGCGCCCGCTTCCCGCCTGGGGCGCGGAGCTGCCGCTGGGTGTCGCCCTCGACACCCGCCGCGGCTCCATCAACCTCACGAGTGCCGCCCGCAACGGCCGCAGGCAGACCGGCAGGTTCGGCGGCGGCATCATGCAGGTGCGCCAGCCCCGCGGCGCCCGCGGCCGCATCGACGTCTACCTGCGCGGTGGCAACTTCAAGGCATGCACTCGCCTCGCCGCGGCTCGTGGCCGCCGGGCACGGAGCTCGCCGCTCGCCAGCGCCTCCCGCTCCCGGCGCGTCCGGCGCCTCTGGGGCAGCGACAGCGGCGGTCGCTACCGCACCCACGGCCGCCACAGTCAGGCCACGGTGCGCGGCACGCGCTGGCTCACGGAGGACCGCTGCGACGGGACGCTCACCCGTGTGACAGACGGCTCCGTGGTCGTCCGCGACCACACGAGGCGCCGTAACGTCGTCGTCCGGGCCGGCCACTCCTACCTCGCACAGAAGCGCGCTCGCCCCGCGCGCAGGCGGCACTAGCTCATGAACGGCGCCGGCCCAGCGCCAGGCACAGGCCGCCGGCGGCTGGTCGCCCTCGGTGCGGTGGCGCTCGCCGCATGCGGGATCGCGCTTGCCGTTCGCGAGTCCGGCGCGCTCGCTCCGCTGGAGCGCGAGGCACTCAAGGCTCGCTTCGACGTGCGTGGTGCGGAGCCCGTCCAAGGCTTCCTGGTCGTGGGGATCGACGCCAAGACCTTCGGGGACCTCAATCAAACATGGCCATTCCCGCGTACGCTCCACGGTCGCGTCGTCCGCCAGCTGCACGCGGCGGGCGCCCGCTCGATCGTCTACGACGTCCAGTTCACCGAGCGAACCCGCGACCGCGAGGACCTCGCGCTCTACGACGCGCTGGGCCACGCGGGCGGCGCCGTGCTCGCCACCAGCGAGAGTGACCACGGCCGCACCAACGTCCTCGGCGGGGACGACAACCTGCGCGCGATCGACTCGCGCGCCGCCGCGTCCGACCTCCGCAACGACACGAGCGGCGCGATAGCCAGCTTCCCGGCTGAGGTCGCCGGGCTCGAGAGCATCGCCGTGGCAGCCACCGAGCGGCTCACCGGACGCTCGCCGGACCCGGCTGGCTTCCGCGACGGCCGCGCCTGGATCGACTACCGCGGCCCGCCCGGCACCATCCCGACCGTCTCGTTCTCGGATGTCCTCGACGGCCGCGTCCCCGAGGAGAAGATCCGTGGCCGCGTGGTGATCGTGGGCGCCACCGCGCCGACGCTGCGCGACGTGCACTCCACGCCGGTCGGCGGCGAGCGGCTCATGGCCGGCGCCGAGGTGCAGGCGAACGCCATCTGGACCGCGCTCGACGGGCTCCCGCTCCGCTCGGTGGCACCCTGGCTCAACCTCGTGCTGCTGGTCGCGCTCGCGACGGTCGCGCCGCTCGTCCGCTGGCGCCTACCGCTGGGGGCCGTGGGCGCCGCCACCGTCCTGGCCGGCGCCGCCTTCCTCGTCGCTGCCCAGGTCGCCTTCGAGGCTGGCACGATCCTGGATGTGGCCGCTCCGCTCCTGGCGCTCTTGATGGGCGCCTTCGGCGCGATCGCGTGGAGCGAGTTCGCCGAGCGCCGCGTGCGCACCCGCGTGTCGCGCGACAACGAGCTGCTCGAGCAGCGCGTGCGCGAGCGCACCGCCGACCTCGCCGACGCGGAGCGCGAGATCGCCCACCGCCTCGGCGTGGCCGTGGAATGGCGCGACGCCGAGACCGGCGTGCACATCGAGCGCATGGGCCGCCTCTGCGAGCGCCTCGCCCGCGAGGTCGGGATGAGCCTCGTCGAGGCCGACCTCCTTCGGCACGCCAGCGCCCTGCACGACGTCGGCAAGGTCGGCATCCCCGACCGGATCCTGCTGAAGCCCGGCAAGCTCGACCCCGTGGAGTGGGCCACGATGCAGACCCACACCTCGATCGGCGCGAGCATCCTGTCCGGCTCCAAGTCGGCGCTCGTGCAGATGGCCGAGCAGATCGCCCGCAGCCACCACGAGCGCTGGGACGGCAGCGGCTACCCCGGCGGCCTGAAGGGCGAGGAGATCCCGCTCGCGGCTCGCATCTGCGCCGTCTGCGACGTCTTCGACGCCCTGCTCTCGCCGCGTCCCTACAAGGACGCCTGGCCGCTCGCCGACGTCATGCGCGAGCTCGTCTCGATCCGAGGCACCCACCTGGACCCCGCCCTGGTGGACGCCTTCCTGCCGCTGGCGGCAGACCTCCACGCCGAGTGCTTCGGCGAGGACACGGCCGTCACGCAGCAGCACCCGCACGGCGCCGCAGCGGCCTAGAAGTTGTCGACCACCGCGACAGTGCACGGCGCCGACTGGGACGCGTCCAGGCGACAGCCGCCGGTCGGGCGGCGTTGCTGCTCTTGCTCGGTCCTCTCAGCAGTAGGCGCCTAGCCGACGAACCAGATATAGAACCCGTGGTTCGTCAAGGTCGGTGCGTTGGTCTGGTCAACTGCGAGCACCGAGACCCTGGCCTGCTGATGCGCGGCATTGCAGTTGCCAAGGTTGTTGCCGCGCTGGACAGCCACGGAGACGATGAGGTTCGTCGTGCCAAGAGCCCCCGCCGAGTCAGCGGTCACGACCGCACTGCGGGGCTCAAACGGCAGGCCACCGAAGCAATAGACGCCCGGTCCGGTCGTCGTCGCGCCCGCGACGGCGTCCTTCTGGACGTTCGCCTGGATGACGCCCTTGTTCTGAGGCGGCGACCCTCCGTCGAGCGTCCCCGTCGCGCCCACGCGCGCGAACGCCCGCGGGCCGATCGCGTCAGGTGACATGTCCCCCAGGGCGATCGAGCCGTCGATCAGCTCACCGCTGCCGATGGAGTTGTTGGCGGCCTCGCTGTTGCCGACCGAGTTGTCCGACAGCTCACCGGATCCAACCGAGTTGGCCGACAGCTCGCCGGATCCAACCGAGTTGTCGCCGAGGTCGCCGCTGCCGAGCGTGCCGTCGGCGACATCGCCGCCGGCCACCGCGTTCGAGCGGATCTCGGAAGCGCCGACCGCGTTGCTCTTGATCTCAGAAGCGCGCACGGCGTTCTTCTTGATCTGCTTAGAGCCGACGCTGTTCTTGGCGAGAGTCACCGCCGCGACGCTCGTGCCGCCTAGGGCTACGAACAGCGCCATGACCGATACGACGTTCGCGAATGATGCATGACTACGAATCCACTGCATGGATGCCTCCTGGTGGCCTCGAGTCCAGAGGCGAGCCTCTCATCCATGTGCCCGAGGTGCAAGCGGTTTTCCGTCTAGGAGCTTTCGTGGCGGATCCGGCGCCGAGCCTCTCCGAAGGACAGGGCGGACGAACGTTCCATCAAGAAGCACGCCCCGCTGTCGAAACAGGGCAGGTGCGCCTACGAGGAGGCATCAGCGCAGGTTTGGGGGCTTTATTCGTGGCGCTCGGCGCGGGCACGGCTGCTGCGCACGAGCCCTGGGTCACCGAGTTCAACGCCGGGCTCACGACGAACGTCGGCGCCTGGGACATCGCCACGGTGAAGGACGGCAACCTCTGGTTCACCCAGGACGTCCTGAGCAACTTCGTGCGGATCACGCCGACGGCGGTCATCACGGACTTTCCCGACGCTGTGCTCACGGGCGGCGTGCGCGGCATAGCGGGCGGGCCTGACGGCAACATCTGGATCGCCGAGTCGGGCGGCAGCGGGGCGATCGCGAGCGTTACGCCGGCCGGGGTGGTCACCGAGTTCACGACAGGCCTCTCGGCCAGCGACCCATGGGACATCACCGCGGGCCCCGACGGCAACATGTGGTTCGTGAGCCGCGATCCGGCCATCGTGGGGCGGATCACGCCTGAGGGCGTCATCACCGAGTTCACGGACGGCCTCACGCCGCTCAGCCAGCCGAGCGCCATCACGGCCGGTGCCGACGGCAACCTCTGGTTCACGGAGACCGCGACCGGCCGCATCGGCCGCATCACGACCGACGGGGCCATCACCGAGTTCAGCTCGGGCCTGTCGGGCTCCGAGGAGCCGACAGACATCACCGCCGGGCCCGACGGCGCGCTCTGGTTCACGCTGAACGCGGACCCGGGCGGGATCGGGCGGATCACGAAGACGGGCGACGTCACGACCTTCAGCGACGGGCTCACGCCGAACTCGCGCCCGGTCGGCATCGCCAAGGGCCCCGACGGCGCGCTCTGGTTCACCGAGTCGGCGAGCCCCGGGCGCATCGGCCGCATCACGACGGACGGCTCCGTAACGGAGTACAGCGGCGGTCTCACCGTGGACCTGAGCCCCTGGTTCATCACGGCCGGCCCGGACGGGAACATGTGGTTCACGCAGAACACGCTCCTCGGCCGCGTGGCGCGCATCACGCTGCCGCCGCTGGTGCGGGCGCTCGCTGCTTCGGATGTCGAGACGACCTCGGCCAAGCTGCGCGGCCGCGTCAAGCCGAACGCCCAGGCCACCGACTACTACTTCGAGTACGGCAAGACGCAGGACTACGGGCACGCGACCGAGTCCGAGTACGTGGGCAACGGCATCTCCATGCTGACCGTCGCGTCCGAGGTCGGCGGCCTCCTGCCCGCCACGACCTACCACTTCCGCCTGGTGGCAACGAACGACTCCGGCACGAGCTACGGGTCCGACAAGGTCTTCGAGACGGCGGCCGTCGTGGCCGAGCCCTCGACCAACGCGCCGGCGCCCGAGCCCGAGCCGGAGCCCGAGTTCGGCAAGACCGTCGTCGCCGAGCCCGAGGGCACGGTGCGCGTCAAGGCGCCGGGCGGGGGCTGGGAGACGATGGCGCCGGGCACCGAGATGCCGGTGGGCGCGACCTTCGACACGCGCCGCGGCGCTGTGAACGTCACCAGCAAGGGCTGCCGCGGCCGCAACCAGACGGGCAAGTTCGGTGGCGGCCTATTCACGCTGCGCCAGCCGCGCGGGGCCTGCGGGCGCGTGGACATCTACCTGCGCGGCGGGAGCTTCGCCGGCTGCCGCCACGTCGGGACCCCGGGCAAGGCGACCCGCGCGTCGGCCTCGCGCAGCTCGCGCGTACGCCGGCTCTGGGGCCGTGACAAGGGCGGCAAGTTCCGCACCCACGGCCGCCACAGCCAGGCCACGGTGCGAGGCACGCGCTGGCTCACGGTCGACCGCTGCGACGGGACACTGACGCGCGTCACGAACGGCGCGGTCGCCGTCCGCGACTTCGCCCGCCACCGCACCGTCGTGGTGCGCGCGGGCCACTCGTACCTCGCCAAGTCGCGCGCCGCCCTGCGTCGTCGGCGATAGTCGAGCCGGGGGGCCGCCTCCACACCCACCGGCTCGAGCGCAATGTCGCATGGATTTGCGCCGCGCGCCAGCACTGGGCGCTGGATACCCTTGCCGACCGTGGAGCGCTACGACCCCAAGGCAATCGAGCCCAAGTGGCAGAAGGTCTGGGCGGACGAGCACACCTGGGAGGTCTCGAACGAGCCCGACGAGCGTCCGAGCCAGTACGTGCTCGTGATGCTGCCGTACCCCTCGGGTGAACCGCACATCGGGCACCTGAAGGTCTACTCCGTCGGCGACGCAGTCGCCCACTTCGCGCGCCGGAACGGCAACCGCGTCCTCAACCCGATGGGCTACGACGCCTTCGGGCTCCCCGCCGAGAACCACGCGATCAAGACCGGCCAGCACCCGCGCGAGTCCACCGAGGCCGCCATCCGCGAGTTCCGTCGCCAGTTCCGCGAGTGGGGCATCTCGATCGACTGGACGCGCGAGATCAGCACTCACGACCCGAGGTACTACCGCTGGACGCAGTGGATCTTCCTGCGCATGTACGAGCGCGGGCTCGCCTACCGCAAGGAGGCGGCGGTCAAGTGGTGCCCGAAGGACCAGACCGTGCTCGCGAACGAGCAGGTGATCGACGGGCGCTGCGAGCGTTGCGGCACGCCGGTCGAGGCCAGGCAGCTCGAGCAATGGTTCTTCCGCATCACGGACTATGCGGACCGGCTGCTCGACGACATGCAGACGATCGAGTGGCCGCCGCACGTGGTCACGATGCAGAGGAACTGGATCGGCCGCTCCGAGGGCGCCGAGGTGGTCTTCCGCTGCGAGGAGCTCGGGATCGACTACCCGGTCTTCACCACGCGGCCGGACACGCTCTTCGGCGCCACCTTCTTCGTGCTGGCGCCCGAGCACCCCGACATCCTGCGGCTGAACGACTCGCAGGAGGTGCGCGACTACGTGAATCACGCGCTCACCGAGTCGGCCGAGGAGCGTGGCGACGAGCACAAGAAGAAGACGGGCGTCCCGCTCGGCCGGACGGTCACGAACCCGGCCACCGGCGAGCAGATCCCGATGTGGGTGGCCGACTACGTGCTGATGGAGTACGGCACCGGCGCCGTCATGGGCGTGCCCGCGCACGACACGCGCGACTTCGAGTTCGCCACGGCCTTCGGGCTCGAGATCCGCCGTGTGATCGAGTGCGGCGAGCTTCCGTGCACCGGCGACGGCGCGATGGTGAACTCGGGCCGCTTCGACGGGCTGCACAACCGCGAGGCGTACGAGCAGATCGTGGCCTGGCTCGAGTCCGAGGGCAAGGGCGAGCGCTCGGTGAACTACCGGCTGCGCGACTGGCTCCTGTCGCGCCAGCGTTACTGGGGCTGCCCGATCCCGATGGTCTACTGCGAGACCGACGGGATGGTGCCGGTGCCCGACGACCAGCTCCCGGTGGAGCTGCCGGACATCGAGGACTACACGCCGAAGGGCCAATCGCCGCTCGCGACCGCCACGGACTGGGTCAATACGACCTGCCCGACCTGCGGCGGGCCGGCGCGGCGCGAGACCGACACGATGGACACGTTCGTCGACTCGTCCTGGTACTTCCTGCGCTACTGCGACCCGCACAACGAGAGCGAGCCGTGGGCACGCGACGCCGTCGACATGTGGATGCCGGTCGATCAGTACATCGGCGGCATCGAGCACGCGATCCTGCACCTGATGTACGCGCGCTTCTTCGTGAAGGCGCTCGCGGACATGGACCTGGTGGGCGTCCAGGAGCCGTTCGCGAAGCTGTTCACGCAGGGCATGATCACGCGCGACGGCGCGAAGATGTCGAAGTCGAAGGGCAACGTGGTGGCGCCGGAGGACTACGTCCAGCGCTTCGGCGCGGACACGGCGCGCTGCTACATCCTCTTCATCGGGCCGCCGTCGCTCGACGCCGACTGGCAGGACGCGGGCGTGGGCGGCGTGCACCGGTTCCTCTCGCGGCTGTACACGGCCGCCGTGGAGGCCGCCGCCACGAGCTCGCCCGACGACCCGTCCGGGGAGGGCGGCGAGCTCCTGCGCAAGACGCACTGGGCGATCGACAAGGTCACGCGCGACATGCAGACGGACTTCTCCTTCAACACGGCGATCGCCGCTGTCATGGAGCTGACCAACGAGATCTACAGGCAACGCGACTCGGCGCCCGCGGGCGACGTGCGCTTCGCGATCGCCACGGCGGGATCGCTGATCTTCCCGTTCGCGCCACACCTCGGCTCGGAGGTGTACGAGCTGCTTACCGGGCGCAGGGTATGGGAGGAGCCCTGGCCGAAGGCCGACCCCGCGCTGCTGGAGCGCGACGAGATTCAGCTGGTGGTGCAGGTGAACGGCAAGCTGATCGACCGGCTGCCGGCCCCCTCGACCGCCAGTCAGGACGAGCTCGAAGAGCTCGCGCGCGGCTCGGACAAGCTGGCCGCACGTTTGGACGGAGGCGAAATCGTGAAGACTGTGGTGGTGCCCGGAAAGCTCGTCAACTTCGTGGTGCGATGAGCGCGCGCCCGAGAACCGCCCAGATACCGGTCGGGCCGCTGATCGCGGCCATCGGCGCGATCCTGCTGATCGTGAGCCTCTTCCTCGACTGGTACGAGAACCTCAGCGGGTTCACGGTGTTCGAGTTCCTCGACCTGCTGCTGGTGGCCCTCGCGGTGGCGACGCTCGCCCGGCTCGCGTCGGACCTCGGCGTGCTCCGGACCGCGACGCGGCCCGGGCTTGCGCTCGTGCTCGCGGTGCTCGCGCTCCTGATCGTGCTCAGCCAGGTGGTGAACGACCCGCCCGCGGTCGCGGGACCGAACGGCAGCGAACAGGACACGGGCATCTGGCTGGCAGTGGCCGGCGCGATCCTGATGGTCGCGGGCGCGGTGCTGTCCACGGCCCGCATCGCGATCGCCGTGGAGCCGCGCACCCGCGGGGCGGCGCCTCCGGCAGCGGCGGCGCCTCCGGCGGCGACGGCGCGTCCGGCATCGGAAGAGCCGACGATCCGAACCGAGTCTCCTCCCACATCGCCGTAGACTCGGCGGGCACTTGCCCGGCCAGTCCGACACGCCCTATCTCGACGCGCTGCTCGCGTACGCGGCCCGCCAGCCGGGGCGCTTCCACGTGCCTGGGCACAAGGGCGGGCTGGGCGCCGATCCGGGCCTCGTGGAGGCGATCGGCGAGCGCGCGCTCGCGCTCGACATACCGGCTCTGACCCACGGGATCGACGTCGGTCGGGAGCCCACGCCGTTCGCCGAGGCGCAGCAGCTCGCGGCCGACGCTTGGGGCGCGCGGCGGACCTGGTGGCTCGTGAACGGCGCGTCGCAGGGCAACCACGTGGCGCTGCTCGCGCTCGGCCATTACGGGCAGCGTGTCGTGACCCAGCGGAACGCCCACTCGAGCACGATCGACGCCCTGGTCATGTCGGGGCTGCGCCCGACCTTCGTGGCGCCGGCGCTCGATCCCGAGCTGCACATAGCGCACTGCCTGACCCCGGACGCGCTCGACCGGGCGCTGCTGGAGACGCCGGACGCGGTCGGGGCGACGATCGTGTCGCCGACGTACTTCGGCGCCGTCGCCGACGTCGCATCGCTCGCCGAGGTGGCGCATGGGCACGGCCTGCCGCTGGTCGTGGACGAAGCGTGGGGCGCTCACCTCGCCTTCCACGAGGACCTGCCTGCGCCGGCGCTGAGCCTCGGCGCGGACCTCGTCATCTCCAGTACGCACAAGGTCGTGGGCAGCCTCACGCAGTCGGCGATGCTGCACCTCGGCCACGGCGACCTGATCGAGGAAGAGGTCGTGGACCGCTGCGTGACGCTCGTCGAGTCGACCAGCCCAAATGCGCTGCTGTTCGCCTCGCTCGACGCTGCGCGCCGGAGCGCGGCCACGCGCGGGCGCGAGCTCGTGGGCGAGACGCTGGTGGCGCTCGCGGCGGCGCGCAGGGCGATCCGCTCGATTCCCGGCCTGGACGTGCTGGACGAGCGCCTCGCGGGCGCGCCCGGGGTGTTCGACTACGACCCGCTGCGGCTGGCGATCGATGTCCGTGGCACGCGCATGAGCGGCTACGAGCTGGCGCGGCGACTCCGCGAGGGCCACGACGTGAACATGGAGCTCGCCGGCGAGAACGTGATGGTGGCGGTGTACGGGATGGGCGAGGACGCGGGCGCTGCGAGCGAGCGCCTGCTGGCCGGTCTGCGCGGCGTCGTCGAGAGCACGAGCGCGGAGGAGCAGGACGCCGAGGCCGTGCTGTTCGCCCCGCCGCCGCCCTGGGGCGAACTGGCCATGACGCCGCGCGAGGCGTTCCTGGGACCGCAGCAGGTGGTCCCGGCGCGCGAGGCGGTCGGCCGCATCGCGGCGGAGTCGCTGGCGGCCTACCCGCCCGGCATCCCGAACGTGCTCCCCGGCGAGCGGCTGACGGCCGAGACGCTGGACTACATCGAGCAGACGATCGCGCACGGCGGCAGCCTGAGGGGCGCGAGCGACCGCGCGCTGAAGACCCTGCGCGTGGCGATCGAGCGCTAGACGAGGCCGGCCACGAGCCGGCCGAAAGCGGCGATCGCAGCCGTGAGGTGCTCCTCGGGGGTGTCCTCCTCGGCCGCGTGGCTGAGGCCGGCGGTCGACGAGGTGAACATCATGGCCGTGGGCACGTGGCGGGCCATCTCGGCCGCGTCGTGGAGGGCGCCGCTCGGGAGCTGGCGGCCGCTGCCGGCGGCCTCGAGCGCCGCGGCCACGAGCCGCGCGTCGAACGGGATCGGCTCGATCCGCCAGATCTCGGCCTCGGAGGCCTCCACGCGGCGGGCGGCAGCGCTTTCGCGAGCCGCTTCGCGCACGGCGCCGAGCATCCGCGCCAGGGCGCCGGCCTCGCCGTGCCGGAGGTCCACCACGAGCTCGGCCCTGCCCGGCACGGCGGTGGGGATGCCCGGCTCCAGGCGCAGGACGCCGGTCGTGCCGACGCCCCCGTGCTCGCGAGCCACCTCCTCGACGGCGAGCGCGGTACGCGCCGCGGCGAGCCCGGCGTCGCGGCGCATCTCCATCGGCGTCGTGCCCGCGTGCGACGCCTGGCCCGCGAACGTGAAGCGATGACGCTCCACGCCGAACGTCCCGGTAACGGCCGCCACGGCGACGCCCTCGCTCTCGAGCACCGGTCCCTGCTCGATGTGGAGCTCGAGATAGGTGCCCACCCGCTCGCGCCGCTGGGCGGCCTCGGGAGCGCGATCGAGCTCGACTCCGTGCTCGGCCAGCACCGCGGCGATCGGACGGCCGTCGGCGTCGGTCAGATCCCTGACAGCGTCGGGATCGAGGGTGCCGGCGACCGCGGAGCTGCCGAACAGGCTGCGCCCGAAGCGAGCGCCCTCCTCGTCGGCGAAATCGATCAGCGTGAGCGTGCGGCCGGGCCCGCCCGCCTCGGCCGCGGCGCGCAGGAGCTCGACGCCGGCCATCACGCCGAGCGCGCCGTCGAGCCAGCCCCCGTTGGGGACCGAGTCGATGTGCGAGCCGACGGCGATGGTCCGCTCAGACTCACCCGACAGCGCGGCCCAGAGGTTGCCGGCCTCGTCCACATCGACGCTCACGCCCTCGATCTCGCCCAGCCGCTGGCGCAGGAAGGCGCGCGCGTCCTGCCAGACCGGTGTCCAACACACCCTGCGTGCACCATCGGGCCCGCCGGTGCGCCTGTCCAGCTCACGGAGGTCCGCGAGCGCTCTCTCCGGCCGAACCTCCATCAGGCGACCCGCTCGCGGCGGATCGCCTGCATCAGGCAGTGGGCGCCTCCGCCGCCGAGCGTGAAGGCCGCGAGCTCGGGGTCGTATACCGTGAGGCCGAGTGCCCGGAGCCGGTCGTTCAGGTCCTTCGACTCCGCGCTCGTGAGCACCTTGTCGCCCCCGAGGCAGACTCCGTTCACACCGAGCTTCAGCGCGTCCTCCAGCGACACCGGCACGATTTCGACCTGCTTCGACTCCAGCCAGCGCACGAAGCCGGCGCCCACCTGCTCGACGCAGACCGCGGCGAGCTTCTCGCCGAGCATCGCGGCGAGCACGTCGATGTGGAGGAAGTGCGGCGGGATGCGCTCGATGCGGACCTCCCAGCCGTCGGCCTCGAGCCAGCCGGCGAGCTGCCGGGCAGCCGGCTCCTGCGTGCGCTCCTCGCCGTTCCCGATCACCGCGACACCCGGCTCGACGATCATGAAGTCGCCGCCTTCGAGCGCCGCCGCCGTGATCATCCGGTGGATCTCGATCCCCGCCTGCTCGTAGAAGCGGATCACCGGGGCGTACTCGCCGCGCCGCCACCACTGGTGCGGCTGGGTGACGATCGGTCCCTGCGGGACGTTGATGCTCGAGTCGCGCGCGAACACCTGGTACGGGAGGGCCGGCTCCGGCTCGAGGAAGTGCACGCGCACGCCCGCCTCCTGGTACACGCTCACCATCTCGGCGTGCTGGCGCTGCGCGTCCTCCTGGCTGAAGGACACGCCGCTGGCGAGCGTCGCCCGCGAGATGGCGCTGGCCGGCAGCCAGTGGAAGTTGTCGGGCGGGCAGAGCAGGACGTCGAGCAGCCGTCCATACTCAGAGTCGACTCCCCAGGGCGTCTCGTTTGTGTCTCGTCCCTCCAATGCGCGCACGATTGTATGAGTGAGCCGGTCCGCCGCCGCATCGTGGTGCACGGCCGCGTCCAGGGAGTCTTCTTCCGGGACTCGTGCCGGCGCGAGGCAAACGCTCGCGGAGTGGCCGGCTGGATCGCGAACAGGCCCGACGGCGCCGTGGAGGCCGTCTTCGAGGGGGAGTCCGACGCGGTCGCCGCTCTCGTGGACTTCAGCGGCCACGGGCCGCGGGGCGCCGAGGTGGAGTCCGTGGAGGAGAGCTCCGAGGAGCCGGAGGGCCTTAGAGGATTCAGCATCCGCTGAGCACTTGCAGGTCGCTCGGGTTTCCCAGATACTGGGATCTCTCGCTACCTGGGGGCACCATGCGCAGAACAATCGCCGTGCTCGGCTCATTACTCGCTCTGGCTGTCCTCCCGGTTGCGGACGCGGCGGCCGCGGATCGCTCCGGCACTGTGACCGACGCCGTTCCCTTCGAGTGGGACGGACCCGCTGCCATCGGGACCAACCAGAGCTACGACGGAACGACCGGCGAGCCGTGCCCCCCTGACAACACGCCGCCACGCACCCCAGCGAACCAATGCGACGTGACGCTCCTCCAGGTGAACGCGGCTTTCTTCGGCGGCGTCCAGGTCTCGATCGCGGAGAACGACGACATTCCGGCGGCGGCTGACGACTTCGACCTGTACGTCTACGCCAGCGATTCTGGCGGCACCAGGGGCGCGCTCGTGGCTTCGTCCGCGTCACCGGCCGGAACCGAGTCGACCTTCATCGACGCGGGCAGCGGCTACTACCTGATCCAGGTCGTCTACTTCGACGTGACGAACGACAGCTACCACGGCAGCGCGGTGTTCTCGCGCCGCGACCAGTTCCCGCCGGACATCGACAGCCCTGCCGGCCTCCCGGACGTGCTCGCCAGTGACCCGGCGAACGGCTTCCGCTCGCACTCCGAACCTCACATCGCGCAGAGCCCGACGAACCCGAACCTGCTGGTGGCGGCGTCGAAGATGTACAACCGCGATCAGGACTCGCTCCAGGAGTACGAGTTCAAGATCGGCACCTACGTGTCGTTCGACGGCGGCCAGAGCTGGACCGACCTCGGACAGCTCGACGTGTGCCCGCCTGCTAGCGCAACGCCACCGAGCTGGCCGAACAACACCTGCTATCCCGACGAGAACCCGGCCCTGGGCGGGACGGGCGCCGAGGACGTCGGCGACCCGCGCGGGACGGGCGACTTCGGCGAGGAGTACATCACCTCCGACGTCTGGGTCCAGTTCGACGACGAGGGCAACGCTTACGCGATGGTGCTCGACTCGCCGCCGTTCCCCGGCGGGGCCGGCTGGGGGATGACGCTGCACAAGTGGGCGACCCCAAGCGCCGCCGACGTCACGGCGAACAACACATGGAGCGCCCGCATCCCGATCAACAGCTACCCGGATGCCGCGAGCGATCCCAACTTCACGACGCTCGACGACAAGAACACGTTCGCGGTCAACAACGCCGGTCCCGATGGCGACGGGACGACGGGCATCATGGTCGCTTGCTGGACCCGTGACGACGCTCCCGGGCGGCCTCCGCAGGAGATCGTGTGCGAGCGGTCGGCCGACGGCGGCGCCACCTGGCCGGACGACCCGGAGCCGATATCAGGACCGCAGCTGCTGGAGATCGGCGTCCACGTCGTCGCGGACCCGCGCGACCCGAACACCTTCTACGCGACCTGGCTGCACTATCTGCCCGGGGCGCTCGGTCTGGGGCTGCCGGACGAGATGTCGTTCACGACGTCGACCGACGGAGGCCAGACCTGGGACCCGCCGCGGACCGTCGCAACCCTGGAGAGCATCCCGAACACGTTCCCCGGCCAGGCGTTCCGGAACCTCTCGATTCCGATCATGGCGGCGGGGCCGCACAGCGAGCTCTACATCGTCTACTCGGCCTACCGCGACGCGCCGCAGCCGAACGACGAGGACGACAAGCAGGCCGACGTGATGATGGTGCGCTCGCCCGACGGCGGCACGAGCTGGTTCGCGCCGGTGAAGGTCAACCAGGACTCGACGAACGCCGACCAGGTCCAGCCGTACGTCGCGGTTACCTCGGGCGGCCAGCTGAACGTGTCCTACTTCGACCGCCGCCTGGACGCGCGGCGCACGGAGGGCGCGACCGTCGTCCATCCCGGCAACTTCTTCATCGACACGTGGCTGTCGCGCTCGAGCGACGGCGGCAAGACGTTCTCCGACGCGCGCGTCTCGCACGATTCGTGGGACCCGACGATCAACCCGCCGATCTCGGGCTCGGGCCAGTTCATCGGCGACTACCAGGGGCTGGTCGCGGACTGCTCGATGGCGATCCCGTTCGTGAACGACACGCACCTGGCGAATGACGCAAGCCGCGATCCGACCTTCGACGTCGGGGAGCCGCGGTCGGTGTTCCAGGAGGTGTTCTCGTCGCGTGTGCCGAACACGGCGGCCTACGGCGGCGGTGCCTGCGTCGGAAGCGGTCCCCCGGGGCCGGGACCGAAGGAGGGCGAGCAGCCGACCACGAAGCTCCAGTCGCGTCTCAGGATCCTCAGCCGCCGCGTCCACATCACGCCGAGGGGCGTGGCGCCGCTGCGGGTCAGGTGCGCGTCGCGGTCGATCTGCCGCGGCCGCCTGGACGTCTTCCGGTTCATCGGCCGGGGCGGGCGCCCGCCGGCCCGCATTACCGTCGGGGCGCGGCGCTTCGTGCTGCGCGGTGGCCGGAACGGCACGGTGCGCGTGCGTGTCCACCGCAAGGAGCGGAAGCTGGCCGAGCGCCGCGGGCGGATCTGTACCGTCGCGGTCGGGCGGGCACGCTTCCAGTCCGGAGGGCGCGGACGCGCCATGAAGAAGGTGACGCTGTTGCCGGCGCGGCGCGAGGTCGCGTCGGCGCGGCGGTCGCGTGCGGCAACTTTCTGCGCGGCGTAACCGGCGTCACCCACACGTAACGCGCCGGGTCGTACGTTCGGCGGGTGCTGGAGCAGCCGCGCTCGACAATTGCGATCTGGGTAGTGGCGGCCGCCGTGGCCGTGTTCGCCGCGGTCCGGCTGCTCGGCGGTGGCGGTGGGGCGGAGGCACCGCCGGTCAGCGTCGACGGCGCGGTCCCCTCGGGCCCCGGCGCGCATCGCCAGGCACCTGCCCCTGACGAGCTCTACGTCCACGTGGTCGGGGCGGTGCGGAGGCCCGGCTTGATCCGCCTGCCGGACGGCACGCGGGTCGCCCGCGCGCTCGAGCGAGCCGGCGGCCCCACCGGGCGCGCGGACCTGACGCTCGTGAATCTCGCCGCGCGCGTGCAGGACGGGCAGCAGATCGTGGTGCCGGCAGCGGGAGCTGCGGCGCCGAGCGGCGCCGGGAGCGGAGGGCCGGCGGCGCCCGCGGGCAAGGTCCATCTCTCGAGCGCCACAGCCGAGCAGCTCGACGAGGTCGACGGCATCGGGGCGACGCTCGCGGAGCGGATCGTGGAGTACCGCGACGCCCACGGCTTCGGCTCCCTCGACGACCTGGCCCAGGTGGACGGGATCGGCGAGAAGCGGCTCGCCACGCTGCGCGACGCGCTGCAGCCGTGACCCCCGAGGGCTGGCCGGCCGCCGCCGGCAGCGCGCGGCCGCCTGGCTCGGGCCGCTCCGCGGGGCCGGTCGGCCTCGCCGCTGCGCTTGTCGCGCGGCCGTTCCACGTGGCGGCCGCTTGCGTCGCGGCCGGGCTCGCGCTGTCGGTCGCCCGGCCCCTCCTCGCGCTCGTCGCGGCCGCGGGCGTGGTCCTCGTGCTC
Organism: Thermoleophilaceae bacterium; assembly: GCA_034664005.1. Taxonomy (GTDB): domain Bacteria; phylum Actinomycetota; class Thermoleophilia; order Solirubrobacterales; family Thermoleophilaceae; genus JACVRW01. Next base: position 13,414 of record JAXDIL010000053.1, on the reverse strand, counting down.
GTCGCCTGCCGGACCGCGGCGCTCGGAGCGCTCGCGGGTGCGCTGTTGCTCGCGGGCGCCGCGGTGGGCGATGCCCGGCTCGCTTCGCTCGACGCATCGGCCGCGCGGGTGCGCGACGGGCCGGTCAGCTCGCTGCGGGTGCAGCTCGATACGCCCCCGCGCCCATCCGCCTTCGGCTCCTCTGCCGAGGTGGAGGTGGTGGACGGGCAGTTGCGCGGCGCGCGACTGCTCCTGCGGGTGCCGCGCTGGACGGGCCTTCCGGGCGACGCGGTCCCGGGCCGCGAGTTGCTCGTGAGCGGCCAGCTCCGTGAGCTGCGCTCCGGCGCTGGCGACTCCGACTTCGCCGCGTACCTCCGCCACCAGGGCATCGCGGGCGAGTTGCTGATGGACCACGCGCGCACGACCGGCGGGCGTGGCGGCGGGATCGGGGCTGCGCTCGATGCCATGCGCCATCGCGCCGAGCGGGCCGTCGCGGCCGGCATGCCGGCGCCCGAGGCCGCGCTCGCGCGCGGCATGGTGCTGGGACCGGACGAGGAGATCGACCAATCGACGCGCCAGGACTGGCGCGACGCCGGTCTCGCTCACCTGCTCGCGGTCAGCGGCCAGAACGTGATGCTGCTGGTGGCGCTGGCGCTCCCACTGCTCGCGCTGGCTCGGTTGGGACCGGCGGCACGCGGGGCGGCGCTCGTGGCCCTCGTGGCGCTGTACGTGCCACTCGCCGGCGCGGGGCCCTCGCTGCAGCGTGCCGGGGTGATGGGCATCGCCGGGATCGCGGCGATGATGCTGTCGCGCCCCGCGTCGCGCTGGTACGCGCTGCTCCTCGCGGCGGTGGTCACGCTGGCGGTCAGCCCGCGCGCCGGCGCCGATCCGGGCTGGCAGCTGTCATTCGTGGCCGTTGCGGGAATCCTCCTGATCGGGCGGCCGCTCGCGCGTCCGCTGGCGCGCGCGGGCGGCGAGCTGATGCGCGACCCGCCGGCACCCGTGGCCAGAGCGCTCGTTCGCGGCCTCGCGGAAGGGGTTGCGATCACGGTCGCGGCCACGCTGGCCACGGCGCCGCTCGTGGCCTACCACTTCGACTCCGTGCCGGTGGCCGGGCTGGTGGCGAACCTGCTGGCGCTGCCCGCGGTCGCGCCGGCCATGTGGCTCGGGATGGTGAAGGCGGCGCTCGGCCTCGCCGCGCCGCTCGTGCCGCCCGCCGACGAGCTCGCGCGCCTGCTCGGACCGCTCACGCGGCTCCCGCTGGCCTACCTCGACGGCCTGGCCGAGCGCTGCGCCGACCTCCCGGGCGGCCGCCTCTCGCTGCCGATCCGCTCGCCCGGGGCGGTGTGCGCGGCCTACGCGCTGCTCGCCGTGGCGATCGGCACGGTCGCGCTGGTGCTGCGCCGCGCGCCCGGCCCCGGGCTCGCTCCGCGGACGGCCCGCGCCGGCTTCGCCGAGCGGGCCGCCGCATGGCGGCGGGCGCCGAGGGCGGTTCGGGTCGGCGTTGTCGTGCTGGTGGCCTCGGCGCTCTTCCTCGTCATGGCTGCCGGGCTCGGCTCGCCGTCACCGCCGGGCGACCTCACCGTGAGGTTCCTCGACGTCGGCCAGGGCGACGCCACGCTGATCCAGCACCCCGACGGCACCGCCGTGCTCTTCGATGGAGGCCCGCCCGAGGGAGGAGTCACGCGCCTGCTCCGCCGAGCGGGTGTGAGACGGCTCGCGATCGTGGTGGCGACGCACGCCTCGCGCGACCACCACGGTGGCCTCGTCGACGTTCTCGCCCGCTATCGGGTCGGCCTGCTCCTCGACGGCGGCGACGGCAATCCGCATCCGGGCCTCCGGGCGGTGCGCGACGAGGCGGCGCGTCGCGGCGTCCGCATCGTCCCGGCCGTGGCCCCGATGACGCTGCGCGCCGGCGGCATCGTGGTGCACGTGCTGTCGCCGTCGCCACGCCCGCCGGGACCCGCGCCCGAGGACCCGAACCTGCGGGCGGTGGTCGCGGTCGTCAGCTCCGGCGCGTTCGACCTCCTTCTGTCCGCGGACGCCGAGAGCGAGGCGCTGCTCGCGCTCGACCTCCCCGACGTGGAGGCGATCAAGGTGCCGCACCACGGCAGCTCCGACCCCGGCCTGCCGGAGGTGCTCGACCGCCTCGATCCCGAACTGGCCGCCATCGAGGTGGGCGTGAACACCTACGGCCACCCGGCCCCGTCGACCCTGGCAGCGCTCCACCGAGCGGGCGTGCCCACCTACCGAACGGACAGCGACGGGACCGTGACGTTGACCGTTACGCACGGGCACATGAACGTAACGACGGAGCACTGAATGGCGGCCGGCCGCCCTTCCGCCGGCTGCGCCGGGCACGCCCGTAGACTCGGAGCCGTGGCCGAATTGAAGCCTGTGTACCTCGTCTGCGGCGACGACGACGCCAAGATCGACGCATGGCGTGCGCGTCTCCGCAAGCGCGCGGACGACGAGCGCGGGCCCGGCGGGCTCGAGGGCTTCGACGCTCGCCAGAGCGATCCGGGGGAGGTGGCGGGCGCGCTTGCGATGCTCAGCTTCGATCCCGGCACGCGCTACCTGCTGGTTGACGACGTGGGCTCGTGGAAGGCCGGCCAGCTCGGCCCGCTCGAGGACGCGCTCAAGGACCTGCCACCCGAAACCGTGCTCGTGCTCATCGCAAGAGGCAAGGCAACGAAACAGCTCGCGAAGGCCGTGGAGCAAGCCGGGGGAGAGGTCCGCGAGTACGCGGCCCCCAAGCCCTGGGAGTTGCCCAAGTGGTGTGTGGGCCACGCCCGCGAGCTGGGGCTTCAGCTCGACGGGGAGGCAGCGAAGGAGCTCGTGGCGCGCGTGGGGACGAGCCAGCAGCGCCTCTCGCGCGAGCTGGAGAAGATCGGGCTCGCGCTGCACCCCTCCATGAACGTGACCGCGGCCGACGTCGAGCGGCTCGCCGCCGCCGATACCGCGCCCGGCGCCTACGACCTGGCCGACGCCCTCGTGGCCGGCGACCTCAGGACGACGCTCGCGCTAGCCGAGCAGCTCGACGAGCACGGCGAGCGGCCGGGCCGGCTGCTGTTCCCGATCGTGCGCCGGCTCCGCGAGGTCCACCAGGCCGCGTCGATGCTCGCGGCCGGCATGCCGGATGCCAAGGTGGGCGAGCTCCTGAAGGGCCCGCCCTGGGCCACCAAGAAGGTGATCGCAAAGGCGAGGAAGGCCGACGTGCCGACGCTCGAGCGAGCGATCTGCGTGTTTGCCGACCTCGAGGTGGAGCTGCGCGGCGGCGGCGAGGTGCGGGTGGACGAGGACGCCGCGTTCTCTGTGGCGCTCGCGCGGGCCGCGGGCTAGGCGCGCCGGCGGACGAACGACAGCACCGAGGCGAGGGACGCCTAGGAGAGGCGGCTGCGCAGGCGAGCGGCGCGGGACTTCTTGCGAGCGCCGCTGTTGCGATGCATGGCGCCGGACTTGACCGCCCGGTCGATGCGCGAGACGAGCGCGCGGAACTCCTCGTCGGCGCGCGCGGCGTCGCCCTCGGTGACCGCGGTCTCGAGGCGGCGGAACCAGGTCTTCACCTGGGAAGTACGGCGCCGGTTCTCGAGGCGCTCGCGCTCCGCCCGATGAATCCGCTTTTCTTGTGAGGCGATGTTGGCCATGAAGAATCTGTCGCCGCACCTTTGGCGCAGCGGACGAAGAGTGTAGCGGGGCGCTTCCGTGGCGACCGACGCACCCGGGCGACCCGGCCAAGCGCGCCGCCTGGCGCGCAACACGGCCTTCTTCAGCTTCGCGACCGGGCTCTCACGGCTGTTCGGCCTGGCCCGCGAGGTCGTGGCGGCCAGGTACTTCGGCGTCACGCCGGCCATGTCGGCCTTCACGATCGCCTTCCAGGTGCCGAACCTCATCCGCGCGCTGTTCGCCGACTCGGCGCTCCAGGGCGCGTTCGTGCCGGTCTTCTCCGAGCTGCTGGAGAAGGGCGAGCGCAGGGAGGCGTTCCGCGTCGCGTCGAGCCTGTTCTTCCTGATCTGCCTGCTGCTCGGGGCGATCACGGCCCTCTTCATCATCTTCGCCGGGCCGATCATGAGCCTGTTCGCGCCCGGCTTCGACGACAACCCGGCGCTGCGGGACCTCACGGTCAACCTCGCCCGGCTGATGTTCCCGATCGTCGTCCTGCTCGCCCTCTCCGGGCTGGTGGTCGGGATGCTCAACTCGTTCGACCACTTCGCCGTCCCCGCGCTCGCGCCGGTCGCGTGGAACGCGGTGATCATCGCGGCGCTCATCGGGCTCGTGCCGGTGCTCCCGGAGGGCGACGAGATCTACGCCTATGCGATCGGGATCCTGGCGGGCACGGTCGTGCAGTTCCTTCTACCGCTGCCGTGGCTGCGCGGGCGCGGCGGCGGGCTCACGCTGAAGATCGACTGGCGCGACGAGCGCGTCCGGCGCGTGCTGAAGCTGATGCTGCCGGTGACGATCGCGCTCGGCCTGATCAACCTCAGCCTGCTGATCAACTCGCTGTTCGGCACGCTCGTCTCACCGCAGGCGCCCGCGGCAATCGACAAGGCCTTCCGCATCTACCAGCTGCCCCAGGGCCTGTTCAGCATCGCGGTGGCCACCATCCTGTTCCCCACGATGTCGCGCTTCGCGGCCCGCGGCGCCCGCGACGACCTGCGCCGCACAATGGGCAACGGCGTGCGACAGATCTCGCTGCTCCTGATCCCGAGCGCGGTGCTGATGGCGGTGCTGGCCGAGCCGGTCACCCGGCTGGTCTACGAGCGCGGCGCCTTCGGCCCGGCGGCCACGGAGCTCACCGCCACCGCGATGCTCTGGTGGTCGATCTCGCTGCCCTTCCAGGGCGTGAGCCTGCTGTTCTCGCGCACGTTCTTCAGCCTCCAGCGGCCCTGGGCCACCACCGCGCTCGCGGGGTTGAACCTGGTCGTGAACGCCGCACTGGCCGCGGCGCTCTACGGGCCCTTCGAGATCGCGGGGATCGTGCTCGGCACGGTCGTGGGCACGGTCGTCATGTGCGTCGCCCAGGGCTGGATCCTCCGGCGCGAGCTCGGCGGAATCGAGGGCGCGCGGCTCCTCGCGGGCGCCGTCCGCATGCTGGCCGCGGCTGCCCTGCTCGCGGCGGTCTCCTACTTCCTGTGGAAGGGCCTGGACGACGCGCTAGGCCGCTCGCTGGCCGCGCAGCTGGTCTCCGTCTTCGGCGCGATCGCCGCCGGATCCGCCGTCTACGCCGGCGCCGTCTGGGTGCTGCGCGTGCCCGAGGCGCGGCAGATTCAGCGACTGCTCGTTAGCCGAGGGCGCTCCGAGGGGTAGAAGCGGCGGATGCCCGAAGAGAAGATGGATGTCGAGAAGCAGATCGAGTGCCTCAACAAGGCGCTCAGCCTCCAGCACCGCTCGGTGCTGCACTACTCACTCGTGGCGGGGAGCGTGATCGGGCTCGAGTTCCAGGCGCATGCGGACAAGATGCGAAAGCACTCGCTGTCGGAGCTGGAGGACGCCACGCGGCTCGTGGAGAAGATCACCGCGCTCGGCGGGGAGCCGACCACCCAAGTCGCGCCGCTCAGCTTCGTCGCCGACCCCGCGAAGGCGCTCGACGACCTGATCGAGTGCGAATCGAAGACGCTCGAGGCGCTTCAGGCGGCCATCGAGCCGACCGGGCGCGAGGCCGCCTCCGAGGCCGTGGAGCACCGGCTCGAGCACATCATCATGCGCAAGCAGGAGCAGGTGGACTACCTGCTCAGGGCGCGCCGGCGTCCGTAGTGCGCAGAGAGGCTTGTCAGAGCTCGTCGTCCTCGACAGCCGCGATCGCGTCGGCGGCCGAGGCGTACACGCGCACGTAGACGACCTTGCCGTTGCGAACGCGCCAGACCCAGCCGGTGGAGCCGGTCACGGTCCGGCTGCTCGAGCGCGCGGACACCCTGCCGGTCACCAGGACCAGGTCGCCGACCGGGCGGAACTCCCTCGGCGTCAGCCTGAGCTCCTCCCAGACCGAGCCCACGTCGCGGAAGTACTGGCGGATGCCGTCGTGACCCACGTAGGGCTGGGGCCTTCCGGCCTGTTCGCCGGTTACCGCGGTGAACTCGATGTCCGGGTCGGACAGGGCAAGAACAGCTTCGAGGTCACGGTTAGCGAAGGCGGCGAACGTTGCCTTGACCACTTCGATGTCAGTCGCAATCACGAGTCCACTGACCACTATGCCTCATCGCCATACTCGTACACCCGCCTATGGCCCCGCCCGCACGGAACATCCGCAACTTCTCGATCATCGCCCACATCGATCACGGGAAGTCCACGCTGGCCGACCGGATCCTCGAGATCACCGGCGCGGTCGACGCGCGCGACCATCGCCCGCAGCTCCTCGACTCGATGGAGCTCGAGCGCGAGCGCGGCATCACGATCAAGGCCCAGGCGGTCCGGGTGGAGTACGAGGCCAAGGACGGACAGACCTACCGGCTGCATCTGATCGACACGCCCGGCCACGTGGACTTCACCTACGAGGTGTCGCGCTCGCTGGCCGCCTGCGACGGCGCGCTCCTGGTCGTGGACGCCTCGCAGGGCGTCGAGGCACAGACCGTCGCGAACACCTACCTCGCGGTCGACTCCGGCCTCGAGCTGATCCCCGCGCTGAACAAGATCGACCTGCCCGGCGCCGAGCCGGAGCGGGTGGCCGGTGAGGTCTCGGAGTTGCTGGGCGAGCCCCCCGACAGCGTGCTCCGCATCTCCGCCAAGACCGGCGACGGCGTCACCGAGGTACTCGAGGCGCTGGTGGAGCGCGTTCCGCCGCCCGAGGGCGACTCGGACGCTCCCGCGCGGGCGCTGATCTTCGACTCCGAGTTCGACCAGTACCGCGGTGTGGTCGCCTACGTGCGCGTGGTGGACGGGACGCTGACCACCGGCGACGCGATCCTCGCGATGCAGGCGGGCACGCAGGCCGAGATCGACGAGATCGGCTTCTTCGGCCCCCAGATGACGCCGGTGGACGCCCTCCACGCCGGCGAGGTGGGCTACGTGATCACCGGGATCAAGGACGTCTCGCAGCTGCGCGTGGGCGACACGCTCACGACCCGGGCCGGCGCGGCGACCGAGCCGCTGCCCGGCTACCGCGAGATCAAGCCGATGGTCTTCTGCGGGCTGTTCCCGGTCGAGACGAACCAGTTCCCGGAGCTGCGCGACGCGCTCGAGAAGCTGGAGCTGAACGACGCCGCGCTCACCTGGGAGCCCGAGACGAGCGAGGCGCTCGGCTTCGGCTTCCGCTGCGGCTTCCTCGGCCTGCTCCACATGGACATCGTGCGCGAGCGGCTCGAGCGCGAGTACGACCTCGAGCTGCTCGCGACCACGCCGACCGTCGAGTACGACGTGCGGCTCACGAACGGGACCGAGGTGGTGGTGCACTCGCCCTCGGACATGCCCGACCGCGCCGAGATCGCAGCGATCGAGGAGCCCTACATCCGGGCCACGATCCTCATGCCGAAGGAGTACGTGGGGGCCGTGATGGAGCTCTGCCAGGACCGCCGCGGCACCCACGTGGACATGACGTTCCTGTCCCAGGAGCGCGTGCAGCTCCACTACGACCTGCCGCTCGCCGAGATCGTGCTCGACTTCTTCGACCAGCTGAAGTCGCGCACCAAGGGCTACGCGTCGCTCGACTACGAGCTGATCGGGATGCGCGAGGGGGACCTCGTGAAGCTCGACATCATGCTCGCCGGCGACAAGGTCGACGCGCTGTCGATGGTCGTGCACCGCGACAAGGCCTATCCGGCCGGCCGCGTGCTCACCGAGCGCCTGCGCAAGCAGATCCCGCGCCAGCAGTTCGAGGTGGCGATCCAGGCGGCGATCGGAGCGAAGGTAATCGCACGCGAGTCCGTCAAGCCGATGCGCAAGGACGTGATCGCCAAGTGCTACGGCGGCGACATCAGCCGCAAGAAGAAGCTCCTCGAGAAGCAGAAGGAGGGGAAGAAGCGGATGAAGCAGGTGGGCCGCATCGAGGTTCCCCAGGAGGCCTTCCTGACCGTCCTGGAGCTCGACGGAGGGGACGCGAAGCACTGAGCGCCGGGCCGCGCCCTCAGCGGCCCTCCACGTCGTCCTTCACGACTCGGGCAGGGATGCCCATCACCTGGACGCGGGCGGGCACGTCGCGGGTCACGACCGAGCCCGCCGCCACGACCGAGCGGGAGCCGACCGTGAGGTTGTCGAGGATCAGGGCGCCCATGCCGATGAAGGCCGCGTCGCCCACGCGGCAGTTGCCCGCCACGTTCGCGCCCGGCATCACGCTCGCGTGCGCGCCGATCTCGGTGTGGTGGCCCACGAGCGCGCCGCGGTTGAGGAGCGCGTGCGCGCCCACGCGCGTGTGGGCGCCCACGATCACCCCGGCGCTGACGATCGTGCCCGGCGCGAGCGTCGCCGTGGGCGCCACGTGGGCGCTCGGGTGCACGACCGTCGCCGCGCGCATACCCAGCTCCTCGACCTGGCCCGTGAAGCGGCTGCGGTGCGTGGTGGCGAGCGCACAGACGGCCTGGTGCGTCTCAGCGATCGGCGCAATGTCGTCGACCCAGTGCACCGGTAGGCCCTCGAAGGGCTCCTCGCAGCGGGCGCGGTCCATGTTCTCCACAAAGCCGGCCAGCTCGAGCTCGGGGATGTCGGAGACCAGGTCGGCGACCTCGGCCGCGAAGCTGCGCGTGCCGCAGATGAGGAGCGGCTGGGCCACTCAGAAGGCGCTGATGGCGGCCACGACCCGCTCGACGTCGGCGTCGGTCATGCGCGGGTGGAGCGGGAGGTTGAGGCCCTCGTCCGCGAGCCGCTCGGTCGCGGGGAGTGGCGTGCCTGTCGCATATACGCCGATGCGGTGAAGCGGGCTGTAGCGAAGGGTCGTGTAGATGCCCTGGTCGAGCAGCGCCGCCGCCAGTGCGTCCCTGCGCCCGTCGACGACGCGCACGAGATAGGTGAACCACGAGTGGCGCTCGTCGGTGGCCGGCCCGGGCGGGAGCGCCAGCCAGCCGAGCCCGGCGAGCTGCTCGGTGTAGGTGGCCCAGATCTCGCGGCGGCGCTCCTGCGCGGCGTCGAGCTTGTCGAGCTGCACGAGCCCGATCGCCGCGCTCACGTCGTTCGGCGTCAGCTTCGGGAACGGGCGCTCGATGTCGTGCTCCCACCAGCGGCCCTCGCCACGGCGCTCGAACCCGGAGCTGCCGATCCCGCAGTGGCGAAGCCGCCGGGCGCGCTCGGCCAGCTCGGCGTCGGCCGTGACAACGGCGCCGCCGTCCGGGGTGGCCAGGTTCTTCACGCTGTCGAAGCTCAGGACGCCCAGTCGCCCGATCGTGCCGCAGGGCCTGCCGCCCAGCGCCGAGTCCACGGCGTGGGCGGCGTCCTCCAGAAGCGGCAGCCCGAGCTTGGCCAGCTCGTCGAGGCGCACCGGCTTCCCGGCGTAGTGAACGGGCATGACCGCGCCCGTGCGCTCGCTCAGCTGGGGCTCGACCGTGCCGGCGGAGACGTTGGCGCTATCCGCCTCCACGTCGGCGAACACCGGCGTGTGTCCGGCCAGCGCGACCGCGTTCGCGCAGCCGACCCAGGTGAACGAGGGCAGCACCAGCTCGGATCCCGGCGGCAGCTCCAGGAGCTCGACGGCGAGCTGAAGGGCGCTCGTGCCGCTGTTCACCATCACCACGTGCGCGCCGAGGTGCTCGCCGAGCGCCTCCTCGAAGCGCTCGACCTGCGGGCCCATGCCGATCCAGCGCCGCTCCAGCGCTCTCCGCACGGCCTCGACCTCGCGATCGTCGAAGCTCGACCCGAACACCTGTAGAAGCTCGTCCCTGACCGGCGGCACCGCGAACACGCTACCGCCCGGTGAGCCGCTCGAACTCCCGCCGGAGCCGCACGCGCACCTGCCGCTTCGGGCCGGGGATGCGGGGATGGCGGAGCGCGAAGGCGATCCAGAGCTGGAGCTCGGCCAGCTCCACGCGCCGCCGCGCGGCGCTCTTGCTGGCACCCTCCGGCCAGCGGTAGTGGGCGAGCTGCCGGTGCACGTAGGCGAAGCGCCAGCGGGCCGCCGCGAGCTTGGCGTACAGGTGGTAATCAGTCGCGGTCCAGAGCCAGCGCGAGTAGCCGCCCGCGGCGCGGACGGCCGCGGTGCGCATCGTCGCCGTGGGAGCGGGCACGGGACAGGCGTCCGCGAGCTTCGGGAAGCGGTCGAGCGGGTGCACCGACGGGTCGCCGATGTAGTCGTCGAGGCCGTGCGGGTGGCCGATGATGTGGGTGTTCGAGTAGGCGAGCCCCACGCGGGGGTCACGGAACAGCGGCGCGATCGTCTCCAGGTAGTCGGGCTCCCAGAGGTCGTCGGCGTCGAGCTGGGACACGAGCGGGGCGCGCGCGGCCGCGAGGCCCGTGTTGCGGGCCGCGGCGGTGTTGCGGTTGCGGGGGTGCCTGAGTATCCGCAGCCGTGGGTCGCGCACGTCCGCCAGCAGCTCCGAGACGGCCAGCGGCGACGCGTCGTCGACCACGATCAGCTCGAGTCGCTCCTCGGTCTGGGCGAGCACGCTCTCCACAGACGCGCGGATGGTCGCCTCGGACCTGAAGGCCGGCATGAGGACTGATGTGAGTGGTTGCACGATTTTTGGGTCGGTCACCGGCTTTAGGTAAGCCTTAAGCGGCCGTCGTAGCTTGGCGCGCGATGAGTACGGATACCCTGACGCAACCAGCGCCCGACCCGACGCTGGACTCCCTTCAGCAGTTCCTTGACGGCATCGCCAAGACGCCGCTCCTCACCGCCGGCGAGGAGGTCGTCCTCGCCAAGCGGATCGAGCGCGGCGACCTGGCCGCGAAGGACCATATGACGCGCGCGAACCTGCGCCTCGTGGTCTCGATCGCAAAGCGCTATCGCAACCAGGGCCTGCCGTTCCTCGACCTGATCCAGGAGGGGACGATCGGCCTCGTGCGCGCCGTCGAGAAGTTCGACTACCGCAAGGGCTACAAGTTCTCGACCTACGCGACCTGGTGGATCCGCCAGGCCATCTCGCGTGCGATCGCGGACAAGGGCCGGACGATCCGGATCCCGATCCACATCGACAACATCCTGAAGAAGCTCGACGGCGCCCAGCGCAAGCTGGAGGCGGACGGGCACAAGGACATCACCATCGAGGAGATCGCTGACCTGGCCGGCGTCGACCCCGTCGAGGCCGACGTGATCATGCGCGCCGCGCAGCAGCTCGTCTCGCTCGACAAGCCGGTGGGCGACGACTCCGACGCCGCGCAGTTCGGCGACCTGATCCCGGACGAGTCGGCCGCGTCGCCGTTCGACCAGGCGGTCGAGTCCATGCGTGACGCGCGCCTGAAGGCCTGTCTCGACAACCTGCCCTACCGAGACAAGCGAATCATCGAGCTGCGCTTCGGGCTCTCCGGCGAGCCGCCGCAGACGCTCGACAAGGTCGCGAAGCTGTTCCAGCTCACGCGTGAGCGCACTCGCCAGATCGAAGAGGCCGCGCTGCGGAAGCTCTCGACGCTGGCCGAGGCGCAGGCGCTGCGCGAAGCGGCCTAAGCAGCTTCGGGCACGCACAGCGTCTGGCGCCGGGCGAGGGCGATCAGGAAGCCGCCCGCCCACGCCGCGGCCGCGCAGGCGAGCGCCCAGGGCACACCCGCGTGGTCAACCAGCACGCCCGCCAGCAGCGAGCCGGCGGACACGCCGACCGCGGTCGCCGCGATCAGCCAGGAGTACGCCTCGGTCGACGTTCCCGGTGGAGCGAGTCGCTCCATCAGCGCGTACTGCGTTGTCGCCATCGGCGCGACGCCGAGCCCGGTCAGCACCAGCAGCGCGGCCATGGCGGCAAGCGACCACGCGAGCGCGATCGGCGCGGTGGCGAGCGCCAGGAACCCGAGCAGCACTACGAGGCGGCGGCCTGCCGGCGCACGCCAAGTGCGGGAGCCGTACCAGAGGCCGCCGATGACGGCTCCGATCGACCACGCGGCCATCAGCGGCCCGGCCGCCGCCCGCGAGCCCTCGTGCTCCGCGAAGGCGGGCAAGGAGACCTCGATGACTCCGAATGAGATCGCCGCCACGGTCGCGGCGATGACGATCGTGCGAACGCCGGGTGAGCTCAGCGCCCCCGCGCGTGTCCGCTCGACGTCCGGCTCGGGGCGCGCGGCGCGCACCGCGGGAGCGGTGGCGAAGCCGGCGGCGGCCGCCGCATAGAGGGTCGCGCACAGGAACAGGGCGACCGCCGGCGTGAACGCGGTCGCGAGGCCGGCGGCGATCAGCGGGCCGATGATGAACACGACCTCAAGCTGGATGGCGTCGAATGCGTAGGCGGTCTCGACCCGGTCGCCTTGCACGAGGCGCCCCCAGAGCGAGCGCATCGAGGCCGAGATCGGCGGGATCGCGGCGCCGTAGACGGCTGCCAGCACGATCAGGAGCGGGACCGCAGCGCCCCCCAGGATCGCGACCGTCTCCGCGATCAGGGCGAGCACGGTGACACCGCCGCAGGCGAGGATCACGCGGTCGCGGCCGGCCCTGTCGGCGAGGCGTCCCACGAAGCCGGCGGTGAGCGCGATCGCCGTCCCCTCCGCGGCGAGGACGGCGCCTACCTCTCCGTAGCCGTACCCCTCGCGCCGCATCAGCAGGATGATCGACAGCCCGACGACCGCGAACGGCAGCCGTCCGATCAGGGTGAACAGCGCGAGCCTCGCGACGCCGGGCGCGCGCAGCACGTCGAGGTAGCGGCGGAGGTTCACGGGTACATAGACTGCCGCGCCGTGGCGCTCAACACCGAAGCGATCGGAAAGAGCTTCCCGCCGTTCGAGTACGAGGTGGGCAAGGAGAAGATCGGCGAGTACGCCCGCGCGGTTGGCGAGGACAACCCCGTCTACTTCGACCGGGCGGCCGCGCGCGAGGCCGGGTTCCGCGACGTGCCGGCGCCACCGATGTTCGCGGTCGTCTACTCGTCGGGGTCTGTGGCGCCCGCGCTGTTCGACCCCGAGGTGGGGCTGAACTTCGCGATGATGGTGCACGGCGGGCAGGAGTTCGTCTGGGGCGAGCCCGTCTGCTCCGGCGACCGGATCAGCACCGTCACCACCGTCAAGGACATCGCGGAGAAGGGCGGCATGGGGTTCTACGTATTCGAGTCGGTGTCCACGAACCAGGACGGCCAGGAGGTCGTGCGCGGCACCTGGACCAACATCGTGAGGGGCGTGTCGTGAACGTCGAGCTGAAGGTCACGCCGGACCGGTTCCTGCCGCACCGCTACGCGGGCGCGTCGGGCGACTTCAACCCGATCCACATCGACGTGGACTTCGCCAAGCAGGTCGGGCTGCCCTCGAACATCCTCCACGGCCTCTACACGATGGCCCAGGTGGCGCGCGCGAACGTGAACGCGGCCGGCGGCGATCCGCGCAGCCTGAAGCGCCTCAAGGTGCAGTTCCGCGGCATGGGCTTCCCCGAGCAGGAGATCACCGTGACCGG
>JAXDIL010000012.1:0-26608 GCA_034664005.1 Thermoleophilaceae bacterium | reverse complement strand
CCCGGTGCGGAACAGGACGAAGCTGATGATCGGCACGAGCACGAACGCCACGTAGGCGATCCAGTGCATGTCGAACAGCGGGCCGATCCCTGGGATCTCGGACAGGCCAGGCAGCGCGGCGCGCGTGGGCTGTCCGGCGTTGAGCGCGTTGCGCGAGTCGCTCGTAATCACGCCGAACGCGTAGCCGGTGAGCCCCAGCATGAGGATGTTGAAGGCCACGCCCACGACCACCTGGTCGGCGCGCGCGACCACCATGACCCAGCCGAGCCCGAGCCCCACGATCCCGCCGGCCGCCAGGGCCGCCGCGAAGGCGAGCCCGTCGCCGAGCGCCGCGGCAGCGACGGCCGCGCCTACGAATGCTCCTACCAGCATCAGTCCCTCGACCGCGAGGTTCAGGACGCCGGCGCGGCTGGCGACGAGCACGGCGAGCGCCCCGAGCAGGAGCGGCACTCCCGCGATGGATGCGGACTGGACGATCGTCTCCATGCCTACTCCGGTGCCGGCTCCGCGACGAAGCGCTTGTAGGAGCGGTATCCGATGATGGCCGCCACGAGGATCACCGGCGCGCCGCCCATGGCGAGCACGAGGTCGGGCGAGACCTGGAGCTCCTGCTGGAGTACGAGCGCGCCGTTGCGCAGGAAGCCGAAGTAGAGCGCGAACGGGATCACGGCCAGGGCGTTGCCGCGCGCGAGCAGCGCGATCACGATCGCGTCCCACCCCCAGCCCGGCGAGAAGACGTAACCCACGCGGAGCTGGTTGCCGAGCAGCTCGGCGGCGCCGCCGAGCCCGGCGAGCGCGCCGCCGATCGCCAGCGCGATCGTGCCCTCGCGGCCGACGCTGATGCCCTGCCGCGCCGCCACCTTCGGGTTCAGGCCGATCAGCTGCTGGCGCCAGCCCATCTTCGTGAACTGGGTCAGCAGCCAGACACCGACGGCGATGATCACCGCGACCACGAATCCGGTCCGGATCAGCTGGTCGGGGCCCGCGCCGGTGAGCCGGAAGCCGATCGGGACGATGTCGGTGGCCGGGTAGACGGCGTTGTCGACCTCGAGCGGCCCCGAGACGAGGTACTGCCCGAGCAGCAGGACGATGAAGCTGAGCATCAGCGTGGTCACGACCTCGCTCACGCGCCGCCATGCCCTCAGCACTCCCGCGACGCCGCCCACCGCGCCGCCGGCGAGCGCGCCGGCCGCGAGCGGGATCAGGAAGCTGAGCGGCAGGTCGTCCGCCCACGACATCTGCGTGGCGACCCAGACGGCCGCGATCGCGCCGGCGAGCAGCTGGCCCTCGCCGCCGAGGTTGAACATGCCGGCTCGGAGCGGGAGCGCCACGCCGAGCCCCACCAGCACGAGCGGGGTGCTGGCCAGAAGCAGGAAGCTCAGATCCGCGCTCGAGCCGAACGAGGCCGAGAAGAGCAGGTCGTAGCCGCGCCAGATCGGCTGCCCCGCCAGCGCGAGCAGCGGCGCGAGGAACACGAGCGAGGCCAGCACGCCGAGCGCCGACCAGACCGCGTCCGGAAGCCCCGGCCGGCGGCGCGGAACGCTGACGTCGTCGCCGGTGGCGCTCGCCGTGGACATCAGGCGGCCGCCCCCTGCGCCGAGCTCGCGCCCAGCATGAGCCGGCCGATCTTGTGGACGTCGGCCTCCTCGGCGTCGAGCACGCCCGTGATCTCGCCGTGCGCGAGCACCGCGATCCGGTCGCTCACGGCGAGCACCTCGTCGAGGTCCGCCGAGATGTAGACGACCGCGGTGCCCTCCTCGGCGAGCCGGCGCGTCCACTCCTTCAGCTGCTCCACCGAGCGCACGTCGAGCCCCTTGGTCGCGAAGGCGAGCACGGCGAGCACCGGCGCCTTCGAGAGCTCGCGCGCGAGGACCACGCGGCGCCGGTTGCCGCCCGACAGCTGCGCGACCGGCGCGCTCACGCTCGGTGCTCGGATCCCGAACTCCTGCACGAGCTCGCGGCAGCGCTTGCGAAGCCTGCCGTTCTGCTTGGGCGTCGGCGCGTTGTGCCACGACAGCTGCGTCAGCCCGATGTTCTCCCAGACGCTGATCTCCGCGACCGTCCCGAGCAGCTGGTCGTCGGGCACGTCGGCGATCATGCGCGCGCGCTCGGCGGGCGAGTAGTCGCCCATCCTGCGGCCCTTGAGCTCGACGGTCCCTTCCTCCGGCTCCCACGCGCCCGTCAGCGCGGCGGCTAGCTCGCGCTGGCCGTCGCCCTCCACACCGGCGATGCCGAGCACCTCCCCGGAGCGCACGGTCAGGTTCACGTTCGCGAGCGTCCGCTCGCCCTCGAGCCGGCCCGCCACGTCGGTCACGCGCAGCACCTCGTCGCCGACGTCGGCGCGGGCGCGGCCGTTGCCGCGAAGCTCTATCTCCCCCACCATCATGCGGATCACGGCCTCCTGGGTCAGCTCGGCCGAGGCCTGGCGTGGCTCGCCGACCACGCGCCCGGCGCGCAGGATCGTCACGCGCTCGGCGTAGCGCAGCGCGTCGCCGATGTGGTGCGTCACCACGATCACCCCGATGCCCTCGCCCGCGAGCGTCTGGAGCAGCTCGAAGAAGGTGATCTTCTCCTGCGGGCTGAGCACCGCGGTGGGCTCGTCGAGGATGAGGAAGCGGGCGTCCGCCATCAGCGCCCGGGCGATCTCGACTCGCTGCCTGTCGCCCGGCGTGAGCGACTCCACGCGTACGTTGGGGTCGAGGTCGAAGCCGAGTCGGCGGCCGCTCTCGGCGAGCCGCTCGCCCAGCTCCGGCGCGATGCGCCCGAGGCCGCCCTCCTGGAGGACGACGTTCTCGAGGACCGTCAGTCGCGGCACGAGCGTCGAGTCCTGGTGCACGACCGAGATGCCGCAGCGGCGCGCCGCGATGGCGGTCTCGAGCGCCGCGGGCTCCCCGTCCACCAGCACCTCGCCCGAGTCCTGCTGGTAGATCCCGGCAAGCATCTTGATCAGCGTCGACTTGCCGGCGCCGTTCTCGCCGAGCAGCGCGTGCACCTCCGAAGATCTGAACTCGAGGTTCAGGCCGTCGTTCGCCTTGACGTGCCCAAAGTGCTTGACCAGGTCACGGACGACGAGGCTGTGCTCGGCGGTTGCGTCCATCAGCGGGGCGGAATGGTACGGCCGGCGCTCGAGAGCTCTCTCACGCCGGCCGCACGTATTCCTGGGAGCTGCGGTCTCTACTCGCCCACCGCGCGAGTGAGGTCGACCTTCACGGCCCCACTCTTGATGTCGTCGTAGAGCTTCTGGCCCTTCTCCGCGGTGCTCGCGGCCGAGTTGGCGAACGCCGTCAGCTCGAGGCCTCCGGTCGCCACGCCGCTCGCGTACACCTTCGGCTCCAGCTTCCCGTCGAGCAGGAGCTTGGCGGTGCTCACGTAGCCGCTCTCGTAGTTGATCGCGACGCTCGTGATGATCTGGTCCGGAACGTCGTTGGCCCAGTCGAACATCGTGCCGACGTACTTCACGTCGGGGTGCTCCTTGATCGCCGACTGGACGCCCGGCGTGGCCGCGTCCTGGAAGTCGATGATCACGTCAGCGCCCTTGCCGATCAGCGCGTTCGTGGCCTGCTTCGACTTGGCGTTGTCGTCGAACGTGCCGCTCCAGGTGACCAGCAGGTTGTCCTCGCTGCCGCACTCCGCCTTGACGCCGTCCGTCACGCCGCCGAGGCCGTGCGTGTAGGCCGGGATCGGCTGGGCGAGGATGACGCCGATCTTCTTCGACTTGCTCTCCATGCAGGCGATCGCGCCCGCGATGTAGCCCATCTCGTTCCAGTGGAGGTCGATGCCCACCACGTTCGGGAGACCCTTGGTGTCGGCTAGCGCCGAGTACACCCAGAACCACTTGTCGGGGTACTTGGCGGCTGCGTCGAGCACGCCGTCGGCGAAGCCGGCGCCGTTCGAGATCATGACGTCGTGGTCCTCGCGGACCAGCCGGTCGAGCGCCTGGCCGCTCTGGTCGAACGCGATGTTCGACAGCCAGGTGGGCTCGGCGCCGAGCAGGTCGGCCGCCTTCTCCATGGCCAGCTTGCCCTGCTCGTCCCACCTGCTCGTCTCAGGCGACGTGATTCCGAACGCCGCAATCTTGCCCTGCTTGCCCTGTGCGGGGCCCGAGCCGGTGTCGGCGCTATCGCTACCGCCACCGCCTCCGCCGCCGTCCTTCTCGTCGTCGCCGCAGCCGGTCACGGCGAGCGCGAACGCCGCCATGAGCAGCGCGATGACCACGTATGGCAGCGCTCCACCTCTTCCGAAGTTACGCATGATCTGGGTCTGGCTCCCTTCGCGTTGGTTCAAAACAGCAACGTCCGACTGGCCCCTTGCCGCGACCTTAGACCGCGTTGATATTGGCGTCAAGATACTTGATCCAATCTTAAACACTTGGTTCATTCAGGGATCACCGGCAAGAGGAGGTACGACGCGCGCTCGCCGCCCGTGTGGACGGTCACGCGGTTGTCGAAGATCGCCGGCGGCCTGTCCGCCGGGTCGTCGTGGAGGAAGGGACCGCACCCCTTCAGCTCGTTCTTGAAGTTGGAGAGCCGCGCGCCCGGCCCGGGGTACTCGTAGTCGCGCCCGCGGACCGTCAGGGCGAGCCTGTAGCCGGCCGGCAGCACGATCGAGGTGGGCCAGATCTCGATGTCGAGCTCGTAGACCTCCCCCGGCTCGAGCGGCTGGCGCTCGTCATGTGTGTGGTAGGGCCGGTAGGGCTCGGACAGCTCGGGGTCGAGCTTCCGGTGCGAGGCGCGCAGCCAGCCCTGGCCGATCGGCGTGTGCGGGTCGATGGCGCCGCGGAAGACGACCTCCTCGCCGTCCGGGTCGAACACGCGCGCGACGAGGAACAGGTCGGCGTCCTCCGTCGAGGACGACACCCACAGCTTCGCCGCCAGCGGGCCGGTGATCTCGAGGTCCTCCTCGGCGGGAGGCAGCGAGAACGTGACGCCGTCCCCCATCGCGTCGTACTCGACCGTCCCCGCCTCGCCGGGCGCGTCGGGCGAGAGGCGCTCGCCGTCGGGCTCGAGGTACAGGTGCGTCCAGCGCGTGCGCGGGATCGGCCAGTCCTCCTCCTCGCGGAGCTCGAACTGCTCGCCGGGGCGGCGGACGTTCAGGAGCACCTTCGGCTGGCTCGACCAGCTCGTGTCCTCGTCCTTCAGGAAGAAGTCGAAGAAGCGCCTCTGGAGCTCGCGCCCGTAGTCCGTGTAGAAGTGCGTCCAGTGCCAGATGCCGTGCACCTCGAGCCACTTCTGCTCCGAGGCCGCCCGCACGAAGCCCTCGAAGTTGCCGCGCGGGTGAAGGCCCTGGCCGCCCCAGTTGGCGGCCGTGAAGAGCGGCGCCGTGACGTTCTCCCAGATCGGCGAACGGGCGCGGTGGTAGTCGTCGTCGAACGGGTGGGCGAGGATCTCCGGGCCGAAGTCGGCACGGTTCTTGGCGAGCTCCTCGTCCGAGAGCGTCTCGTCGCCGCAGACGAGCTCGCCGGTGACGACGCTGCGCGGACCGCGCTCGCCGAGGCCGTACTGGACCGACTTGACCTGCATGTCGTACCAGTGGTGCCAGAAGGTCGAGTAGATGCCGCCGTGGTGGGTCATGTCGCGGTACCAGTCCGCCGCGCCCTCCCACACGCACATCGCGGCGAGGTGCGGGGGCTGGAGCGAGGCGACGTGCCACTGGTTGATCCCGTAGTAGGAGATGCCGTTGAGGCCGACCTTGCCGTTCGACCAGTCCTGCACGCCGGCCCACTCGATGCACTCGTAGTAGTCCTGCGTCTCGCGCGGCGAGAAGCAGTCGACGTAGCCGGGTGAGCGGCCGGTGCCGCGCGAGTCGACG
This sequence comes from Thermoleophilaceae bacterium, assembly GCA_034664005.1. Taxonomy (GTDB): domain Bacteria; phylum Actinomycetota; class Thermoleophilia; order Solirubrobacterales; family Thermoleophilaceae; genus JACVRW01. The sequence goes on along the minus strand of JAXDIL010000012.1, from coordinate 20,800 downwards.
CGCACGCAGGCGTAGCCGTCCGGCACCCACTTCTCCGGGTCGACGACCTCCCACTGCTGGTACTTGTTCGACGAGCCGGCGGTGACGTCGGGGTGCTCGTCCGCCATCAGCTTCCAGGCACTCGGGTAGCCCTCCTGGAAGGAGAGGCCCTTCGCGTACGGGCCGTAGGTGAGGATGACCGGGTAGCGGCCCTCGTCGGTCGGCAGGAACACGTCGGCGCGCAGCACGAGGCCGTCGTCCATCACGATTTCCACGTCCCAGCCGATCCGCATGCCGTCGCGGACCTCCCACTTCTCACCCGTCATGCTCCGGCTACCTCCGTGTTCGTGTCGATGGCGCTCACCAGGCGACCCAGCCGCCGTCGGCGAGCAGGATGTGTCCGGTCACGAGGCTGGCCGCGTCCGATGCGAGGAACAGCACCGGCCCGGTGACCTCCTCCGGCTCGCCGATGCGACCCATCGGGATCCGGCGCAGCACCTCGCCGCGAAAGCCCTCGTCCTTGAACATCGGCTCGGTGAGCGGAGTCCGCACGAAAGTCGGCGCGACGGCGTTCACGTTGATGCCGTGCGGCGCCCACTCGACGGCGAGCGCCTTGGTCAGCCCGTCCACCCCGTGCTTCGACGCGCAGTAGGCGGCGCGGCCGGGGTAGCCGACCGAGCCCATCTGCGAGGACATGTTCACGATGCGCCCGCCGCGGCCGGCCGCGAGCAGCCGCCGGCCCACCTCGCGGCAGACCAGGAAGGTGCCGCGCAGGTTCACGTCCATGACGAGCTCCCAGTCCTCGATCGCGAGCGACGCGGTCGGGCCCGGGCGATTCACGCCGGCGCAGTTGATGGTGATGTCGAGCCCGCCGTGCTCCTCGGCAGCGGCGACGGCCGCCTCCACGGCGGCGGGGTCGCGCACGTCAGCGGCGTGGGCGAACGCGCGCCCGCCGCGCCCGGCGGCCTCCTCGGCCACGGCATCGAGCTCGGCCTCGGAGCGCGCCACCAGCGTCACGCTCGCGCCGGCGTCGACGAGCGCGAGCGCGCAGGCGCGGCCGATGCCACGGCCGGCGCCCGTCACGAGGGCGTGCCTGCCTTCGAAGCTCACGGCTCCCAGACGGCGATCGCGCGGGCGGGAGAGCCCGTGCCGCCCTCGAGGCGGAGCGGGAAGAACATGACCCAGAAGTCGCGGTCGTGCGGCAGCCGCGTCATGTTGTGGACCATCTCCGTGTGGATCACGCACCGCTCGCCGTGCGTGCGGTGGTTCGGGTACTCGAGGTCGGCCGGGTGGTCCGTGCTCGGCGCGTCCGTGCAGAGGTTCGCGATGCCCTGGTCGATCAGCCACTCGCTCGCCTCGCGGTCGAGCCCGGGGTAGCCCTTCACGAACTCGAAGGGGTCGTCCCACTTCTCGCCCCAGCCCGTGTAGTAGAGGAGCGTCATGCCGGGCCGGAGCTCGGCGTCGTGCTCGGCGAGACCGCGCTCGATCCGCTCGCGCGTGATGTGCGGCTCGGGCGCCACGTCGGACACGTCGATCCACGCCGCGGGAGTGATCAGCTGCTCGAACGGCAGCTTGTCGATCGTCAGGTCGGGGCGGTCCGGGTTGAAGTGCCAGACCGCGTCCACGTGCGTCGACACGTGCTCGGAGGCGACCATGCCGCGCACGGCGTAGCCCTTGAAGGGCGAGCCCTCGGGCAGGCGCTGGCGGCGCACCTGCTCGTGCGTCAGGTGGTCCCAGAACGTCACGCCCACGTGCCCGGGATAGATCGGCATCGTCGTCGAGACCTCGCGCCCGATGTCGAGCACGCGCACGCGCCGGCCGAGCAGATCCAGCTCGACCTCGTCGCGGTAGTCCCCGGGGCCCACTAGCCGGCGGCCGGGACGTGCCCGATCGCGTCCATGAGGATGCGCGCGCCCGGTGCGATCAGCGACGCGCCCACCTCGACGCTCGTCGACGCCGGCGGGGCGTCGCCGAAGCGCGAGCGCCACTCCTCGCGGACCGCCGAGAACGAGCTCAGGTCCTCGTAGAACTCCTTGACCTGGCAGAGGTTCTCGAGCGACGTCCCGGCGGCCTCGCAGAGCGCGGCCATGCTGTCGAACATCGCGCTCGCCTGGACGCGGGTCGTGTCCTGGCTGAACGGGAGCTCGGGGTGGCCGAGCAGCTCGTCCGACACGCCCTCCGGCCCCGCGGGGACCTGCGTCGAGAAGAAGAGGAACTCGCCGGCCTGCATCGCCTGCGGCTCGTGGCCGAGCGGCTCGAACGCCGAGTCGGCGCTGATCGTCTTGCGCTCGAGCTTCGAGTCGTTGTTGAGCAGGATCATGTCGATCTCGATCCGCGTGCCCATGCCGCCGAGGCCCATGTAGGGGATCACGACGCGCGCGGGCGGGTCCTTCGGGAACCACTGCTTCCAGACGCGGTCCATGTCCTGGTAGTCGTTCGGGTGCGCGAGGTAGACGTTCGCCTTCACGCAGCGCGAGAGCGAGGTGCCCGCCGCCTCCGCGATCTTGTCGAGCTTCTGGAGCGTGTAGTCGGTCTGCTTCTCGATCGGCGAGCCGTACCAGAAGAACGGGTTCACCCTGGCCTCCGGCGCCACCGAGCTGCGCTCGCCCATGTAGCGGTCCGACATGAAGTCGCCCTGCCAGTCCGTGGGGATCTCGCCGGCGAGGAAGACCCAGTCGCCGTTCAGCACCGCGGGCGAGTAGCCGGCCAGCGGCGTCGCGACGCCCTCGGGCACGTCCACGCCGCTCTTGCCCGGGCCGCCCTCGGGGCCCACGGCGATCATGTCGACACCGATCACGCCACCGTCGAGCAGCAGGCGGCGAACGCCCATGCCGGTCGAGGCCGGGCGCGGCTCCTGGATGTAGTGGTTGCGGGCGCGGTAGTAGGGCGTGACCGAGAGCCCGGTCCAGGTGTTGCCCTGCTCCAGCTCCTCCAGCGTCGGGCGGTCGGAGACGCGCCACTGCTGGATGCGCGCCGAGTGCGCGTTGATGTCGGCGCCGGCCGCGCTCATGATGTCGGAGAGGTTCTTCATGAGGGCCCAGGACTGGAGCTCCGTCGAGTCCTGCATGTGCGGGTTGCGCTCGTTGAGGCGCGCCTCGGGCTTGATGCCGTTCACGAGGTCGGTAGCCATCTGACCTGAGGCGAACACCCAGCCGCCGGCGCTGACGCCGGGGCTATACGGGAACGCCGGCTGGGGGAAGCCGTCGGGGCGGATGACCGTCCGGGTGCTCTGCTTGCTCATGTGCTTAAGGGCCTCCGTGGGCAAAGATTGCGATTCCGGGCGGAACGTATCAAATATCAAGTAGCCGCGCTAGTGAATCGCGACAAGGCGGCAGATCGAGGCTTCCCCACCGCTGTAGCGCCACGGGAAGATGCCGAGCGTCACGCGCTCCGCGGGCACCGCGTCGAGGTCGCCGCCCGCCTGGTCCACGTGCAGGACGCCGCGCTCGAGCAGCGTCCGGTGGGCGATCATCCAGCTGTCCGCGTCGAAGCGCTCGTCGGAGCCGACGGCCGCCTCGAGCTCGGCCACGAGGTCGGGGCGCGCGCTCCGCAGGTTGATGTTCGCCGGGTGCTCGAATGAGGCGGAGTCGGTCCCCACCCAGGCCAGCTCGCGCGCGACGATCCAGTCCACCAGCGCGCGCCCGGGTCCGGGATGGCGGTTGAAGTAGCGCTCCGGGTCCTCCTCCTCGTGGCCCATCGCGTAGCGCTGCCAGCCGTAGCGGAGGATCAGCGCGTCGCCGGGCTCGAGCGGGCCGGGCAGGCGCTCCTCCACCTCCTCCGGCTGCACCACGTGCCAGTCGCTCATGACGTCGCGCAGGTCCACCACGTACCCGGGCCGCACCAGCGTCTCGAACGGGAGCGAGGCGATGTCGGCGCCCGCGCTCGAGCAGTGGAGCGGCCCGTCCACGTGCGTGCCGGTGTGCATCGAGGTGGACACGTGCCAGGTGTTGATGCGGTCCTTGGGGAAGGTCTGGAGGATGCTCTCGGTCGCCCGCGGGTGGCCCGGATACGGCCACGAGGCCGGGCTCCATGGCTCGGTCAGGTCGATGATGCGGGCGGGATCGAGCGCGGTCATGGGCGTTGCTCGGATAAGCGGTAGCGGTGCGGCGGGCGCCCGCGACCCTCGGGCGCGCGTGCCATCTCGACGACGCCGACGACCTGGAGGTACTCGAGGTAGCGGCGCGAGGTCGCGCGTGAGAGGCCCGCCGCGGCTGCGATCTCGTCGGCCGTGATCGCCCCCTCCGAGCTCTCGAGGGCGGACACCACGGCGGCGAGCGTCGTGCCGATGATCCCGCGTGGCAGGGCGCCGGCCTGGCCGCTCGTGCCCGCCGCCTGGAGGCCGTCCACGTCCGCCTGGCTCAGGTCGGCGCAGCGCGTGAAGGTGCGGCGGCGCATCGCGAACGTCGCGAGCGCGTGCCGAAGCCGCTGCGCGCTGACCGGCTTCACCAGGTAGTCCACGACTCCCAGCCGCGTGCACTCCTCCACGATCGTGGAGCTGCGCGAGGCGGTCACCACGATCACGTCGGTCGCATCCCCGTCGCGGCGCAGCTTGCGGAGCAGCGCGAGCCCGTCCGTCTCGCCGTCCATCGAGAGGTCGAGCAGCACGAGGTCCGGCCGCACCGCCGCGAGCGCCCGCAGCGCGAGCCGGCCGCTGCGCGCGATGTGCGCTGTGCGCAGGTACGGGGTGGCTTCGACGATCCGGCGATGGAGCGACGCGACCGGGCCGCTGTCCTCCACGATCATCACGCGCCAGTCGCCGAGCGGGACGATGGCGCGCCGCGCCGCTGCGCTCGCCACGCCCATCAGGCCGGGATCCGGACGACGAAGGAGGTGCCCGGCGACACGTCTTGCTCTAGGTCGACCACCCCGCCGGCGCGGGCGACGATGCTGCGCACGAGCGCGAGCCCGACGCCCACGTGCTCCTGCTTGGTCGAGTAGCCGGGGTGGAAGACGCGCTCCCTGGCCTCCCTCGGGATGCCGGGGCCCCAGTCGCGCACCCGGATCATCAGCTCGCCCGCGTCGCCCACGATCAGCACCGACACGCGCCGGCGCTCGCGCGGCAGGTCGTAGACGGCCTCGGTCGCGTTGTGGATGAGGTTGCCGAGGATCGTGACGGCGTCGAGCTCGCCGAGCGCTCCGGGCAGCTCCGACACGCCGCTCTCGGGCTCCACCTGCAGCTCGATCCCGGAGTTGCCGGCGATCGCGGTCTCCGCGAGGAGGAAGCCCGACACGACCGGGTTCTCGATCGCCTCGCTGACGCGGTCGCGGGCGGTGCGGTAGGACTCGTCGACCGCCGTGATCAGGCGGCGCGCCTCGTCGACCTCGTCGAGCGCGAGCAGGCCGGACAGCGCGTGCAGGAGGTTGGCGTGCTCGTGGCTCTGCGAGCGCAGCGAGCGCACGAGCAGCGATAGCCCGCGGACGCTGCTGCGCGACTCGTCGAGCAGGTGCGCCGTCTGGATCGCGATGGCGGCGTGGTCGGCGAGCGTCGCGAGCAGGTCGATCTGCTCGTCCGCCCACGGGCCGGCACTGTCCCGGTAGGCCACGAGTGCCCCGATCACGCGGCGCTTCGCGCCGAGCTCGAGCGGCACGGACAGGATCGCGCGGTAGCTCTCGCGCTCGGCGAGCGAGCGCCAGGGGCGGAAGTCGCTGTCGGCGAGCACGTCCTCCACGACGACGGGGCCGCGCGTCGCGGCCGCCACGCCGGCGGCGCCGATGCCTATCTCGATGGGGCGCACCCTGCTGAGCTCCGACGCGTACTCGGGGCTGAGGCCCCACGAACCCGCCACGGCGAGCCCGCTGGACGACTCCGAGCGGCGCAGCAGGATGGCCGCGGCGCGCGCCCCGGTCAGCGAGGCCGCCGTACGGGCGATCGTCTCGAGCGTGTCCTCCACCGCCGCGGCCTCGGCCACGGCGCGGCTGACGGCCATGATCGCGGCGAGCGGGCTCGGCTCTGGCGGCTGCCGCGAAGGCGGGCCGGCCCTGAGCGGCACGTCCTCGAGGACCGTCCCGGCGCCATGGCGCGTGTAGGCGAGACCCCGAAGGGTCTTCGTGTGGCCGCTGCCGCGTCTTGTCTCGCTCACCCCAGGATCACCTGTCGCTACAGGAGTTCATACCATAGGATCGGATCATGTATCAACTTTGCCCAGACCTCTCTTCCACTCGATGAGCCGCCGCGCGATCGTGGTCGGCGGCTCGCTCGGAGGCCTGACCGCCGCGCTGCTGCTGCGCGATCTCGGCTGGAGCGTCGACGTCTTCGAGCGCTCGCCGCGACTCCTGATGGCGCGCGGCGTGGGGATCGTCGCCCACCCGGCGAGCGTCCGCTACCTGCTCGAGCGGCGCGGCACCGACCTGCGCACGATGACCTCCGCGTCGCGGTCGGTGCGCTACATGGACGAGGACGGGCGAATCGTCCACGAGCTCCCCTTCGACTACCTGTTCACGTCCTTCTACGCGCTCTACCGCGAGCTGCTCGACTCGTTCGACATCGCGCGCTACCACCTCTCGCGCGACGTGGTCGGCATCGAGGTGAACAACGGCGAGGCGGAGGTCGTGACCTCGGACGGCGAGCGTGCTCGCTGCGACCTCGTGGTCGGCGCGGACGGCATCCACTCGACCACGCGCGACCTGCTGCTGCCGGAGATCGAGCCGCTCTACGCCGGCTACATCGCGTGGCGCGGCGTCGTCAGCGAGGCGGACCTGTCGGAGGAGACGTTCGCTCGCCTGCACGAGGCGATCACCTACTTCCTCATGCCGAACAGCCACATCCTCACCTACCCGATCCCGAATACCGACGGCTCCGTCGAGCCCGGCCGCCGGCTGATCAACTGGATCTGGTACCGGAACGTTCCCGCCGGCCCCGGGCTCGACGACCTGATGACCGACCGCAGGGGCAACGTCCAGCAGGTGTCGCTGCCGCCCGGCGGCGTGCGCCGCCAGCACGTGGAGGAGCTGCGGGCCACGGCCGAGGAGCAGCTCGCGCCGCCGCTGGCCGAGATGGTGACGAAGTCGGACGCGCCGTTCGTGCAGGTCGTGCTCGACATCGAGGCGCCCCGGCTCGCCTTTGGGCGCGCGTGCCTGATCGGCGACGCCGCGACCGTGCTGCGGCCGCACGTGGCCGTCGGGACCGCGAAGGCCGCCGAGGCCGCCTGGCGCCTGGCCGACGCGATCGAGGCCTGCAATGACGACGTGCCCGCCGCGCTGCGGCGCTGGGAGCCAGGCCAGCTCGAGCTCGAGCGGTCGGTGCTCGAGCGCACCCGCGAGGCCGGCCGGCGCTCGCAGATCGACAACAGCTGGAGCGTCGGCGAACCGCTGCCGTTCGGCCTGTACGAAGAAGGAGACAGCGTGCTGTCACTGACAGAGGAGACGGAGTGAGCACCACGGTCGAAGGCGTGGTCACGGAGATCATCGACGCGGTTCGGGCGCGGGGAGACGAGGCGCTGCGCGAGTACTCGGCGCGGCTCGACTCGTGGGAGCCGGAGAGCTTCCGGCTATCCGCCGACGAACGCGAGCGGCTCGTGGCGAGCGTGCCCGACGACGTCATCGAGGACACCCGCTTCTGCCAGAACCAGGTGCGCCGCTTCGCGGAGGCGCAGCGCGCCACGGTCACGGACTTCGAGGTCGAGACGCTCCCCGGCGTGCGCCTCGGCCAGCGGAACATCCCGGTGAACAGCGTGGGCGCCTACGTGCCCGGCGGCCGCTACCCGATGGTGGCCTCGGCGCACATGAGCGTGATCACCGCCAAGGTCGCCGGCGTGCCGCGCGTGGTGGCGTGCACGCCTCCGATGAACGGCGAGCCGCCCGCCGTGACGGTGGCGGCCATGCACATGGCCGGCGCCGACGAGATCTACGTCATGGGCGGCGTTCAGGCCGTGTCGGCGCTCGCGCTCGGCACGGACTCGATCGACCCCGTCGACATGCTCGTGGGGCCCGGCAACGCGTACGTGGCCGAGGCGAAGCGGCGCCTGTTCGGCGAGGTCGGCATCGACCTCCCGGCCGGCCCGACCGAGATCCTCGTGATCGCGGACGGCGAGGCCGACCCTGTGATCGTGGCCGCCGACCTCGTCGGCCAGGCCGAGCACGGACCCACCTCCCCGGCCGTCCTCGTGACCACGTCCGCCGAGCTCGCCGAGGCGGTGGAGCGCGAGGTGGAGGCCCAGCTCGACGGCCTGCCCACCGCGGACGTCGCGGCCGTGGCGTGGAGGGAGCACGGGCGCATCCAGGTGGTCGGCTCGCAGGAGGAGGCTGCCGCCGCGGCGGACGAGCTCGCCTTCGAGCACGTGGAGGTGCACACCGCCGAGCCGCGCTGGTTCCTGGAGCGGCTCACCAACTACGGCGCGCTCTTCCTGGGCGAGGGCACGACGGTGGCCTACGGCGACAAGACGATCGGGACGAACCACATCCTCCCCACCTCGCGTGCCGCGCGCTACACCGGCGGCCTCTGGGTGGGCAAGTTCCTGAAGACGGTCACCTACCAGGAGTGCGACGAGGAGGCGAGCGTGCTCGTCGGCGAGGTCTGCGCCCGCCAGTGCCGCATCGAGAACTTCGAGGCGCACGCCCGCTCCTGCGACGTGCGGCTCGAGAAGTACGCCCGCTAGGCGACCGGCTCGGGCCAGCGCGATTGCAGCTCTGGGTCGTCGCCCCAGACCATCGCGGCGGCGGCGAGCACGCGGCGGTCGGCACCGCGCGGGCCCGCGAGCTGCACGCCACGCGGCAGGCCGTCGGAGCCCATGGCGGTCCGGACGGCGCACGCGGGCAGGCCCGCGATCGACTGCGGCACGGTGTAGCCGAGCACGGCGTCGCGCAGCCCGTGCGCGCGCCCGCTGCGCACCGCCGCCTCCTCCCCGAGCTTCGGAGGCGGCACGGGCGCGATCGGGCTCAGCAGGATGTCCCATTCCCGGAACAGGCGCCCGAACGAGTTCGCGATCGTGCGCCGCGCCGTACCCGCCGACAGATAGTCGCCCAGCCTGACGGCACGTGCGCGCTCGAGCCGCTTGGCGATCGCCGGCGTGTACTCGGCCTCCCGGCGTGGATAGAGGCCCTGTCCCTGGTGCGCCTCGAGCGCCTCGACGAGCTGGATGGTCGTGAACGGCGCTAGCGCGTCGTCGATCTCGAGCCCGCTCAGGCGCTCCACCCGGCCACCCTGCCTCGCGAGCGCGGCGGATGCGGCCTCGAGCGCGGCGCGGGCACCCTCGTCGAGATCCGAGTCGGGCGGTCCGTGCCAGACCGCGACCCGCAGCGGGGGCCGCTCGCACTGACGCCAGTGGCCGCCGTCGAGCACGCTCATCGCGATGGCGAGGTCCTCGGGCCGCCGCGCCATCGGCCCCACGTGGTCGAGCGACCGCGCGAGCGGGAAGACGCCGTCGGTGCTCAGCCGTCCCAGGGTCGGCTTGAGGCCCATCACGCCGCAGAAGGCGGCCGGGATCCGTATGGAGCCGGCCGTGTCGGTGCCGAGCGCGAGCGGCACCTGCTGGAGCGCGAGCGCGGCGGCCGACCCGCCGCTCGACCCGCCGGCAGAGCGCTCGCGGTCCCAGGGGTTCAGGCACGCGCCGTTCGCCTCGTTCTGCGACCCGATCCCCCAGGCGAACTCGAACAGGCTCGTCTTGCCGACGATCAGCGCTCCCGCCGCTCGCAGCAGCGCGACGGCGGTCGCGTCCGCCTTGGGCACGTGCTTCGCGAACATCGCCGAGCCGTACGTGGTGCGCAGGCCCGCCGTGTCGAACAGGTCCTTCACCGCCACCGGAATGCCGAGCAGCGGCCGCCCCTGCGTATCCCCGGCGGCGTAGGCGCGCTCCGCCTCCCGCGCGCCGGTCCGGGCCTCCTCGAGCGCCAGCGTGACGAACGTGTTGAAGCTCGCCGTGGCCTCGATGCGGCTCGCGCAGGCCTCGAGCACCTCGACGGGCGACAGCTCGCGCGCAAGGAAGCCCTCCCTCAGCTGGAGGGCGCCGAGCTCGTGGAGCGCGGTCACGCTCGGGCGCCGGGCCCGGGCAGGAAGTGGCCGCCCGACTCCGCGCCGACGTCGCCCGCGGCTCGCTCGCGCGTCACGAGCGCTAGGGCGTCGGCGTTGCTCACGTGGGCGAGTATGACCCGTGCGCGCGCCGAGCGCGCGAGCACGAGCGCCACGGCCAGCGCGTTCAGCTCCGCCTCTCGGCTCCGCCACTCGGGCACGATCGCGGGAGCAGCAGCTGGGACGCCGGCTTCCATCCTGGCGCAGTGTCGCCACGGGCCCTCGGGCTGTGAACGTTTAGCTCACCTCGCGCGGCCTAAATGCTGCTCGGGGCTCAGGCCGGCATGCGCCTCAGCCGGTAGCGGTTGCGGGGGCGCCCGGGGCCCTCCCCTTCGCGGCTCATCTCGACGATGCCGAGCACCTGGAGGTACTCGAGGTAGCGACGCGCCGTGACGCGCGCGACCCCGACCCGCTCCGCGACCTCGTTTGCCGAAAACGGCGAGTAGTCGGCCTCCAGCACCGCGATCACGGCGTCGAGGGTCGTGTCCTTGAGCCCGGTCGGGAGGCGCCGCTCGAGTCCCGCCGAGCCGGACGCCTGGACGGTGTCCACGTCCGCCTGGCTCAGCTGGTCCGAGCGGGCGAGCGTCCTCCAGCGCATCGCCGTGGCGGTCAGGGCGGCGCGCAGCCGGTGGGGGCTGAACGGCTTGACGAGGTAGTCGACGGCGCCGAGGTGCATGCACTCCTGGACGATCCTGCCTCCGCGCGAGGCCGTGACGACGATCACGTCGACCGGGATGCCCTCGCGCCGCAGCTTCCGCAGGAAGGGCAGTCCGTCGCCGCCCGCCATGGTGAGGTCGAGGATGACCAGGTCGGGCTGGACGGTGCGCATCGCCTCGAGCGCGCGCGTCCCGTTCGAGGCGATGTGCTCGGTGTGCAGGTACGGGACCGAGTCGACGATCCGCTTGTGGACCGCAGCCACGGTGCTGTTGTCCTCGACGATCATCACGCGCCAGTCGGCGAGCGGAACGGTGGTGTCGGAGCGCGAGTCGTTCATGTGCGTCACCGCGCCGGGATGCGCACGCGCAGCGCGGCGCCGTCCGTTATGCCTGGCTCGACCTCGGCGTCCCCTCCGGCGCGCACGACGATGCTACGCACCAGCGCGAGGCCGACGCCGGCGTGGTCGCTCTTGGTCGCGTAGCCGGCCCTGAGGACCCGTATCTCCAGCCCCTCGTCGTTCGACGAGAGCCGCAGCTCGACCCGCCTGCGCTCCTCGGGCAGCTCCTGCACGGCCTCGATCGCGTTCTGGACCAGGTTGCCGACGACGGTGATGAGGTCGAGCTCCGTGACCGTCGGCGGCACGCTGCCGAGCTGCCCGTCGATGTCGACCTCCAGGTCGATTCCCGCGTTCGCGGCGATCGTCACCTCGGCAAGCAGAAACTCCGAGATGACCGCGTTGTCGACGTTCGCGGTCACGCGCCTGCGTGCGCTCTCGCGACGGGCATCCGCGTCGGCGATCAGGCGCCGCGCCTGCCCGACCTCGTCCATGGTCAAGAGCCCGTACAGGGCATGGATCAGGTTCGCGTGCTCGTGGCTCTGCGTCCGGAGCGACCGGACCACGAGTGACAGCCCGCGCACCTGTCTGCGCGACTCGTCGAGGAGCTGCGCGGTCTGCGTCGCGATCGCGGCGTGGTCCGCGAGCGCGCGCAGCAGCTCGAGCTGCTCAGCCGACCAGCCGCCGCGACGGCGGCGGTAGGCGTTCAGCGCACCGATCACTCGCCGTCCGCTGCCAAGCATCAGCGGGACGGAGACCATCGCGCGGTAGCCCTCGCGTATCGCCAGCTCGCGCCAGGGCGCGTAGATGGGATCGGTGAGCACGTCGCGCACTACGACCGGCTGACGGGTCGCGGCCGCCACGCCCGAGGGCCCCAGACCGAGCTCCATCGGCTGAATGCGGTTCAGCTCGTCCGCGAACTCGGGGCCCAGGCCGTGTGCGCCGGCGACGGCGAAGCCCGTCGCGGACTCGGTGCGCCGCAGGACGATCGCGGCCGCCTCGGCCTCGCCAAGCGCGGCGCCGGCCTTCGCGATGGTGGCGAGCGTCTCGTCGAGCGCGCGTCCCTCGGCGACGGCGCGGCTGACCGCCATGATCGGCGCCAACGTCACGTGCGACTCGGTTGGGGAAGCGTCCTCGGCGACTGTCACCGGACGACGGTCTAGGGCGGGAGCCACTGGGTCAACGTTTTTGGCAATGGTCGCGACCCGAAACCTGGACGCGCTCACAGGGCCGAGCGAGACTGACCCGCTCACAGGCCCGCGAAAGGAACCCCTTGACGGACGACTACGGCTTCATCGGCAAGCCGCACGAGCACGACCCGCGCCGCGTGTTCAGCACCACCGCGACGGATTGGCAGGCGCGCGTCGACTTCGACCGCATGCGCCGCGAGCGGCTCGCGCGGGCCCGGGCCAAGATGGAGGAGCACGACCTCGGCGCGCTCGTCTGCTTCGTGGGCGAGAACGTCCGCTACATCACCGGCGTCTTCCAGGGCAACTGGAAGAACAACATCTTCATCCGCTACTGCGTCCTCCCCCGCGACGGCGATCCGGTGCTGTTCGAGACCGCCGGCTCGGACCTCGAGTGCGCCAAGATCGACGCGCCCTGGCTGAAGGGGAACATCCGGCCCGCGATCACCTGGAAGTGGTCGGAGACTGCCGAGCAGATGATGGCCGACAAGATGGTCGCGTCGATCACGGAGGTGCTCCGTGAGGGCGGCGTGACGAACGAGCGCATCGGGATCGACATCTACGACCCGTCGGCGGCCGCGGCATTCGAGCGCGCCGGCGTGGACACCGTCAGCGCCTGGCCCGTCATGTCGGGCGCGCGCGTGATCAAGACCCGTGACGAGCTCGAGTGCCTGAAGATCTCGAGCGCGATCGGCGACACCTCGTTCTGGAAGATCGAGCACGAGTGGCTCAAGCCGGGCGTGCGCGAGTCGGAGATCACGGCCAAGGTGAACGAGTACCTGTACCGCCAGGGCTTCGACTTCGTCTACGACATCATCGTCGCCTCGGGCGGCAACACCAGCCCCTACCGGCGCTGGCACACCGACAAGGTGATCCGCGAGGGCGATCTCGTGATCGTCGACCAGAACGCCGTCGGGCCGGGCGGCTACTTCGTCGACTTCGTGCGCTGCTTCAAGGTCGGCGGCCGCTGGACTGAGAAGGAGAAGGACCTCTACAAGGAGTGCTACGAGTCGATGTACGCGGCCATCGACCAGATGAAGGCGGGGAACACGACTGCCGACGTCGCCGCGAAGCTGCCCAAGTACGCCGACGACGAGTTCGGCACGGTCACCCTCCAGCAGTTCGCGCACTCGATCGGGCTGTCGCTCTACGAGGGCATGTGGATCTCGCGCGCGTACTCGCTCGACTATCCCGTCGAGCTCCAGGAGAACATGTACTTCGCGGCCGAGACGTTCGCCGGGCACCCCGGCCTCGAGCAGACGGTCCGGCTCGAGGAGAACCTGCTCGTGACGAAGGACGGGCCGGTGCTGTTCACCAAGCATCCGTTCGCCGACGAGGCGCTCGCGTGAGAGCCACATGAGCGCTCGCGTGCTCGTGACGGACCACGTGGCGCGCGACTTCGAGCTCGAGCGCTCGCTGTTCGAGGCGGAGGGCGTCGAGGTGGTGGTCGCGCCGGACACCGAGGAGCAGACGCTCGCCACGCTCGCGTCCGAGGCGGACGCGCTGCTTGTCTGTTACGCGCCCGTGAGCCGGCGCGTGGTCGAGGCCGCGAGCGCCGGAGGCGTCCGGGTCATCGCGCGCAGCGGGATCGGCTGGGACAACATCGACGTCGAGGCCGCCCGCGAGGCCGACATCCCGGTCACGTACGTGCCGGACTACTGCATCGGCGAGGTGGCCGACCACACCTTCGCGCTGCTGCTGGCGCTCGCGCGCGGCGTGATCGCCGCCGCGGACTCCGTCTGCGGCGGCGAGTGGCGCATCCCGCGCGGGACCGTCCACCGGCTCGCCGGACGCCGGCTCGCGCTCGTGGGCGTCGGGCGCATCGGTATGGCGGTCGCGCGCCGCGCCGCCGCCTTCGACCTCGACGTGGTGGCCTTCGATCCGTTCAAGACGGACTGGGCCTCCGGCCAGCTCGAGCGCGCCGAGACGCTCGAGGAGGCGCTCGCAGAGGCCGACTTCGTGTCGCTGCACGCGCCGCTCACCCCCGACACGCATCACATCATCGACGCCGCCTCGATCGCCACGATGCGCCGCCGGCCCGCGCTCGTGAACACCTCGCGCGGGCCGCTCGTGGACCTCGCCGCCGTGACCCGTGCGCTCGAGCGCGGCGAGCTCAGCGGCGTGGCGCTCGACGTGACCGATCCCGAGCCGCTGCCCGCCGGGCACCGCCTGCGCTCGCACGTCCACGCGATCGTGACCCCGCACATGGCCTTCTACTCGGTCGAGGCCGAGGAGGAGCTTCGTCGGCGTGCTTGCGACGAAGTGCTCCGCGCGCTCGCCGGCCGCCCACCGCTATCGCCAATTCCGCCTGGCCCCTCCTCCGGCGGCGGCGACGATGGCTGAGGTGGCCGGCGAGAGCCGGAGCGACCCCGCCGCCATCTACCCGGACCTGCGCGGGAAGGTGGCGCTCGTCACGGGCGGCTCTCAGGGCATCGGCGCCGAGACCTGCCGGCTGCTGGCGGCAAACGGCGTGCGCGTCGCGGTGAGCGCCCGGCGGGCGCCGCCCGTGGACGCGCTCGTGGAGGAGCTGAGGGCCGAGGGCGCCGAGGCCGTCGGCTTTCCCTGCGATGCCTCGATCGCCCCCGAGATCGGGCGAGTCGTCGACCAGGTGACCACGCAGCTCGGCGCGATCGACATCCTGATGCCGTTCGCGGGCGGGTTCAGCTCGTACACCCCGATCGAGAGGATCACCGAGGACGAGTGGCACAGCGTCGTCGACGCGAACCTCACGTCCACGTTCCTGACGGTGAACGCCGTGCTGCCGGGCATGCTCGCGCGCGGCGGCGGCGCGATCGTGACCATGTCGTCGAACAGCGGCCGCCAGCTCGACGTGCCGCTCACCGCCTCCTACGCCGCCGCGAAGGCCGCGATCGTCCAGTTCACGCGCCACGCTGCGCTCGAGCTCGGCGGGCGCGGCATCCGCGTCAACTGCATCGCGCCCGGCACGACGCTCACGGAACGGGTCGACGCGATCATGAGCGACGAGCTCCGGGCGCGGATCGCCGCGCTCTCGCCGCTCGGCCGCTTCGGGACGGCGGCGGACTCCGCGCATGCCGCCGTCTTCCTCGCCTCGGAGGTGTCGTCGTTTCTCACCGGGGTGACGATGGACGTGGCCGGCGGCCGGGTGATGCTCTGAGGGCCGCCGTGCTGCGGCGCTTCGGGGCGCCGCTCGAGCTCGCCGAGGTCGCGCGGCCGCAGCCGGGGCCTGGCGAGGCGCTCGTGCGCGTGCGCGCGACCGGCATCTGCGCGACCGATCTCAAGCTGGCGTCAGGCGCCCTGCCGGGCGTCGAGCTGCCGCGCATCCCTGGCCACGAGGTGGCCGGCGAGCTCGCGGAGGCCGCGGGCGGACTCCCCGCCGGCGCGCGCGTGGCCTGCGCGCTCTACGACTCGTGCGCGGTCTGCGACCACTGCCGCGCCGGCCGCCCGACGCTGTGCACGGAGGTGCGCCGCATCGGGATCGAACGCGACGGCGGCCTGGCCGAGTACCTCACGGTGCCCGAGGAGAGCCTGCTTCCGTTCGGGGACTCGATCTCGTTCGCGGAGGCGGCCGTGTGCATGGACGCGGTCACGACGCCGTGGCGGGCGCTGCGCGTGCGCGGCGCGCTCGTCGCGGGCGAGTCCGTGGCCGTGATCGGCGCCGGCGGCCTGGGCCTGAACGCGATCCAGGTCGCGCTCGATTGCGGCGCGCGCGTCGCGGCGGTCGAGCCGAACGCGGAACGGCGCCAGCTCGCGCTCGAGCTTGGGGCGGAGCTGGCCGTGCCGCCCGAGCAGGTCGAGGCGGTCCGCGACTGGGCCGGCCAGGGCGTGGACCTTGCGTTCGACGGCTCGGGCGTGCGCGCCGGATTCGATACGGCGCTCGCAACCGTGGCTCCCGGCGGCCGCGTGGCCTGCTGCGGCTATCGCCCCGGGCTCGAGTACGGGATCGACTCGGGGCGGCTGGTGCTCGAGGAGATCACCCTGCTCGGCTCCCGGGCGGGCGGTCGCGCGGACGCCCGTGAGGCACTCGCCGCGGTCGAGGAGGGCCGGATCGCCCCACCCGTGATGCAGACGCTGCCGCTCGAGCGGGTCAACGAGGCGCTCGAGGCGCTCAGCGCGGGCAGCGCGCTCGGCCGCATCGTGATCAGTCCCGCACGATGAGGACCGTGCCCGCCGCGAGCAGGGCGATCCCCAGGATCTTGTCCCAGGTGACCGCACGCTGGTCGAGTCCGAGCACGCCGAGCCGGTCCAGGATGACCGAGAGCGTCAGCTGTCCGGCGATCGTGGCCGCCGTGAGCCCTCCCGCGCCGAGCTCCCGGACGGTGACGAGCGTGATCCCGACGACCGCCACACCTGCGAGCCCGCCGAACAGCCAGTAGTACCAGGGCACGGGGGCGGCGGCCGCGTCGCCGCCGAACCCGCCGGCGAAGACGAACATGATGATCAGGATCAGGATCGTCCCGACCACGAAGTTCACGGTGACGGCGCCGACGCTACCGACCCGCTGCGACAGCACGTTGTTCACCGGCGCCTGCGCGGCCACGCCGGCCCCGGCGACCACGGTCGCGAGGACCGCCAGCTCCTTGCTCACTTGGCCTCCAGCCAGTTCTTGCCGACTCCGACGTCCACGCCGAGCGGCGGGTCCATCTCGAAAGCCGCCGCCATCTCGCGCTCGATGATCTCCGACGCGGCGGCCATTTCATCCTCGGGCCCCTCGAACAGAAGCTCGTCGTGGATCTGGAGCACGAGCCTCGTGGTGAGGCCTGCGTCGCGCAGCTCGTTGCGGGCGCGCACCATCGCGAGCTTGATGATGTCGGCGGCCGTGCCCTGGATCACCATGTTCACGGCGAGGCGCTCGCCCAGCGAACGCGTCTGGAACTGGCGCGACCGCAGCTCGGGCACGCGCCGGATGCGGCCGAACAGAGTCGTCACGTGGCCGTCCTCGCGTGCGCGCTCGATGGTGGCGTCGATGAACGCCTTCACGCGCGGGAAGCGCTCTAGGTAGGCGTCGATGAACTGCTGCGCCTCCTCCTTCTCGATCTGGAGCCGGTCGGCGAGGCCGTAGGCGGACAGCCCGTAGACGATCCCGTAGTTGACCATCTTCGCCTTCGAGCGCGTGCCGGGGTCGGTCTTTCCGCCCAGGATGGCCTCGGCGGTAGCCGTGTGAACGTCCTCGCCGCGCCGGAAGATCTCCTTCAGGACCGGCTCGTCCGCGATGTGCGCGAGCAGGCGCAGCTCGACCTGCGAGTAGTCGGCCGAGATCAGCCGGTTTCCGTCCTCCGCCACGAAGCAGGCGCGGATCTCGCGGCCCTGCTCGGTCCGGATCGGGATGTTCTGGAGGTTCGGGTCGGTGCTCGACAGGCGGCCGGTTGCGGTGGCCGTCTGGTTGAAGGTCGTATGGAGCCGGCCGTCGTCGCCGATCAGCTCGGGAAACGCGTCGAGGTAGGTGGACTTCAGCTTCGTGACCTCGCGCCACTCCTCGACCGCGGGGATGATCTCGTGCTCCGAGCGGATCGCCTGGAGGACGCGCGCGTCCGTGGAGAAGCCCGTCTTGCCGCGGCGCTTGCGGGACAGGCCGAGCTTCTCGAACAGGATCTGGCCGAGCTGCTGCGGGGAGCCGATCGTGAACTCCTCACCCGCGAGCTCCCAGACGCGCCGCTCGAGCTCGGCCGCGCGCGCGCCGAAGCGCTCGCTGATCCCGCGGAGGCGCTCCACGTCGAGCTTCACGCCGGCGCGCTCCATCTCCACGAGCACGTCCACGAGCGGCAGCTCGACCTCGTGGAAGAGGCTGGTGAGCCCGTCCTCCTCGAGCCGCTCGCGCTGGCGGTCCGCGAGCACGCGGGTCGCCACGGCGCGCTCGGCGATCCCGTTCGCGCCCTCGACGGCGGCCGCGATGCCCGCCTCCGCGGTGAGCTCGTCGAGCGGATAGCCGCGCCGCGCGGGGTCGATCAGGTAGGCGGCGATCATGGTGTCGTGCTGGAGCGCCACGGCGGGCGCGGTCTCCTCGCTCACCGCCGTTGTCTTCCAGTCGTGGTACACGACCGGCCGATGGCCGCGCGCCATGGTGAGGGCGGCGAGCGTCTCGCACTCGGCGACGAGCACCTCTCCGCCGGCGTAGGCGGCCACCTTCATGGGGCCGATCGGCGGACCGCCCACGTCGAGCGCCTCCTGGCCGTCCTGCTCGCCCGCGGGCCGCGGCCGCTCGGCCGCCAGCGCCACGAGCTCGCCGTCGAGCGCGCCGACCTCCGCGAGCGGCACCTCGCGAGCCTTCGTCTTCACGACCTCCTCGGCGCGCTCCGCCGGCGCCGCCGCCTCGCCCTCGCCGAGTGCCTCCTCGAGCCGCTCGAGCGGGGCACGCAGCTCGAACTCGCGGAAGGTCTCGCGCAGGCGCGAGCGGTCGGGCTCACGCGCGGCGATCTGGTCGAGGTCGATCTCGCCGAGCTCGATGTCGCGGATCGCGGTGGCGAGCTGCTTCGAGATGCGCGCGTCCTCCGCGTGGTTGGTCAGGTTCTCCTTGCGCTTGGCGCCGGAGATCTTGTCGATGTTGCCGAGCACCCCCTCGAGCGAGCCGTGCTCCTGGAGCAGCTGCGACGCGGTCTTCTCACCGATCCCCGGGACACCCGGGATGTTGTCCGAGGTGTCGCCCTTGAGGCCCACGAAGTCGGGGATCAGCTCGGGCTCGATCCCGTAGCGGTCGATCACGGCCTCGCGGTCGTACACCTTCGTCTCCGTGATGCCCCGGCTCGTCGCCATCACCCGCACGCCCGGCTCGATCAGCTGGAACAGGTCACGGTCGCCGGTCAGGACCATCACCTCGTAGCCCTTCTCGCGCGCGTGCTTCGCCACCGTGGCGATCACGTCGTCCGCCTCATAGCCCTCCACGCGCACGTTCTCGTACCCGAACGCCTCCACGAGCGGATGCATGTGCGGCCACTGCTCGGCGAGCAGGTCGGGCTTCGAGTCGCGCTGGCCCTTGTACTCCTGGTAGACCTCCTTGCGGCCCGACATGCCGGCGTCCCAGACCACCAGCGTCGGCTTCTGGCCGTGCTCGGAGATGATCTTCACGAGCATCGAGGCAAAGCCGAAGATCGCGTTCGTGGGCTGCCCCTTGGAGGTCGCGATCGACTCCGGCAGCGCGAAGAACGCGCGATAAACAAGGCTGTTCCCATCGATGAGGAACAGTTCCTTCGACGACTCAGCGGCCACGAATCAACACTATCGACGCGGGCGGCTCCCCCCTTCGTATGATCAAGAGAACCGTGGCCACTCCCTCCGCACAGTTCTCCCTAACGCTTCGCGTCGCTCTGCCGTCCCGCCCCGGCGGTGTGCTCGGCAAGGTCACCGCCGCGATCACGCGCGCGGGCGGGTCGATCGTCGCGGTGGACACCGTCGAGGCCAAGGGCGACCGCACGATTCGCGAGATCACGGTCGAGTGCGGCAGCACCGACCACCGCGGCCAGGTCATCTCGGCGGTGCAGGCGGTGAAGGCGGTCGAGGTCGTCGAGGTCACGGACCGCACCTTCGAGGTGCACCGCCGCGGCAAGATCCACACCGGCCTCAACCTGCCGCTGAAGACGCGCGACGACCTGTCCATGGCCTACACGCCGGGCGTTGCGCGCGTGTGCACCGCCATTGCCGAGAACCGCCAGAAGGCGTTCAAGTACACGATCAAGGCGAACACGGTCGCCGTCGTCTCCGACGGCACCGCGGTGCTGGGGCTCGGCGACATCGGCCCCGAAGCGGCCATGCCCGTGATGGAGGGCAAGGCGATGCTCTTCAAGGAGTTCGCGGACGTGGACGCCTTCCCGATCTGCCTCGCCACCAAGGACGTCGACGAGATCGTGGAGACCGTCATCCGGATCGCGCCCACCTTCGGCGGCATCAACCTCGAGGACATCTCCTCGCCGCGCTGCTTCGAGATCGAGCAGCGTCTCCAGGAAGCGCTCGACATTCCCGTGTTCCACGACGACCAGCACGGAACCGCGATCGTCACGCTCGCCGCCCTCATCAATGCATGCCGTCTCACGGGGCGGCGCATGGAGGACCTGGCGGTGGTGATGGTGGGCGCCGGCGCCGCCGGAGTGGCGGTGGCCAAGATCCTGATGGACGCGGGCGTGACCTCGATCGTGGCCTGCGACCGCTTCGGCGCGATCCACACCGGCCGCGACGACTACGAGGCCGGCTCTATGAACGCGCCCAAGCGCTGGCTCGCGGAGAACACGAACCCCGGCATGCGCGACGGCCAGCCGCGCGAGGTGATCGAGGGCGCGGACGTCTTCATCGGCCTCTCGGGCCCGGGCATCATCGACGCTCACGACCTCCAGAAGATGGCCCCGGAGCCGTTCGTGTTCGCGATGGCGAACCCGAATCCGGAGGTGAGGCCCGAGGAGGCCGCGCCGTACGTGCGCGTGATGGCCACCGGCCGCTCCGACTATCCGAATCAGATCAACAACGTGCTCGCCTTCCCGGGCATCTTCCGGGGCGCGCTGGACGCCCGCGCGACCGCGATCACAGAGGACATGAAGCTGGCGGCCGCGCGCGGGATCGCCTCAGTCGTCGGCGACGACGAGCTGGACGAGGACTACATCATCCCGAGCGTCTTCAACCGCGACGTCGCGCGCGAGGTGGCGCGCGCCGTGGCCGAGGTGGCGGAGCGCACGGCCG
>JAXDIL010000003.1:0-11335 GCA_034664005.1 Thermoleophilaceae bacterium | reverse complement strand
GTGCTGACCACGGGCAACAAGTCCGAGCTGTCGGTGGGCTACGCGACGCTGTACGGCGACATGGCCGGCGGGTTCGCTGTGCTCCGGGACGTCTACAAGGGCTGGGTCTACCGGCTCGTGCGCTGGCGCAACGAGCGCGCCGGGCGGGAGCTCGTCCCGGACTCGGTGCTCTCGCGGCCCCCCTCCGCGGAGCTCCGGTACGAGCAGCGCGACGACGAGTCGCTCCCGCCCTACGACGTGCTCGACCAGATCCTCGAGGGCTACATCGAGGAGGACCTAGACGCGATCGAGCTCGTGCACCGCGGCCTCCCGGCAGACGAGGTGGAGCGCGTGATCCGCATGGTGGACCGCTCCGAGTACAAGCGTCGCCAGGCGCCGCCGGGGATCAAGATCTCGACGAAGGCGTTCGGGCGCGACCGGCGCCTGCCGATCACGAACCGCTACGTGTCGAGCACCGAGCCCGCCGAGCGCAGGCTCAGGGCGCTGTAGCCGGCCTGACGGCGATCGTCACGCGCGAGGCCGCGCAGAGGCGGTCCTCGTCGTCCGTGAAGCGCACGTCCCAGACCCACGAGGTGCGGCCACGGTGGATCGGCGTGCCCTCGGCGTGGACCCGCCCCTCGGTCGCGGGCCGGAAGAAGTGCGTGCTGTTCGACTGCCCGACGGCGAAGTTGCCCTCTCCCGCCACCGCCATGTGGGTGGTCGCGGACACCATCGACTCCGCCAGCGCCGCGTAAGCACCGCCGTGCACAAGCCCCAGCGGCTGCTGCACGCGCTTCTCCACGTCGAAGCGGGCCCGGCAGCCCTCGGGGCTCGACTCGAGCAGCTGGAAGCCCAGCACGTCGTCCAGCGTCCCGGGCGCGGGATAGACCTGAATCGGCGAGTCCATACCGGCGGGCACACTACAGTTCGCCCGGAAATGGCCACATTCGACCAGCTCTCGCCCGAACAGCGGGCGATCGTCGAGCTCGTGCTCCGCCAGGGCAAGACCTACAGCGAGCTCGCGGACATGCTGAACCTCCCCGAGTCGCGCGTGCGAGAGCTCGCCCGCGACGCGCTCGTGGAGCTCGCCCCCGTGAGCGTGCGGGGCGTCGAGGAGGACTGGCGCGGCCAGCTCGCCGACTACGTGCTCGGCCAGCAGTCCGGCCCGGAGGCGACCGCCACGAAGGGCCACCTCAGGCGCTCGGAGGCCGCCCGCAGCTGGGCCCGCTCGCTGCTCGACTCGCTCGAGCAGTTCTACGACGGCTCGGTGCCGGCCATCCCCGAGGGCGAGCGCGGCCGGGCGAAGCGCTCGACGGCGGTCGCGGCGGCCGCAGCCCGGGCAGGAGACGGCGAAGCCGCTCCGCGGCGCCCCGCCGGTGGAGGGCTCGCGGTGGCGAGCGACCCCCTCATGCGCCGTCGGCTGCTCGCGGGCGCGGGTGCCCTGCTGCTCGTGCTGATCGCCGTGCTCGTGTGGCCGGTGGGCCTCCTCACCGGGGGCGACGACGGCTCGAACAGCAGCGCGGGCTCCGAGCCCACGAAGCCCGCCGCCGCCAACACCGCGGCGAGTGGCCAGCCCGCCGGCATCGCGATCGTGGTCGACCGGAGCGGCAAGAAGCAGCTGCTCGTGCAGGCGGCGCGGCTGTCGCCCAGCGGCCAGAGCGAGGGCTACTACGTATGGCTCTACAACAGCCCGAGCGACGCGAAGTCGCTGGGCGGCCAGATCACCGACCAGTCGGGCAACTATCAGGCGATCGGTGCGCTCCCCTCCGACTTCCAGAAGTACAGGTTCATCGACGTGACGCGCCAGGCGGTCGGCAAGGACCCGAACGTCAAGCACTCCGGCCAGTCCGTGCTGCGCGGCCCGATGCCGAAGCTGAAGAAGTCGACCGCCAAGAAGGGCCAGCCGGCCGCGGTCGGCCAGACGGTCCTCGCCCCGCCGCAGTAGCGCGGCCCGGCCCCGCTGCCAGGACTAGGGCAGCAGCTTCCCGGGGTTCATGATCCCGGCCGGATCGACCCGCTCCTTCGCGGCTCGCAGCAGCTCGATGCCCACCTCGCCGATCTCGGCCCCGATCCAGGGGCGGTGGTCGCGCCCGATCGCGTGGTGGTGGGTGATCGTGCCGCCGCCGGCCACGATCGCCTCGGAGGCCGCCGTCTTCGCCGCGCGCCACTGAGCGAGCGCGTCCTCCTCCTGCCGGGCCAGGAACGTGAAGTAGAGCGACGCGCCCGAGGGATACAGATGCGACACGTGGCACATCACGAGCGGTGGCGTGCCGCGGCTCGACAGGGCGCCGCTGAGCGCCTCGCGTACCGCGCTATGGAGGCTGGCCAGGTTGGTCCAGCTCGTGGCCGTCTCGAGCGTCTCCGCGAGCACACCGCGGTCGAGCAGCTCGTCGCGCAGGTAGGGGCCGCCGTAGCGGCTGCGGAGCCACGCCTCGCCCGGCCTGTGTCCGAGCGCCACGCCTCCCCCGCCGCGCAGCAGCCCGGCCGCGCGCCTGCGGCGGTCCTCGAGCTCGTCCTCCTCGCCCTCGAAGCCCAGGATCGCGATGCAGCCGGCGCCGTGGCCACGCGCCTTCAGATAGCGCCGCCCCAGCTTCTCCGTGCGCGAGCCCGACGAGGCGAGCGCCATCGTGAGCCGCGTCTCGTCCTCGTCGGAGAGCCGGTTCACGTCGGCGGACGCCCCCGCCTGCTCCATCACGCGGAAGGCGTCGCAGCCGTCGGCGAAGGTCGGAAACGACCAGCCCTCGTAGCGGCGCGCCGCGGGAACGGGCCGGACACGCACGGTCGCGTCGCAGATCACGCCGAGCACGCCCTCGGAGCCCATCACGAGCTCGCGTAGGCTCGGGCCCGCCGCCGAGGCCGGCACCGCCTTCGTGGTGAGCTCGCCGGCCGGGGTCACGCAGCGCACCGCGTCCACGAGCTCGTCGATCCGGCCGTAGCCGGTCGACGCCTGGCCCGCCGAGCGCGTGGCGACCCACCCGCCCACGGTGGAGTACTCGAACGACTGGGGGAAGTGGCCGAGCGTCACGCCCGCCTCCCCGAGCCGTCGCTCGGCCTCCGGACCGAACAGCCCGCCGTCGAGCCGCGCGGTCAGCGAGCTGCGGTCCACATGGACCGTCGCGGTCAGCCGGCTCAGGTCCAGCGTGATCGCGGCCGCGAAGCCCTCGCGCACGGGCTCCACCCCGCCCACAACGCTGGTGCCTCCACCGAATGGGACCACGGCCACGCGCTGCTCGGAGCAGGCGGCGAGCACGGCCGCCACCTGCTCT
This sequence comes from Thermoleophilaceae bacterium, assembly GCA_034664005.1. Taxonomy (GTDB): domain Bacteria; phylum Actinomycetota; class Thermoleophilia; order Solirubrobacterales; family Thermoleophilaceae; genus JACVRW01. The sequence goes on along the minus strand of JAXDIL010000003.1, from coordinate 8,090 downwards.
GCCGATTCCGGCAGCACCACCGCGTCCGGGGCGCTGGCAGCGTCGCCGGAGCGGATCCGGACGAGGTCGGGGTAGGAGCGCCCGACCGCGTGGGCAATGCGCGTCTCGCGGTCGTCGCGCACGTGCTCGGCGCCCACGGCCGCCACCAACCGCGCCTTGGCCGCCTCCCCCAGTCGCGGCTCCGGAAGCGAGACCTGCTCGAACGCGACCGGCGGCCTGCGCAGCTCCGGGTCGGCCCCGAGCTCGTCGCGCAGGAGCGCCTCGGCGGCGGGAGGAAGCGGGACGGCGTGCCCGTCCTCGCCCCAGCCCCACCAGCGCATCAGGCCTCGTCTCCGAACAGCTCGGCCAGGCCTGCGAGCGCGGCCTCCGCCTGTCTGCTGCCGGCCGCGCGGAGCTGCAGCGGGCTGAAGCGAGCCCACCCACGCGGACGCTGCTCGAGCCTGAGGCGGACCACGGTGCCACCGCCGGGATCCGGCGCGAGCGCGATCTCCGTGGTCGACTCGGTCAGGAGCCGCTCGAACGGCGACTCCTCCACCTCGTGACGCCACAGGATGCGCTCGGGCTCCTCCGCCTCGACGAGGCTGTAATCGGCCCGCACCGCCTTCCCCGTGGGCGACACGAGCACCGTCGTCCATGCCTCGCGGCTTGCCTCCTCCACGCGCGAGACGCCCGGCCACCAGGCCGGTAGCCGGTTCGGGTCGCTCACAACGCCCCACACCTCCGCGGGCGCCGCGGAGACCGTGCGTTCGCGGCGCACGACCATCAGTCGCCGTCTACGACCACGAGCGAGCGCACCTCGTGGCCCTGGAGCTGCTTCCGGCCGTTCAGGAAGGCGAGTTCGATCACGAACGCGCATCCTGCCACCACGCCGCCCGCCTGCTCGACGAGCCCGCACAGGGCTCCTGCGGTCCCGCCCGTGGCGAGCAGGTCGTCGTGGACCATCACGCGCGCTCCGTTCCGGATCGCGTCCGAGTGCACCTCGAGCGCGTCCACGCCGTACTCGAGCGCGTACTCGACCGACGAGACCTCGCGCGGCAGCTTGCCCGGCTTGCGCGCCAGGATGAACCCGGCGTCGGCCGCCACCGCCACGGCCGCTCCGAGCACGAAGCCGCGCGCCTCGGCCGACACCACGTAGTCGATCTCCCACTCGCGCGCGTAGGCGGCGAGCTGGTCGACCGTGTACCGCAGCGCCTCGGCGTCGAGGAACAGCGGCGTGATGTCCTTGAAGACGATCCCCGGCTTGGGGAAGTCGGGGATGTCCTGGATGTAGTCCTCGAGGCGCACGGGAGCCGCGTCAGCGCGCGAGCTTGCGGAGGTCCCGAATCAGCAGCAGGTGCTTGAGGTGCGATGCCACGGCGGCGAGGTTCTCGAGCGCCTCGACCGCCTCCTTGCGCCGCTCCGGGTTCCGCGAGCGGAGCGACGGCGCCAGGATCTGCTCCAGGAGCGCCGCCTCGCGGTCGGCGGACGTTCGGAACACACGCAGGTTGCGCCCCCCCACGCCGAAGCGCTTCAGCTCCCCGACCGCACGGATGATCTCGCGCTCGGTGTCGTCGTAGAAGGTCTCGCCGTCCTGGCGCTCGCCCTTGATCACGCCGAAGTCCTCGAGCTCCTTGACGAGCGACGCGTCGGCGCCGGTCTCGTCGAGCACCTCCGACAGCCGGTAGAGCGAGCCTGGGCCGCGCAGCGCGAAGCTGGCGCGGCGCAGCGCCCCGCGCGGCTCCGCGGGCGCGTCCGGCGTGGCCACCTCGTCGGTGCGGCCCGAGGCCAGCTCCTGGCGGATCACTCGGAGGGGCAGGAACTCGTCGCGCTGGAGGCGCAGGATGGTGCGCAGGCGGTCCACGTCGGCCGCCGCGTAGAGCCGGTAACCGCCGGGCGTGCGCCGTGGTGAGAGCAGCTTCTGGTCCTCGAGATAGCGGATCTTCGAGATCGAGATGTCCGGGAACTCGCGCTCGATCTGCTTGCAGACGGCGCCGATCGTGAGCGCCTTCTCCTTGCGGGGCGGCGGCTCTGCTCTGACCTCTGTGCTCACCGCTCCTCCAGGTACGTCAGCTTGTACTTGCCCACCTGCAGCTCGTCGCTGTCCTGAAGCTTGTGCGACTCGATCCGGTGACCGTTCACGTAGGTGCCGTTGAGCGAGCCGAGGTCGTCCACGTAGAGGCCGTCACGGCGCTGCACGAGCAACGCGTGGTTGCGCGACACGGTCACGTCGTCCAGGAACACCTCGGCGTCCGGGCTGCGGCCGATCGTGTTGCGCTCGGCCACCAGGTTGAAGGCCTCGCCCGAACGGCCCCCGCCCGAGCGGATCACGAGCGTGGCACCCTCGTGCGTCATCGCGTCGAGGTCGACCGGACGGAGCTCGCCGGTCTCGTCCACCTGGTACACCTCGGTGGTGTCGCCGCTCTTCGTCTCGGTCTTGTCGCCCAGGAACGCGCCGCACTTCTGGCAGTAGTTCGCGCCCTCGGCGTTGGCGAAGCCGCACTCCGGGCAGTGCATCGCTACTCGATATCCGCGTCCGCCGGCATGCCCTTGCCGGCCAGGATGTCGGTCAGCTGCTGCACGTCGGCGCCGCTGATGACCGACTCGCCCTCCTCGTGCTTCTTGCGAAGGCGGTTGACGAGCTCCGCGCGCAGGATGTCGATCTTGCCGTGGAGGATCCGGCGCTTGTAGGAAACCTCCTGCTCCTCCTCCGTGAGCTGCTGGATGAGATCCTTCAGCTCGTTGTCGGAGAGCGCGCCGAGGTCGGGAAACGTGTCCAAAGCTTTCCTTTCAGAGAGTCAAGCGGTGCGGCGACTATAGCGGTCCTCAACCTCAGGTTGAGGCTTTGCGCAGGCCGCGTATCCCATCTTGCAGGTAGCGCGCCGTGGCCGCAAGCGTCATCGCGAGTCCCACGTACAGGACGACGTCCAGCACCCAGCCCTCGATCACGAGCGCGAGAGCCAGCGCGCTCATCACGGGCCAGACCGCCCAGCGGCCCAACATGGACACGTTCAGGTCGATCCCGCGCCGCAGCGCGAGCTCGGTCAGGCCGAGCATCACTGCCTCGCGCGCCACCAGCAGCGCGAGCGCCCAGCGCGGCAGCGTCTGGTAGTGCCAGGCCACGACGGCGCCGCTCACCACGAGCAGCCGGTCGGTGAACGGGTCGAGCAGCGCGCCCAGGCGGCTGTACTGCCCCGTGATGCGCGCCGCCATGCCGTCGAAGTAGTCGCTCCAGGCGATGAACGCGAACAGGACGAACGCGAGGCCGGAGCGGCCGTCGCCCGAAGTCAGGCCCACGTACAGGAACAGCGGCACCAGCGCGAGCCTGGCGAACCCGATCGCGTTCGGGATGGTCCACGGGTTGAGCGGCTCGCCGCGCCGCGTCTGGGGCGGCGGCCCGGACGACCGGTCGAGTCCGACCAGCCGCCGAAACGTCAGGGGAGGGTCCGCCACAGCTCCGCCGCAGCCTCAGCGGCCCCCTCGAGCGGCAGGGAGCCCTTCTCCTGGCCGCGCCTGACCTGGAACTCGATCTCGCGCGCCTCGACGCTCTTCTTGCCGATCGTGACCCTCAGCGGGCAGCCGAGCAGTTCGGCATCGGCGAACTTCTGGCCCGGGCTCGAGTCGTCGCGGTCGTCGTAGAGCACGTCGAGCCCGAGCTCGCGCAGGTTCTCGTAGAGGCGGTCCGAGACCGCGCGCGCCTCCTCGCCGACCTTGCCCAGCGTCACCAGCTCGACGTCGAACGGCGCTACCGCGCGCGGCCACGAGATCCCCTGCTCGTCGGCGAACTGCTCGATCGCGGCGGCCACGATGCGCGCCGGGCCGATTCCGTAGGAGCCCATCCAGATGTGCTGCTCCTGACCGTCCTCGTCGAGGTAGCGCGCGCCGAGCGGCTCCGAGTAGCGCGTGCCGAGCTTGAAGATGTTGCCCACCTCGATCGCCGGCTCGATCCGGATCGGCCGCCCCGACGGGTCACGGTCACCCGGCTCCACGCGGCGGACGTCGACCCACTCGGGCTCGAAGTCGCGGCCGGGCTCGACGCCGGTCAGGTGCACGTCCGGCTTGTTGCCGCCGGTCACGAGCCCTGCGAGGCCGCGCAGCGCGACGTCGGCGAGCACCGGCACCGGAGCGCCCACGGGCCCGATGAAGCCCGGCTCGGAGCGAAAGGCGTCCCGCACCTCCTCCGCCTCGGCGGGACGGAACGGCGCGCCGAGCACGTTCTGGAGCTTGATCTCGTTGAGGCGGTGGTCGCCCCGGATCACGACCAGCACCGGCCCGCGTCCCTCCACGAAGACGGGAAAGGCCTTCATCAGCGCGCCGGGCGGCACGCCAAGCAGCTCGCAGACGGCCTCGACCGTGGTCGCGCCCGGCGTCTCCACCTCCTTCGGCTCCGGAGCGGGCGCCGGCAGGCCGTCCACGGGCTGCGCCTCGGCGCTCGCGATCTCCACGTTCGCCGCGTAGCCGGAGTCGGACAGCGCGACGTCGTTCTCGCCCGCGGCGCAGGGCGCCATGTACTCGTCGGCGCCGAAGCCGCCCATCATCCCCACGTCGCCCTGAACCCGGTACCACTCGAGCCCGCTCCGGTCGAAGATCCGGTCATACGCCTCGATGTGCAGCTGGTAGGAGGCGTCGAGGCCCTCCAGGTCGCGGTCGAACGAGTACGAGTCCTTCATGATGAACTCGCGCGTCCGCAGGAGACCTGCCCGCGGGCGCGGCTCGTCGCGCTCCTTGATCTGTATGTGGTAGAGCAGCTTGGGGAGGTCGCGGTACGAGCGCACCTCGCGCGAGATGTGCCAGGTGAGGATCTCCTCGTGGGTCATCGCGAGCACCATGTCGGCGCCGCGGCGATCCTTCAGCTTGAAGATCTCGTCGATGTCGTAGCGGCCCGTCTTCCGCCACGGCTCGGCCGGCTGGAGCACCGGCATCAGCATCTCCCCCGCCCCGATCGAGTCCATCTCGTCGCGGATGATCTGCTCGACGCGCCTGTGCGCCCGCCACCCCGCCGGGAGGAATGTCCACAGTCCGGCGCCCACCTGGCGGGCGAGCCCGGCGCGGATGATCAATTGGTGCGAGATGGCCTCCGCGTCCGCGGGCGCCTCCTTCACCGTCGGCAGGAAGTACCTCGAAAGCCGGGTCACGGCGCGCGAGTCTATTCGTGGCACTTCAGTTCCGGCTTCGCGAAGCCGATCCAGACGTGGAACAGGCCGGTTTTCGGCAGGGAGAGCAACATGCACGTCTCAGCGAGGCTCGGAGCAGGGTTGCGCGCCCTAGCGGCGCTCACTGGCCTCGCGCTGCTCGCATACTTCCTGCACGTGACCGTCGGGCTCGGCTCGCCGGGACTGGATGGTTTCTTTCAGAACGGCGTCTACTGCAGCCTGACCTTCGCCGCCGGAGCCGCCTGCGTCATCCGCGCGGCCGCAGTCAGGGAGGAGCGCACGGCCTGGCTCGTGATGGGCATGGGCCTGTTCGCCTGGACCGCGGGCCAGATCGTCTGGAGCTCGTTCGTCATGGGCGACCCGTCGCGCCCCTACCCGGCCGTCTCCGACTTCCTCCAGCTCGCCTTCTATCCCGCGAGCTATGCCGCGCTTCTCCTGCTCGCGCGTTCGCGCACCGACAGCTTCCGCAGCAGCCTCTGGCTCGACGGCGCAATCGCCGCGCTCACCGTGGCGGCCCTGATCGCCACGCTCGCCTTCGACCCCATCGTCGAGGCCACCAGCGGCGGCACCGCCGAGATCGCCGTGAACCTCGCCTATCCGGCGGGCGACCTGCTCCTCGTCGGGCTCGTCGTGACCGTCTTCGGACTGAACGGCTGGCGCCTCGATCCGGTCTGGCTGCTGCTCGGCGGCGGCCTGGCGCTCACGGCCGTGGCCGACGGCCTCTATCTCGTGCAGAGCGCCGAGGGCACCTACCAGCAGGGCTCCGCCGTGGACCTCGCCTGGCCAGCATCCGCCCTGCTCGTGGCGGTCGCCGCCTGGCAGCCGTCGCGGACGCGGATAGCGATCCACGACTGGCTCGTGATCGCGGTGCCCGTGGGCGGCGGGCTCGTGGCCGTGCAGCTGCTCGTCTACGACCATTTCGAGGCCGTCAACGTGGCCGCGGTGAGCCTGGCGGCATGGGCGCTGCTGCTCGCGCTCGCGCGCATGGCGCTCGCGTTCCTGGAGAACCAGCGCTCGCTCACCCAGAGCCACGCCGAGGCGCGCACTGACTCGCTGACCGGGCTCCGCAACCGACGCAGTCTGCTCGCCGACCTCGAGGTGCAGCTCATCCTGGCCAACCTGGCCTCACCGCGCGCGCTCCTACTGTTCGACCTCGACGGCTTCAAGGAGTACAACGACATCTTCGGCCACCCGGCGGGCGACGGGCTGCTCGTGCGGCTCGCGGCGAGGCTTGCCGAGGCCGTCGGCGCCAACGGACACGCCTACCGGCTCGGCGGCGACGAGTTCTGCGTGCTCGTCTCTCCCGGCCGCGACGGTGTCGACCCGATCCTCGCCACCTGCTCCGAGGCGCTGCACGAGCGCGGCGAGGGCTTCGAGGTCACGAGCTCGTTCGGCGCCGTCGTCCTGCCCGAGGAGGCCACGACGCCCACGCAGGCGCTCCAGCTCGCCGATCGCCGCATGTACGCGCGCAAGGGAGGGCGCCGCATGTCGGCCGGCCGCCAGTCCCGCGACGTCCTGCTCCGGACGCTGTCCGAGCGGCGCCCGGACCTCCAGATCCAGCTTCGCGACATCGGGGAGCTGGCGCTGGCGGTCGGGCGCGAACTGCACATGGGCCCCGAGGGGCTCGACGAGGTGGCCCGGGCCGCAGAGCTCCACGACGTGGGGAAGATCGCCGTCCCGGACGCGATCATCGACAAGCCGGGCCCGCTCGATCCGGTCGAGTGGAGCTTCGTGCGGCGCCACCCGCTGATCGGGGAGCGGATCCTGCTTGCGGCGCCCGCGCTGCGGCCCGTCGCGCGGCTGGTGCGCTCGTCCCACGAGCGCTGGGACGGCGACGGCTATCCCGACGGCCTCTGCGGCGACGAGATCCCGCTAGGGGCGCGCGTCGTGGCCGTGTGCGACGCGTTCGAGGCGATGACGACCGAGCGCCCCTACCGTCAGGCGGTCGGCGAGTCCGAGGCGGTCGACGAGCTGCGCCTCTGCAGCGGCTCCCAGTTCGATCCGATGGTCGTGGATGCCTTCTGCCGAGTGATCGCTCGCGAGCGCCCCGAGCTGCCTACGCCCTCGTAAAGCGCCGGCCCGCCGTGGGCGAGTCGTCCTCGTCCAGCGTGATCCGCTTGCCCTTCGGAGCGCCCGCCATCGGCAGCGTCTGACCGTTTCCGAGCGCGTCCTCGCTCGCGGCGGCGGCCTCGAGGGCGGCGATCCGCTCGGGGGTCAGCTCCCCCGCGTTCTCCTCCTCGATCCGCTCTAGCCACTCGGCGCCCTCGGCCGCCTCACGCTCGTCGATCTCGACCGCGCCGCGGTCGATCGACTTGTCGTTCTCCTTGTAGAGGGCATCGTCGAGGTCGTCCTGAGGCACCTTCCGGATCGGCTTGCCGTGGGCGAAGATGAGCCCCTCGTTCTTGGCTCCGGTGATGCCGAAGTCGGCGTGTGAGGCCTCGCCGATGCCGTTGACGGCGCAGCCGAGCACGGCGACCTCGATCGGGTCGTCGTACTGGCGCAGGCGCTCCTCGATCTCTGCCACGACCGTGTCCATGTCGAACTGCAGCCGCCCGCAGGTCGGGCAGGCGATCAGCACGGGACCGCGCTCGCGCAGCTTGAGCGCCTTGAGGATCTCCCAGGCCACCTTCACCTCCTCCACCGCGTGGAAGGTGGAGAGCGAGATGCGGATCGTGTCACCGATGCCGTCGGCCAGCAGCGTCCCGAGGCCCACCGCGGACTTCAGCGACCCGGACCACTTGGTGCCGGCCTCCGTGATGCCGAGGTGGAGCGGGTTGTCGATCTTCTCCGAGAGCAGCCGGTTCGAGGCGATCGTGTTCGGCACGTTCGTGGACTTGATCGAGACCTTGAAGTTGTCGAAGTCGAGTTGCTCCATCAGCCGGACGTGTTCGAGGGCAGCGGCCACGAGGGCCTCCACCGCGTTCTCGCGCTCGAGCTCGTGGAGGTGCTTGGGGAGCGAGC